>NZ_JASNRB020000012.1:0-230817 GCF_030411975.2 Massilia orientalis | reverse complement strand
GACGTCTTCATGTAGAGCTTTCTGTCTTAAGTAGAAAATTCTACTTCTAAACGCGCTCTTTTTGTGGGGGGATTACCCAGCCACTTCAGCCGTACCGCCAGTGGCATGCCCGCGCTCATCGCGCCGATAGCGAGTATGCCGGTCAACTGGATGAATACGTCCCGGAAGGAAAAATAGGTGAGCGGCTGTGGCAGCAGTGTGTCCGCGAGGAACCACTGCCCTGCCAGACCCAGCAGGCCGCTCCAACGTCACGACCGAATGTTGCAGGCAATGGATAAGTGTGGCGGTATTTGGATAGTCGCGCAGGATCGTGATCGAGAGAATTCGTATGTACAGGCGGTTTTCTGGCATGTTAACTTTGCGAATTGCTCTATGAACAAGTGTTCCATTATTCCCATGGAGAACCCTAGGCCGGCCGGTCGGCACATAGCGCTTGACTAATTAGAACAGCGACATGCAGCGGATAGAGAGTGGTATCGAGCAAATGGAACAGGTCATGAAAGAAAAGGCCTGGGAAATCGTGCAGCAGTTTTATGCGGAGCTATCTCGGCTGCCGAAGTCCAAGCGCATCCTGGACATACTTTCGGAGGAGGAGTTGCGGCACTTGCAGGCGCACCAGGCACAAAATCTGCAACGGTTGGCCAGCCTGCGCCCGGAGGATTACGCCGAACATGAAGCTATCGCCCTTAACGTTGGACGCATTCACGCCATTGTCGGATTAGACCGGGACGAGCTGGCAAATGGTCGCAGCATACTGATAGAGGTGATCTATCGGCTAGTCAAGGACGACGTGTCGTTGGACGCCATGGCCGTCTACAGCCAGCGCCTGTCGCAAGACCTGGCCTATCAGCTCAAGGCCTATCAGAACCTCGCGGACTCGCAACAGAGTATTTTGCTGGAAATCACCAAAGCCGCCTGGAGTGCGCAAAACTATACTGATCTTATTCAGCAAGCCGTCACCATACTGGCGAACCACTACGACATCGGGGTCTGTGCCATTGGACGCCCGGATGGAAAGGGCGTTTTTCATTTCGAGCACGTTGAGAGCAAACTGAACAAGGGCGCGCTCAACGTCATTAGCTCATTGGAGCCGCCTGCCGTCGTTCATGCCGACGATCCGTCGGGCCAAGGGCCGACAGGCCGGGCCTGGCGTAGCGGCAAGATCGAGCGCGTCCTCAATTTCCAAACACAAAAAAGTCCGCACGATATCCATGCCCTGAAACTTGGCTTGCGTTCGTGTGCGGCCATTCCGTTACGCTCCCCTGATCAACCCATTTCGTTTGCGGTATTGCTGTTATTCAGTGTTTACCCCGGCGGGTTCATCGGTAAACTCCAGGAAACCTTTATCCACCTGATACAGAGCCTCCTGGGTAGTGCCATCGCGCGGCTCAAGATCGAAGACAACTACACGCCGGTCGTTTCCCTCTTAGACCGGCAACACATATCGGCATTACTTCATTCCGATGCACTGCAATTCTACTACCAGCCAATACTCGACCTGCGCTCGGGTAGCGTGACCAAGGTGGAGGCCTTGGCCCGCTTGATGAATAATGACCAGATACTGACGCCAGATATTTTTTTTGCTGCCTTATCGCCCGACGACTTTCTGGAAATGTACGTGCGCGGCTTGAATCGTGCGCTGCTGGATCGTCAGCATTGGCTGGAGCAAGGTATCGATCTGGATGTGTCTTTGAATCTGCCGCCGGCGGCAATGAACGATTTCCGATATCTGGAGGCGACCCGGAATGCGCTCACGATTCATGAATGTTGCCCGGAACGTCTGACACTGGAAATGCTGGAAAACGAATCCTTGGCCCTGTACGACACCCAACAGACGCTGTTATCGCAATTCAAATCGCTGGGCGTTCTGTTGGCGCAGGACGATCTGGGGTCAGGGCACAGCGGACTGACGCGCTTGCGCACGCTGCCAATCGACGGCATCAAGATCGACCGCGGCATCGTCAAGACCCCCGACGACGCCATGGACATCGGCAACGCTCGGGATGCGTTGCGCTTTGCCTATCAGTTGACGCGGTTGGGACACTCCCTGGGCAAATGGGTGGTAGTCGAAGGCATCGAGAATCCTGAGATGCTGGAGGCGATGATGATACTCGGTGTGGATGCGGTGCAGGGCTACACGGTTGCCAAGCCCGTGCCGGCCGACCAGCTGCCCGAATGGGTCTGCGCCCGTTCCGCAACGGCATCCATCCACGCGCTTGATGGCGTATTACCCCGCCTGGCCAGATCCATCATTCGGGAAGAACGCTTGTCCATTGTTCAGTTGTACCGCCAGAACGCCAGGAAGACTTTAGATCGGCCAGTACTCATGGCACTTAGTACCTGACGAACACTCACCCAATTGAAGATCTGCCTGAACGACGTTCGCATGCGGACATTCATTCCGTGTCGGAGGCGGTGCTGCCGCCTCCAAGGACGAAAGCGACCAACTCGACGACAAGCTCGAGGCAACTGCGAGAAATAGCATGCGTAAAAATCTGCCCGTAACCGATACGCAGTATCACATGGAGGATGGCAAGCCGATCGTGTCGAAGACCGATCTCAAGGGAAGAATTACCTACGTCAATCCCTATTTCATCGAAGTCAGCGGATTCAGCAAAGAGGAATTGATCGGGGCGCCGCACAACCTGGTGCGCCACCCGGATATGCCGCCTGAAGCGTTCGAAGACTTGTGGAAGTCCATCAAGGCCAGCCAGCCGTGGACCGGAATGGTGAAGAACCGGCGCAAGAATGGCGACTTCTACTGGGTTGTGGCCAACGTGACCCCCGTGATGGAAAATGGCCGTCCGAGCGGTTACATGTCGGTTCGTACCAAGCCCAGCCGCGCGCAGATCGAGGAGGCAGACCGCATTTACCGGAGGATCGTTGCTGGCAATCCTGATCGTATCGTTATCCGTGAGGGACAAATAGTGCGTTCCGGCCTGGCCGGTCTTTTTTCGGCGTTGAATGATCTGCCAGTGAGCGCGCACATCACGTTCGGGCTGCTGACGATATGTACCTTGTATCTCGCTATGGGCGTCCTCGGCTTCGCAACGTCGAGCGGCCGCGTGGCGTGCGCATTCGCCGGTGTTGCTGCCTTCGGCGTAGCGAGTGCGTCGTTGATGGGGTACTTCCTCCGCAAGTCCGTGGTCACCCCCTTGCGCGGGGCGATCCGCGCCGCGCGCACGATCGCCGGCGGCGATCTGACCAGCACGTTTGAAACCCACCACGGTGGCGACATGGGTCAATTGCTGCGTGCTTTGCAACAGATGAATGTCAATCTTTTGGCGATCGTCGGCGACGTACGCACGAATGTCGATGCCGTCAACGTCGCTACCAAGGAAATTGCCGCAGGCAACATGGACCTTTCGGCTCGCACCGAATCGCAGGCCTCCGGTCTCGAAGAAACCGCGTCAGGCATGGAAGAATTTTCGTCGAGCGCGAAGCTGAACGCGGACCATGCGCAGCGGGCCAACGAACTTGTCGAATCCGCTTCCGCGGTTGCCCTCAGGGGCGGTCAAGCTGTCTCCAGGGTCGGAGCGACGATGGGCGGTATCAGTGCCTCGGCGAAGAAGATCGCTGACATCATCGGCCTGATCGACAGTATCGCGTTCCAGACCAATATCCTGGCGCTGAATGCCGCTGTCGAGGCGGTGCGCGCGGGCGAGCAGGGGCGCGGCTTTGCCGTGGTCGCCTCGGAAGTGCGGAGCCTGGCGCAGGGCTCCGCCGCCGCGGCCAAGGAAATCAAAGGACTGATCGACGACTCGGTTGCGAGGGTCGAACTGGGGAACCGCCTGGTCGGTGACGCCGAGCAAACCATGACGGAAATCGTGGAGTCGGTGCAGCGGGTGGCCGGCATCATGCACGCGATCGCTTTTGCCAGCCGTGAGCAAAGCAGGGGCATTGACCAGGTCAACCGGGTCATCGGCAGCATGGGAGAAGTCACTCAGCAGAACGCCGCGCTGGTGGAACAGACGGTCGCGGTGGCTTCCACCCTGGAAGAGCAGGCGACGCAGTTATCGCAGGCGGTGAGCGTGTTCAGACTGGATAACATGCGGGTACAGCACCGTTTGAACAATCTTCCTGGCGCGAGATGACCCGTCTTCGATCGGTTCGAGTCGTCCCGAGATCGGACCGCCTAGCCCCTTATCGCATAACAATTCCCGGAAAGAAGCATGAATATTACTAATCTGAAAATCGGCACGCGCCTCATTGCCAACAATGTTGTGATGGGCCTCCTGCTGGTCGTCTGTGTGCTCCTGGGTATCACCATGCTGGGCCGTGTCAATGATGGGGCCGCAATTATTGTCACGGACTCGGTGCCGAAGGCAGCGCAAGCCACACAGGCGATGGGCGATATCAATAACATCGCGATCGCGTTGAGCAATATGCTGCTCAACGAGGACAGCGAAGAGAGGAAAAAGCAGCAAGCGAACATCATGGAATCGCGAAAAGGCTTGCGCGAAAAACTTGGTTATTTGAAGCGAACGGTCGATCTTCCGAAAGGAAATGAATTATTGCGCAAAGCGCTGTCTGCTGATGCGCAATACGCGATCTGCACCAATCAACTGCTCACGCTGCTTGCCGCCGGTACCCCGGAGGTGCAGAAGACTTATCTGAACGAGAGGTTTGATCCGGCACTGGTCGCCTACAAGGCGGCGATCAACGACATAATCGGATTCGAGGTGGAGCGCATGAACGCGTATAGCGCACGCGCCGCGACGACCTATGCGAACAGCCGCCTCGTGATGCTCGGCCTGGGCGCTACAGCATTGCTGTTCGCCGCTGTGATGGGCGTCTGGATCACGCTCTCGATCACCCGTCCGCTGAATCAGGCGCTGATGCTGGCCAATACGGTTGCAGCGGGCGACCTGACCAGCCGGATCGAAGTCCGGACCACTGAAGAAACCGGACAGCTCTTGCAGGCGTTAAAGAATATGAACGACAGCCTGATGAAGATCGTCGCTCAAGTGCGCAACGGCACCGGGGCGATTGCCAGCGCCTCCAGCCAGATAGCCACCGGCAATCTTGATTTGTCCTCACGCACGGAGCAGCAAGCCAGCTCGCTGGAAGAAACCGCATCCTCGATGGAAGAACTGACCTCGACCGTCCGACAGAACGCCGACAACGCGCGCGAGGCAAATGGACTGGCACTGCTCGCCTCCGACTTGGCAGTCAAGGGTGGCGCCGTGGTCTTGGAGGTCGTCGAGACGATGAGTTCGATCAACGAGTCGTCCAAAATGATCGTGGACATCATCGGCGTGATCGATGGGATTGCGTTCCAGACCAATATCCTGGCTTTGAACGCCGCGGTGGAAGCAGCGCGTGCCGGAGAGAACGGGCGCGGTTTCGCCGTGGTGGCAGCTGAAGTACGCACGCTTGCGCAACGCAGCGCGGTAGCGGCAAAGGAAATCAAAGCGCTCATCGACAATTCGGTGGGAAAGGTGGACGCCGGGAGCAAGCTGGCGGAACGGGCCGGCGCCGCGATGGAAGAGATCGTCGACAGCGTCAAGCACGTAGGCGAGATCATGGGCAGGATCACTGTCGCTGCACAGGCTCAGACGGCTGGGATTGAACAGGTCAACCAGGCTATCGGTCAGATGGACCAGGTCACGCAGCAGAATGCGGCGCTGGTGGAGGAAGCGGCGGCGGCAGCCCAGTCCATGCAAGATCAGGTGGCGAACCTGGCGAATGTTGTCAGTGTGTTCAAGCTTGATGCGTCGGCGCCACGCCGCGCCATTGCGGCCTCGTCACGCGGCGCTTAGCCCTACATATAGCAAGATTATTTTACGCGGCGCATGGTAGTATTTTCGTTGCATTGACGCGGATCAAACTTAATAACGAAGCAGGAAAAATCGCTGCTCACATCATGCGCGCTGCAAAGTGGGGCGATGGTCCGAGCGATAACTCCGCATTCCACATTTTGTTTTTATGTTAATGTGCGGCGGATCCTGGGCGGTATTTCAATCTGCTCGGAACACTACACCCATAGTTATTGTTCATTATATGTTCAAGAGAGAGACTATGGCGCACAGCATTTTTCCTTCCGTGACTCCGGCCGATTCTGTGTTGTCGGCCTATGGTCTATGTCAGACATCCGATATTGAGGAGGCGCGCTCGATTGGCGAACATATCTTTTGCAAAAACGCCATTTATTCGAGAGATCCCCAGTTCAATACCCGTGTCAACTATCGGCGCGCGGGCAATTTGGGTGTAGGTCGCATGACTTATGGTGGCGAAACCATCATCGACCCGGATGTGATGGAGTCGTTTGCCCTGATCCAGATTCCGATCAGGGGCCGGGAGCTCATTGAGTGCGACGGCACGCCGATCTTGTTCGAATCGGGACAGGGCGCGGTGCTGAACGCGCATGCGCGCACCCGCATCCATCACATGGCGAACACTGAGAAAATCATCGTCCGGGTCGATAACGACGTGATCAAACGCCAGTGCCAGCAGCATCTTGGTCGCACCTTGCAGAACGACGTCGAGTTCAAGACGGGCATGGCGCTGAATACGCCCGACGGCCGCAATTTTGTCCAGATGCTGGCGTGGATGTGCGACGTCCTGTCGAACTCGAACAAGTTGTCGCCGCTGTTGAGCAGACAATTGGAATCGACATTCGTGGGTACGCTGTTGAGCTGCCAGCCGAACAACTACAGCGCGGAATTGCATGAAGACAAAGGACAGTCCATTGCGCCTTCCTTCGTCAAGCGAATCGAACATTACATCGAAGAGCATGCCCATGAGCCAATTTCGGTGGGCGACTTGGCCGAATATGCCGGCGTCAGCACGCGCTCCCTGTTCTCCGCTTTTCGCAGGTTCCGCAATATCTCGCCGATGCACTACCTGAAGGAAGTCCGCCTGCGTCGCGTGCATGACGAACTCCAGCAGGCCCAACCTTCCAGCGGGACCGTGACCGCTGTCGCATTCCGCTGGGGCTTCAGTCATCTGGGCCACTTCACGACCGACTACAAGCGTCGCTTCGGCGAAACCCCATCCGAAACGTTGATGCGTTCCTGACGCGTCCAATCGAGCCGGTACATTACTTCCAGCAAGTTCGTGGGCGCCGCGCGCGCGTGACGAACGAGGCGGCGACTGCCGCCTCCATCGCCGGCTGCACGCGCCGCTTCGGCGCCATCCCACTGAACCATCCGAGGCGTTCCCGATCGCCGGCAATGCGATCGGCATCTCCTTTTCTGCGTTGACGGGATAGAGGTTGCGCCGGCGGGAGCGCCGACCGGCCCCGCGTGCCCTAGCATCGATTCCGGAGCCGGGACTGCGCCGCCGTGCGCGCAGGACTCGAACCTACTACCAGATCAAGGAGACCGAATGAATGCTTCGAAGCAGATAAAAGCCATGCGCGTACATGACGCCAGTGGCCATTTCCAGCTCGACACGGTGCCGCTTCCGGAGCTGTTGCGCCCGACGGATGTGCTCGTCGAGGTCAAGGCGTCCGGCGTCGTGCCCAACCTGCGCAACGTGATCAGCCACTATGGCGAACGTTCTTACCTGACGCTGCCGGACCTGCCCGCGATTTTTGGTCTCGATACCGCCGGTGTCGTCGCCAAGGTCGGTACTGCCGTGACCGGCATCGTGCCGGGCGACCGCGTGTACATCAATCCGGGCCGCTCATGCGGATCGTGCCACGCCTGCCGTAGCGGCGAGCCGACCAACTGTGTCGCGTACACCTTCCAGGGCTATTTCGGCTTCGGACCGAATTCGAAGCAGATCTACAAGCAATATCCGTACGGTGGCTTCGGTCAGTACGCAACGGCGCCGGCCGATGGTCTCGTCAAGCTGCCGGAGGCGGTCAGCTTCGAGCAGGCCGCACGCTTCGGCTATCTGGGTACGGCGTATTCGGGCTTGCGCAAGGCGGGTGTCTGCGCCGGCAAGACCGTCCTGATCAGTGGCGCCAGCGGCACGCTCGGCCTGTGCGCGGTGCAGATCGCGCGGGCGATGGGTGCGGTCAAGATCTTCTGCGTCGCGCGCAACCCCGAATTGCTCGAGCGCGTCCGCGCACTCGATCCGCAGCGGATCCGCACCTTCTCGTATGGCTCCGGTGACGTCGGCGCGTGGGTACGCAGCGAGACGGATGGCGTCGGCGTCGATGCGGTGCTCGACGCGATCGGGCCGGGTGCGTCGCACCAGGTCACGCTCGATTGCCTGCGGTCGCTGGCCCGTGGCGGCCGCCTGGTCGAAGTGGGTGCGATGTCCGATCCGCTGCCGTTGAACCTGCACGAAATCATGTGCTCGCAGATCAGCCTGATGACGTCGCTGTGGTTCACCGTGAGCGAGGGCCAGGACCTCGCCTACATGGCTGCAGCGGGCACGCTGGACTTGAGCGTATTCGACCATCACCGGTATGCGCTGGAGCAGGCGAACGAGGCGCTCGCCGACGCCGAGCAGCGCAAGGGCGGTTTCGTCAACGTGGTGATCGTGCAATAGGCGCACGGCCCACAACAACAAAAATCAGGAGTTTGACATGGTAAGACGTATCGTCACCGGTGAGCGTAACGGCAAGTCCGTAGTCGTGTTCGACGGTCAGGTGGAGAACACGCACGATTACGCGTCGGTGCCCGGTTTTCGCACCACGCTGGCATGGGCTTCCGAGGCCGGAATCACGTTGCCCTTCGACGGGCGCGACCCGGTCGCCGGCATCCAATCGATGTTGCCCGCGCCGCAAGGCACGCGCGTGATCGTCGTGCAGTGCCCGCCCGACAGCGTGATGGCCGCGCCGGGCTTCGACGGTGCCGCGGCCGGCGCGGAATATGCGAAATACCTGCCGGGCCTCGCCGAGACCTTTGATACCGACGGTTCCGGTTTTCACCGCACGGCCACGGTCGACTACGACGTGATCCTGTCCGGAGAGCTGTGGCTCGAGCTCGACGATGGCGAAGTCCGCCACCTGAAGGCCGGGGACGTCGTGATCCAGAACGGCACACGCCACGCATGGCGCAACCGGACCGAAACGCCGGCAGTGATGCTGTCCGTGCTGATCGGCGCCGCAATCTGACCGCCCGACGCAGGAGCCTTCACATGTCACATCATCACGCACATGCGGATCCGGGCGAATTCGACGAGAACGCCGCCGAGCGGCTCAAGTGGAACGACGCGATGTTGCTCGGCCATGGCCCGACGGACCACGCGCATCAGGAATTCGTGCATGTCGTCAAGGCGCTTGCCGCATGTAACGCGGTAACCGCCCTCGGCTGCCTGCAGGCGGTCGAGGCCCATCTGCTGTCGCATTTCGAGTCCGAGCGGCAGTGGATGGTGCAGACGGACTATCCGAACATGGATTGTCATCTCGATGAACACCAGAAGGTCCTCGACACGGTGCTGGAGGTGAACCGGCTTGCGAAAGCGGGGCAGGTCGGCCTGCGCGACGTGCGGCGCCTTGCCGCCGCGCTCGCCGACTGGTTTCCGAAGCACGCAACGTACCTGGATTCCGCGCTTTCCGCATGGATCACCAAACGCAGGCATGGTGGCGCACCGGTGATTCTGCGGCGCGACATACGAACCGGCGTACAGCAAGAGTCGATCTTTGCCTGATGGACGGCGGACCGTATGCTGATGAAGGATAAGGTAGGACTGGTGACAGGCGGCGGCTCCGGCATGGGACGCGCGGCCGCGCTCGCCCTCGCCGCTGAAGGCGCGACGGTGGTGCTTGCCGGCCGCACCGAGGACAAGCTTGCCCTCGTGCGCGACGAGATCGTCGAGGCGGGCGGCAAGGCCGAGATCAAGACGATGGACGCTGCGCGCCGTGAAGACAACGAAGCGCTCGTGCAGTTCGTCGAGTCGCGTTTCGGCCGTCTCGATTTCGCGTTCAACAATGCCGGCGGCCACGCCGATTTCAAACCGATCCACCGCACTTCCGTCGAGGAGTCGGAATGGGTCATCGACCTCAACTTCAAGGGCGTCTATTACGGCGTGAAGTATCAGGTCGAGGCGATGTTGCGGGCGGGTGGCGGTGCGATCGTGAACAACGCGTCGATCTTCGGCCTGCGCGGTAAGAACGGCATTGCCCACTATGTCGCGGCCAAGCATGCGGTGATCGGTCTCACGAAGTCGGTCGCGCAAGAGTATGCGGTCCGGAACATCCGCGTCAACGCGGTGTGCCCCGGCGCGACACAAACGCCGAACTACATGCGCTCGACGGGCGGTGACGTCCACCTGCTCGACGACATGATCCCCATGCGCCGCATTGGCCAGCCGCAGGAAGTGGCCGGGGCCGTGCTTTACCTGCTGTCGGACAAATCCGCCTACGTGACGGGGGCGACGCTGTCGGTCGACGGCGGCATGACGGCCTGATAGCGCACGGCGCATCATATTCAAGGGCCGGGTCCTGTGCAAAACAGGGCCCGGCCCTTGTCCGTTTCCGGCCCGGGGTCGATCCGCACAGGGCCGTGTTTTTCTGCATTGACGGGATAGTGAGTTCACCTACGGGAGCGCCAGCATGGGTGCCGCTACGTACCATGGAATCACCGCTTCGCACAGGACGAAGCATTTTCCCCATATAGTAGGAGACTCTCATGGCAGATAAACCCGTTGTCCGCCGCCGCGTCGTCAAGACCGGCATCAGCGAAGAGCGCGCCAACAGCAGCAAAGTCCAGAGCCAGTACCAGCCGTACAAGGACGCGGCCTGGGGCTTCATCAATCATTGGTACCCGGCCTTGTTCAGTCATGAACTGCCGGAAGACCATGTCGAAGGCATCCAGATCTGCGGCATTCCCATCGTGTTGCGTCGGGTGGACGGCAAGATCTATGCGCTGAAGGATCAGTGCGTGCACCGCGGCGTTCGCCTGTCGGAAAAGCCGATGTGCTTCAACAAGGAGACGATCTCCTGCTGGTACCACGGTTTCACGTTCGACCTCGAATCCGGCGTGTTGTCCACCATCGTGGCCAACCCGGAAGACAAACTGATCGGCACGACCGGCATCACCACCTATCCGGTGCGGGAAGCGGCCGGCATGATCTTCGTGTTCGTGCGCGAAGACGATTTCCCCGACAGCGACGTGCCGCCGCTGTCCGACGACCTGCCGTTCCGCTTCCCGGACAACAGCGAACGCTTCCCGCACCCGCTGTGGCCGGCCGCGCCGAGCGTACTGGACGAAAATGCCGTGGCGCTGGGCATGCACCGCACGGGCTTCGGCAACTGGCGGATCGCTTGCGAGAACGGTTTCGACAATGCCCACATCCTCGTCCACAAGGACAACACGATCGTCCATGCGCTGGACTGGGTCCTTCCCCTGGGCATCCTGCCGACCAGCGACGATTGCATTGCTACGGTCGAGGACGACAAAGGTCCCAAGGGGCTGATGCAGTGGCTATTCACCGACAAGTGGGCGCCCGTGCTCGAGAACGAAAAGCTGGGGCTCAAGGTGGAAGGCATCAAGGGCCGCTACTACCGCACCTCGGTGGTGCTGCCGGGCGTGCTGATGGTCGAGAACTGGCCGGAAGAGCACGTGGTGCAGTACGAGTGGTACGTGCCGATCACCGACGACACGCACGAATACTGGGAAGTGCTAGTGCGCGTGTGCCCGACCGACGCGGATCGCAAGAAATTCCAGTATCGCTTCGACCGCGTCTACAAGCCGCTGGCGCTGCACGGCTTCAACGACTGCGACCTGTATGCCCGCGAAGCGATGCAGAACTTTTATTCCGACGGCACCGGCTGGAACGACGAGCAGCTGGTGGCGACCGACGTGTCTCCCATCACCTGGCGCAAGGTCGCGTCGCGCTGGAACCGCGGCATCGCCAAGCCCGGACGTGGCGTGGCCGGCGCACTGAAGACAACCAGCTTGCGCTTCAAGGATACGGCCGACGGGCTGCGCCCCGGCTACAAGGTGCCGAAGATCCCGGACGAAGAGTAAGCCAGGCACGGGACCGCGCCGGCGCGCGCGGTCCCGTTTCTCTGGTCCCGCCTGTCTTCTTCCGAGGCATGGAGTGAGCATGGAAAACGAATTGCACTATCTGGAACTGTCCGAGCTGTCGCAGCTGATCCGCACCGGCAAGGTGTCGCCCGTCGATGTCACGCGGGCGCAACTGGCGCGCATCGAGACGCTCGACGGCAAACTCAATAGCTACGCGCATGTCGCGGCGGAGCAGGCGTTGGCACAGGCGCGCCGGGCCGAGGCCGAACTGGCGCGCGGCGAGTATCGCAGCGCCTTGCACGGCGTGCCGATCGCGGTCAAAGACCTGTTCTGGACGCAGGACATGCCGACCACGGCGGGCACCACGATCTACCGCGGCTTCGTGCCGCCGGAAGACGCGACCGTGGTGCGGCGCCTGAAGGACGCGGGCGCGGTGATACTCGGCAAGCTGCGCATGACCGAGGGCGCGTTCGCCATCCATCATCCCGACTTGCCGGCGCCGGTCAATCCCTGGGGCGCGGCGCACTGGGCCGGCGCCTCGTCCAGCGGCAGCGGCGTCGCCACGGCCGCCGGCCTGTGCTACGCCGCGCTGGGTACCGACACGGGCGGTTCGATCCGCTTCCCTTGTGCGGCCAACGGCCTGACCGGCCTCAAGCCGACCTGGGGCCGCGTGAGCCGGCACGGTGTGTTCGAGCTTGCGGCCAGCCTCGACCATGTCGGTCCCATGGCGCGCAGCGCCAGGGACGTGCTCTACATGCTGTGCGCCATCGCTGGCCACGATCCCAAGGACCCCACCTCGCTGCCTGGCGCATGCCAGGAAATCCCGAGGATCGAGGAAACGTTCCAGGGCTTGCGGGTCGGCGTGGACGAGTCATGGCTCAGCGATGGCGTCGATCCGGCTATCCAGCAAGGCCTGCAGCAGATCATGGCGTTCGTGCGCGAAGGCGGCGGCGTCCTGCAAAGTGTGCGGATGCCCGATACCCGCGCCGTCAGCACGAACTGGGAACAACACTGCGGCGTGCAGACCGCGATCGCGCACGAAGCCACTTATCCGAGCCGGGCCGCCGAATACGGCCCGGCCTTGAGCCGGCTGATCGATGGCGGGCGTGAACTGAGCGGCCTCGCATACCAGCGCATCCTGCTGGACGCGCAGCGCTTCACCGGCGCAGTCGACGCCGTGCTCAACCAGGTCGACCTGTTGCTGGCGCCGGTGCAGCCGTATGCCGCGCCGACCTACGAGCAGCTGGCCGACCTCGCGCTGGATCCCGAGGCGAATCGCCGGCTGATCCAGTTCACGTCGCCGTTCAACGTGAGCGGGCATCCGTGCCTGAGCCTGCCTTACGGCTGCACGCAGCAGGGCTTGCCGCTGGGCGTGCAATTCATCGGAAAAAAAGACGCGGAAGCCGTCCTGTGCCGCGCCGGCATGGCCGTGCAGCGCGTCAGCGACTGGCACAAGCAGCATCCGCCCGGAATCTGACTTTCACCGTAATGAGAAACACCATGCGTAATGTCACACTTAACTATGCCGACGGCGTCAGCCGCAGTTTCGAAGTCGCCCCCGGCGAGCTCATCCTCGATGCCGCCATTGCCGCCGAGGTTCCCGTGCTGTACCAATGCCAGTCGGGAAGCTGCTCCTCCTGCACGGCCACGCTGTCGTCGGGCGACGCGCATACCCGCGCAGGCGCCAGCTCGACCCTCCTGGCCAGCGAGGTGGCCGCAGGCACCCGCCTGTTGTGCGTATGCGAAGCCAACTCGGACTGCAGCTTCGACGTCAGCTACACCAGCGAGGCAGGCGCCAGCGTCGCGCACGAAGTCCATGCGTTCATCGATTCGATCGAGAAGATCGCCAGCAATGCCGTGCGCCTGACCGTGGAACTGGCCGAAGGCGAGTGGATGGCATTCCATCCGGGCCAGTTCATGCAGATCGAAGTGCCGGGACTGGGCGTGCTGCGCAGCTATTCGCCATCGAGCGTGGGCACCGATCTACCGAAGATGACGTTCCTGATCCGCATCCTGCCCGGCGGCGCCATGTCCAACTTCCTGTCGACGGTGGCCGAGCCGGACCAGGTGCTCAAGCTGGCCGGTCCGTATGGCTCGTTCTTCCTGCGCGAAGAGAAAAAGCGCGCGCCGCACATCTTCGTGGCGGGCGGCACCGGGCTCGCGCCGATCCTGTCGATGATCGACACCCTGCGCCAGACCGGCGGGCGCAAGCCGCCCATGCTGCTCAGCTTCGGCTGCGCGACGCCGGACGCGCTGTTCTGCTTGGATGACATCGAGTTGCGCAAGCAATGGCTGCCGACGCTCGAAGCGCGCATCTGCGTGGACCGCGATCCGCTCGAAGGCATGCATCACGGTAATCCGGTCAGCGCCTTGCGCGCGGGCGACGTGACGCCCGACACCATCGCTTACCTCTGCGGCCCGCAAGTCATGATCGACGCCGCGACCAAACGCTTGATCGAGCTGGGCGCGGACCCGGCCAACATCTACAGCGAACAATTCACACCGAGCAATTGAGAGCACAAGGAGCCGACCATGCTGCCCGCCACCACTCCCGTCCCGTTTTCCGCCGAACAGAAGCAATGGTATGAGCAGGCCTGCGCGAAGATCGACCCCAAGCGCCTGCAACGACTGCTGTTCGACCTGACCGACATCCACAGCCCGACCGGCGCGACCCGAGCGGCCAGCGAATTCATGGTCGCGCACCTGGACAAGGTCGGCTTCGAGGCCGGCTACCAGCCCCTGACCGAGACCAGCGGGAACGTCAAGGCGCAATACAAGGGATTGGGCGGCGGGGCGGCGGTGATGCTGTACGCGCCGATCGACACTCACCTCGAATGCACGCCGGAAGAACGCGCATTGCTGACGGGGCCGGCCACCGAGGCCGACATGCAGCCGCGTGCGCAACAGGTCGACGACTGGGTGTTCGGCCTGGGCGCATCGAACCCCAAGGGCATGATCGCCACGCTGACCGAAGTCGCGACCGCCCTGATCGAGGCGAAGGTGCCGCTGCGCGGCGACCTGCTGATGGGCATGGCCGATGGCGGCATGCCGGTGGACATCTCGGCGCGCCAGCATGCCGGCATGTCCGGCGGCGTGCTGCATTTGCTGAACCGCGGCATGTATCCCGACTTCGCCATCATCATGAAGCCGTGGAACTGGGTCTACCACGAAGAGCCCGGCATGGCCTGGTTCAAGCTGCGCGTGTACGGCACGCTCGGTTACGCGGGCGTGCCGCACGACATTCCCGGTTTCCGCAGTTCGGTCGGCGCCACCGCCACCGTCATTCCCGAACTGGAACGATGGATCCTCGACTATGCCGAGAACAACACGTCCGGCGTGATCAAGCCGCACGGCTGGATTGCCGGCGTGCGCGGCGGCGATCCCGAGCGTCCCGCGTTTCCGTCCTTCCTCACCGAATTGTTCTTCGACGTGCGCGTCAATCCGCGCATGTCGCCGGCCGACGTGAAAGCGCAGTTCGCGGCCTTCGTCGCGGACCTCAAGGCGCGTCGCCCCGAACTGGACATGGACTGGGAGATGTACGGCTCCACGCCCGGCGGCACCACCGATCCCCAAAACTGGATCATCCAGTCGTGCAAACGCGGCTGGGAGCACATCGAAGGCCGGCCGCACGGCACACCCGACTGGCTGGCCGGCCAGACAGATGGCGCGGCCCTACGCCGCTGGGGCGTGCCGACCGCGCGCATCGGCTGGCCGTGGCCGGCGCAAGGCGCGCCGCTGCCGGTCGCCGAAGGCCTGGGCGGCATGGGCGCGACCTACATTCCCGAGCTTCTCCCCTGCGCCAGGAAAGTCATGTATGCGCTCATCGATACCCTGACGCGCTCGCGCAGCGAAGTGGGCTTGTAGGCCTCGCATCAACGATAACAGGAGACACGCCATGAAAAAGAAACGTATCAAGCTCATCGTCCCCGTGCCGATGAATGAACAAACGAAGGCCATGTTCGCGTCCCAGCTGCCGCCGGGCATGGTGCGCGACGACATCGAAGTCGAGTTCGTGAGCGCCGGCCGTGTGCTCAGCCTGGGCGACAGCTATTACGACACGACGCTGATGGATGCCGCCGTGGTGGCCGCCGGCCTGAAGGCCGAGGAAGAGGGCTTCGACGCGGTCTGCATCAATACCGTCAGCGATTCCGGTCTCTATGGCTTGCGCTCGCGCCTGTCGATTCCCGTGATGGCGCCAGGCCAGAGCGCATTCCACCTCGCTTGCACGCTGGGGCACAAGTTCAGCGTCCTCACCATGTGGCCGCAGTGGTTCGCGCTCTACCGCAAGACGCTCAAGGAATACAACCTCGAGTCCCGCCTGGCATCGATACGCGCCATTAACGTGCGTCCGGATACGGAGTCCTTATTGCAGGGCAAGGAGGAAGTCGTGTTCGGCAAGCTGCTGGAACAGGCCCGGCTGGCCATCGAGGAAGACGGCGCGGACGTGCTGGTGCTCGGCTCCACCACAATGCATCAGTCGCATGCCTTCCTGGCGGCGAACTTGCCGGTGCCGATCCTCAACCCCGGGGTGATCGCGTACAAGATGTGCGAAATGCTGCTCGACCTCGGCATCGCCCACAGCAAGACCGCTTTCCCGAGTCCGGAAGCGATCAAGGATGACGCCTTTCGTGTTTTATCCGGCATTTGACGAGGTAAGCCCATGAAAACGTCTCAAACGGCGGCGGCCGCGCCGTCGACCGATCTCACCATTCATGAAGCGATGGCCGCCTTCCGCGACGGCACGCTGACCAGCGTGGCCTTGGTCGAGGCCTGCCTGCGGCGCATTGAGGAACTCAGGCACCTGAATGTCTTCGTGACCGTTGACGCACCCGGCGCGCTCGAGGCGGCCGCGCGGGCCGACCTGGAGCGCGCGGCCGGAAAGCCGCGCAAGCCGCTGGCCGGTATTCCTATCGTGGTCAAGGACAATATCCACGCCGCCGGCCTGCCGTGCACGGCCGGGTCTCCGGCACTGGCCGATTTCGTGCCGCAACACGATGCCCCGACCTTGAAAAAGCTGCGCGACGCGGGCGCCATCGTGCTGGGCAAGACCAACATGAACGAGTTCGCCTTCGGCGCGACGGGTTACAACCCCTCGTTCAACACGGGCAGCGGCGCGGGCGTGCGCAACGCCTATGACAGCGAAAGGATTGCCGGTGGTTCGTCCTCGGGAAGCGCGGCGGCGCTCGGCGCGCGCATGGCACTGGCGGCGCTCGGCACGGACACGGGCGGCTCGATGCGCATTCCCTGCGCCTTGAACGGATGCGCATCGATGCGGCCCAGCAGCGGCCGCTATTCGAGCTTGGGCACGATTCCCATTTCGACCAGCCGCGACACCGTCGGGCCGATGGCGCAATGCATGGCGGACGTGGCCCTGCTCGATGCGCTGGTGACCGATGACCATGCGTTGCCGCCTGTCGAGCTCGCCTGTTTGCGCCTCGGCGTGCCCGCCGAGTTCTGGACCCGGCTGGACGAGGACACACGGGGATGCGCAGAGGCCGCGGTGGCCAGGTTGCGCGAGCACGGCGTGAAGCTGATCGACATCCCGGATGCGGGCTTGTTCGAGCTGAATCAACCCATCGGCTTCCCTGTCGTCATCCACGAAGCGCGCGTCGGCATGCAGGCCTATCTGAGCGAGCAGGGGCCGGGGATATCCATCGAGGCCTTGGTCGAGAACATCAACAGCCCTGACGTGAAAGCCATTTACGAACAGTGGGTTCTTCCTGGGAAAATGAAGACGCCCCAGGGCTTGGTCGACGTCGAGCCCTTGTACGAGGCAGCCGAGAAGGGCGGCAGGCAGGCACTGAAAGCGCGCTATCGAACCTTGTTCGACACCCTGGGGATCGACGCCCTGGTCTTTCCCACGACCACCATTGTCGCGCCTCCGGCAGGTCCGGAAGTCAACGAACCGGAAAACTTCGAAGGCTTGATCCGCAATACCGAACCTGCCGCCAGCGCGGGCCTGGCCTGCATCCAGCTGCCGGTTGGATTGGGGCGGCGCAGCGGCTTGCCGGTCGGGCTGGAACTGGATGCGCCAGCGGGAAGCGACCGTCGCCTGCTGGCGATCGGCATCACCATCGAATCCGTGCTTGGCCGCATACCGCCGGCCTGACCACGCCGTCACGTCATGTGCGAGGACGCGCCGACACGTCGGCGCTCCGCCGCGCACACGCCTGTCCGATTCGTGCAGTCATCGTCATGAATGTTGCGGGCAAGGGATAAGCCCGCAGTGCCGGGATAGCCGCACATGACCTGGATCAAGAAAATCATTTCGCAGCAGCCATTTTTTGCCTCTCAACTTTGTGGACCGCTTTATGAATAATCGCGCCAGTCTTCGCATGGAAAGCCCGACCCGATCGAACGAGAAACTGCGCCTGAGTAATCTTCTCGTGTCGGCGCTGCCGTGGACGATCATTGCCGGCCTGTTGTACGCCGGCCTGTTCATCAAACCCAAGGCCGTGGGCGGCAGCGTCACGCCGCCGGCGCTAGAACGCCGCGACCGCGTCTATGGCATCGCGCACGGCGAGGGCGGGGCGCTGTTGGCCGCGGCGTCCAACGGCAAGATCCTCGTCATCGACACGGGCCGCAAGGTCACGCGCCAGGCGACGCCGGTCGACCTGTCGCTGCAGGACATCGCCGCGTTCGACGCCACGCACGCCGTGGCAGTAGGCAACGACAACGTCATCCTCTACACCGAAGACGGCGGCAAGCACTGGGCCAAGGCCGCGGACGTGCCGCGCTCGCAAGTCGCCAACAAGCTCAACCGCGTGCGCACCGGCGCCAACGGCGTGGCGGTTGCCATCGGCGAGATGGGAGCGCTACTGCGCTCGCAAGACTACGGCAAGACGTGGCAGCGCCTGCGCGAGGAAGAAGACGTCGCGTGGAACGACGTCGCCATCCTGGACGGCGGCGTGTACGTCGTGGTGGGTGAGTTCGGCAAGATCGTGCGCAGCGGCGACGGCGGCAAGACCTGGGAAAAGGAACAGGCGCCGGTGGAGGGCTCGCTGATGGCCACCGCGTTCCGCGACGCCTCCTACGGCGTCGCCGTCGGGCTCGATGGCGTCGTGCTGACCAGCAGCGATGGCGGCCGCCACTGGGCCAGCGTCGACGTGCCCGCGCATGACCACTTGCTGGATGTGCTGTGGAACGCCGACAAGAACGAATGGTTCGCGGTCGGTGTGCTGGGCCGCTGGGTCAGCGGCACGCAAGGCGCCGACGGCCTGCAATGGCGGACCGGCGTTCTCGGTGAGCACATCATGTCCTGGCATACCCGCGTCCTGGCGGCAGGCTCCGCTTACTGGCTGGCCGGTGCCGACGTCGGTGCCTGGAATGGCCGGCAGTGGATGCCGCTCGATCCGCATTGAACCTCCCGCCCCATTTTTCGAGACTCCCCATGATTGAACGCATCGCGCATTTTTGCATCAGCCGGCGCAAACCGGTCGTCGGCCTGTTGCTGGCCTGTACCCTTATCCTGAGCTGGTTCGCCCTGCATATCCAGGTGCGGACGGTGTTCGAGGACATGCTTCCCTCGAAGCACGAGTATGTGAAGACCCACGAGAAATTCAAGGACACCTTCGGCGGCTCGAACATGGTCACAATCATGCTCGAAGTCGACCAGGGCGACATTTTCCGCAAGTCCGTTCTCGAGAAAGTGCGCGACCTGACCCAGGGCATGCGCGAAGTATCCGCAGTTAACCAGTTCCAGATCACGTCGCTGGCATCCAAGAAGCTCAAGGAAGTGCATGCCTCGACCAGCGGCATCGAAAGCTCGCCCCTGATGTGGCCGGATGTGCCGGAGACGCCGGAAAAGATGGCGACGCTGAAATCGGCCGTGCTGCGCAATCCGCTGGTGTACGGCCCGTACGTGTCGAAGGATTTGCAGGCTACCTTAATCACGGTGGATTTCATCGACCAGAAAGTCGATTACGCGACGGTCTTCAAGGAGATCAATGCGCAGATCAAGAAGGTCGACGACGGTTCCTTGAAGATCCGCGTGGTCGGCGAACCGATCCTGTTCGGTTGGGTGAACCACTACTTGCCCGAGACCTTGCACCTGGTGTTCTACGCGCTGGGTGTCACGCTGGCCATGCTGTTCGTCCTGTTGCGCACGTGGCGCGGGGTCGTGCTGCCCTTGCTGGCCGGCCTGGTCTCCGCTATCTGGGCGCTGGGCATTTGCGAGACCCTCGGCATCAATTTCGAGCCGCTGGTGATCGTGGTGGCGATGCTCATCACGTCGCGCGCCGTGTCGCACTCGGTACAAATCGTCAATCGGTTCGATGACGAACTGGAGGCGCAGCCGCTGCTGGGCGACGAACAACTGTCCCGCACGGCCGCCCGCGTCGCGCTGGCGGACCTGTTCCGTCCCGGCATGCTGGGTGTGATCGCCGATGCCGCGTGCATGGCGGTGGTGGCCATGAGCCCGATTCCGATGCTGCAAAAGCTCACGGTGCTGTCCGTGGTGTGGGTATCCACGCTGACCGTCAGCGCCGTGATCCTCACGCCTGTGCTGCTGTCTTATATCCGCAAGCCGCGCGGCTACGCGCACCCGCTCAATCTGCAGCCGGTGTTGCGCAAGGTGCTGGACTTCGCGGTCGGCATCACCTTGTCCCGTGCCCGCTACGCGGTGCTCGGCGTGAGCCTCCTGGTGATCGTCGGCGCCGGCGTCTATGCGCTGAACCTGAGGATCGGCGACGCCAACCCCGGATCGCCGATCCTGTGGCCGTCCGCGAAGTACAACCAGGATTCCAAGGCCATCAATGGGCGCTTCGAAGGCGTCGATCGCCTGTTCGTGGTCATCGGCGACGACGACAAGCCCGGCGTGGTCAAGAGCAACGAGGTGCTGCAATCGATGGATCGCTTCCAGCGTTTCATGGAAGTGCAGCCGGAGATCGGCGGCTCGCTGTCGATCGCGGACGTGATCCCCCAGCTCAATGCGACTCTCCATGAAGGTAATCCGCACTACCGCGAATTGTCGGACAACGCGGCCATCAACGGCAGCCTGATGGCGATGCTGGAATCGGTTTCCGAGCCGGGCGACATGGACCGTTTCGTCGACAAGCAGTCCGCCAACGGTTCGGTCACGCTGATGTTCCGCGACCGCCAGGGTGAAACCATCCGCACGGCCGTGGCACGGATCAAGGAATTCATCGCGGCCAACCCGCTCAGGGAAGGCCACTGGCAACTGGCAGGCGGCGTCGTCGGCGTGATGGCCGCGATTAACGAAATCATCCTCTCCAGCCAGATCGAAGCCATCGCGCTGGCGCTGCTGGTGCTGGCGGTGCTGTGCACCATCGTCTATCGCTCGACGATCGCCGGGATGCTGTTCATGGTGCCGGTGATCATTTCCAACATGCTGACCTTCGCCTTCATGGTGTGGAAAGGGATCGGCATGAACATCAATACTGTGCCGGTGGCCGCGCTCGGCATCGGCCTCGGCGTCGATTACGCGTTCTACATCGCCGACCGTGTCAAAGAAGAGATCGCCATCGGCAGTTCGCCCGAGCGCGCCGTCAGCCAGGCGCTGCATTCGGCCGGCATGGGCGTCATCGTCACGGCCAGCGTGCTGATCCTGAGCACGCTGTTGTGGTGGGTCTCGTCGCTGCGATTCCAGGCGGAGATGGGCCTCCTGATGGCCATCTGGTTGTCCGTGTCGGCCATGTCGGCG
This sequence comes from Massilia orientalis, assembly GCF_030411975.2. Classification (NCBI taxonomy): domain Bacteria; kingdom Pseudomonadati; phylum Pseudomonadota; class Betaproteobacteria; order Burkholderiales; family Oxalobacteraceae; genus Massilia; species Massilia orientalis. The sequence goes on along the minus strand of NZ_JASNRB020000012.1, from coordinate 209,286 downwards.
CTGTTTGTGATGCCTTCGCTGATCTATGTGTTCCGTCCCAAATTCATCTTTGGTGCGCAAGGAGGTGAGGCGAAGGTACCGCTGCTACAGCCGCTCGACTGCTGAAGACAACAAAAACGTGATTCCAATTCTTTTCCATGCTTCTTCTGAGGGAGACATAATGAAGCAACGCAAAACCACCTTTACGCGACGCAGCCGCCTTTGCCGCGCGCTGATCCCCACCGCCGTGATGGTGGTCGCCAGCCCGCTCGTGCTGGCCGACGACAACGGCGGTGAGGACCGCTTCCACTTCGATGGCTACCTGCGCGAGGAAGTGTCCGTCAATGCCAAGAACTGGCAGGACACGCCCAATTACAACGACCAGGGCAAGGTCTCCATGGCGCGTACGACCGTGCGCGTGAACATGGACTTCAAGGTGAGCGACGCCGTCACGGTCGTCGCCAAGGGCCGTGCCGCCCGCGAGATCGACACCCCGTTCCTGAAACATCTGCAAGGCATGGGAGCCAACAGCTACCGGGGCAAGAACCTGACGGACCTGTACAACGACGTCGATCTGCGCGAATGGTATGCCGACGTCAAGGCAAGCGACCGTGTCAAGTTCCGCATCGGCAAGCAGCAGATCGTCTGGGGCGAGACCGACTTCTTCGTGGCCAACGACCTCGCGCAAGGCTATGACAACGTCTGGCGCAGCTTCCTGGAGCCGGCCAACGAAGAACTGCGCAAGGGCAACATTATTCTCAAGACCAATATCGACGTGCCCGAAGCGAACGGCGGCATCGAAGCCTTCATTCGTCCGGGCTGGGACCGCAAGCGGGACATCGGCACCGAGATCGACGTGTATGGCGGCCGCTGGTCCAGCCAGCCGTATGCCGGCGTCGACTTCCGGAAAATCGACCCCTATGCCTGGCACAACACGAAGGCCGACATCGACCGCAAGACGGGCGGCGTGCGCTGGAGCGGCATGGCGGGCGACACCAACTACTCAGTCTCGTGGATGCGCACGTTCTACAACGCGCCGATCATGAATCCGTCGCCGACGACGCCCGTTTTCCTGCTCGGGATCCCGGGCGTGCGCGCGTCGTCGGGCGTGACGCCGACCGGCGCCACGACCACGGCCGGCAGTGCCGGCGACATCATCTATCCGATCGTGAATGTGTTCGGTGCGACGGCCAGCCGCTACGTCGACATGGCCGATGCCGTGTTCAGTACCGAAGTCGCCTTCATCAAGAATGCCCCGTTCAACGTCGTTGCCGCGACGTCGTCGCCGATGAGCCAGTTCATCGCGCCCGGCTTCGATGGTTGGAAGACGAAGAACGTGGTCGCCGCCATGGTTCGCATGGATAAGAATTTCGCTTTCACGCAGAACCTGCTGGGCACGGAAAAGCCGATGTTCTTCTCGGTGCAACTGTTCGACAAGTGGATCCAGAAGTTCGACCAGAACGACAACCTGCTGTACAGCGTCGGCTGGGGCGGCCGCGCGAAGCGCCACAGCACGCTCGTGACCACCATCTTCGACCTGAGCTATGACAACGGCCGCATCCATCCGCAGCTCGTGCTGGGTTCGGACGTGACGAATGGCGGCGGCTTCTACATCCCCTCCGTCACGACCCAGTTGAGCAAGAACCTGCGCTGGAAGGTCGAGTACGACGGTTTCTGGGACAACGGCTATGCGAAGACGGTCAACGGTGGCGTGTCCGCCAGCGACAGGACCACGCTGTTCGGCTACCTGCACCACCGCGACCAGGTCTACACCAGCTTGACTTATCAGTTCTAACTCATTGCACCCGGAGAGCAATCATGAACGCAACAACTTTGTACCGCCCCCTTGCAGTCGCGCTGATCGGCGCAGCCTGCCTGCCGGCGCTGGCCGCCGACCTGGCCGAAGGCACGGTGATTTCCGCCGCCAACATCGATCAGGTCAAGAACGGCACCTTCGAGGGCCACACCATCGGCAGCATGCTGACCGAGAAAATGGAATGGCGCATCCGTAACAGCGGCTGGAAGCTGACGCTGGCGCATTCGAAGAAAGTGTCGCTCGATCCGCGCTGGGTCGCGGCCAGCAAGGCCAACGAAGGCAAGACGAGGATCGACGAAGCCGCCTGCAAGGTCGATGGCTGGAAAGCGGGCGAACCGTTCCCCGACATCGACATGAAGGATCCGGACGCGGCGAAGAAAATCGTCTGGAATCTGCACCTGGGCTCGCTGCTCGGCGACGTCTCCTCCGTGCCGAACTTCACGCAGGTGCTGATCGACGGCAAGAGCGGCGTCCATGCCGAACTGGTGGCTGAATTCACCCGGTTCACGATGAAGGGCCGCCTGACCGGCAACTCGTCGACGCTCGGCGACGACGATGAAAGCGCCCGCCAGCTGCTGTTCTTCAAGGCGCCGTCGGAAGTTAAGGGCATCGGCACCTACACCATGATGTATGACTCGAAAAAGGTGCCGGACGTGTGGGCCTATGTTCCCGCCGTGCGTCGAACCCGCCGCCTGTCGGGCGGTGCCTGGATGGATCCGATTGGTTCCTCCGACCAGTTGCAGGACGAGATCGACGGCTTCAATGCGCGCCCGTGCTGGTACCCGGGATACAAGCTGCTGGGCAAGCGCTGGGTCCTGGCTGCGGCCAACAGCCGCCTGGACAACTGGAATACGAAGGCGTCCGGACAGGCCGAGAAATATCCGACGCTGGATCGTTCTGCGCCGTACTGGAACCTGAACGATTCGTTCGAGCCTCGTGAGGTCTATGTGGTCGAGGTCGCCACGCCGTCACAGCACCCGTACAGCAAGAAGGTCCTCTATGTCGAGACCGCGTATCCGCGCGTTCACTACGTGGAGGCGTACAACCGCAAGGGTGAGTTCTGGAAGTTCATCGAACTGCATTCCTACGTCAACACGAAGGCCGGCGATATCCGCACCGTCTCCGCTGACGTGATCGATTTCCAGCGAAACCACGCGACGGTCTCACTGATCGATGTGTCGAGCTGGCGCACGAATTTTGACGCCAAGCCCAGCGACGTGTCGTTGACCAAGCTGGAATCGGCCGGACGCTGACGATGGCCGCAGGGCCGCTGCGGAGCGCGGTCCGCGACGAGCCTCACAACGCCCGCCATCGTTGCGGGCATTGAGGGGCCCCCCCACAGAATTCATATGAGCATCGATATGCCAATTCGTCTTGAATGCCTCTCTCACACGCCGCTGCAGGGCTATTTCGATCCGGCGCAGGAAGTGCGGATGGAGGTGGAGCGTGTGCAGGCTGCTGCACGCGAACGCGTACTTGCGTACGACCCGGAACTAGTGGTCGTTTTTGCGCCGGACCACTACAACGGATTCTTCTACGACGTGATGCCGCCGTTCTGCATCGGCGCGGCGGCGAACTCGATCGGCGATTACAAGAGTCTCGCCGGACCGCTTGCGGTGCCGGGTGCGTTGTCCAGGGAGTTGGCCGCAAGCGTGCTGGCGGCCGATATCGATGTGGCCTTGTCCTACCGGATGCAGGTCGATCATGGCTGCGCGCAGGCGCTGGAAGTGCTGACCGGCGGACTGGACCGGTTTCCGGTGATCCCGGTGTTCATCAATTCAGTGGCGCCGCCGCTGGCGACGCTGCGCCGCTCGCGCCTGCTCGGCGAAGCCATCGGGCGCTTCCTGTCCTGCACTGGAAAACGCGTACTTGTGATCGGTTCCGGCGGCATGTCGCACGAGCCGCCGGTGCCGGAACTGGCAAGCGCGGATGCGGAAGTGGCGGAGAGACTGATTGACGGACGCAATCCGACGCCCGAGGCGCGCAACGCGCGCCAGGCGCGCACCATCGCCGCCGCCAAGGCGTTCGCGGCGGGCACCGGCAACATGCATCCATTGAATCCCGAATGGGACCGTGCGTTGCTCGAGCGCTTGGCGTGCGAGCTGCCGGCGGTGGATGGCATGACCAACGAAGCAATCACCCGCGATGGCGGCAAGTCGGCACATGAAATCCGCACTTGGGTTGCGGCGTTCGGCGCGCTGTCCGCCTATGGGCCGTACCGCGCGTCGCTGGATTTTTATCGACCGATTCCCGAATGGATTGCGGGATTCGGTGCCATGCATGCCGCACCCGCTGCGGCGGCGTCAACAAAGAAGGAACACTGATGTCTGAACAACTCGCACAAAGCCTGGCTCGCAGGCTGCGCAACGCAGAAAACACGCGCGTGCCGGTGCCGCCGGTGCGCGAGGAAATCGCGCTCGACGATATGGCGTTGGCCTATGCCGTCCAGCAAGCGAACGTCGATGCACGCTGTGCACACGGGGAGCGCATCGTTGGCCGCAAGATCGGGCTGACCTCGCTCGCGGTACAACAGCAACTGGGCGTCAATCAGCCCGATTTCGGCGCGCTCTTTGCGAACATGGCCTATGGCGACGGTGAACCGATGTCGCTGTCGCGCCTGATCCAACCGAAGGTCGAAGCCGAAATCGCCCTGGTACTCGAGCGCGACCTTACGCACGACAAGCACACCTTCGCCGACATCATCTCCGCGACCGCCTACGCGCTGGCGGCGATCGAAGTCGTCGACAGCCGCATCCAGAACTGGGACATCCGTTTTGTCGATACCGTCGCCGACAATGCATCGAGCGCGCTGTTCGTGCTGGGCAGCCGTCCGGCGCGGCTTGCCGATCTCGACCTCGTCGCGGCGACGATGACGCTGTCCTGCGACGGCGAAGTGCTGTCACGTGGTAGCGGCGCCGCCTGCCTCGGCAATCCGCTGAACGCTGCCGTGTGGCTGGCCGACATGATGGTGAAGATGGGCACGCCTTTGCGTGCGGGTGATGTGGTGCTGACTGGCGCGCTCGGCCCGATGGTACCCGTCACGCAGCGAGGAACGTTCACGACGCAGATCGATGGGCTGGGCAGCGCGTGCGCGGTATTTACCGAATAAGGAATCATGATGAACAAGAAACTCAAAGCCGCGATCATTGGTAGTGGCAACATCGGCACGGACTTGATGATCAAGATCCTGCGGCATGGGAAGCATATCGAAATGGGCGCGATGGTCGGCATCGACCCGAACTCGGATGGACTGGCGCGTGCATCGCGCATGGGCGTCGCGGTGACGCATGAAGGCGTGGAAGGTTTGACCCGTATGCCGAACTTCGCCGACATTGACATCGTCTTCGACGCGACGTCCGCCTCGGCGCACGTCAGGAACGACGCCTTCCTGCGTAAACTGAAGTCCGGCATCCGCATGGTGGATTTGACACCTGCCGCCATTGGCCCGTATTGCATCCCCGTCGTGAACGGCGACGCGCATCTGGATTCGCCGAACGTGAACATGGTCACCTGCGGCGGCCAGGCGACGATCCCGATGGTCGCCGCCGTTTCGCGCGTGGCCAAGGTCTACTACGGCGAAATCATCGCCTCTATTTCCAGCAAGTCCGCCGGCCCCGGCACGCGCGCCAACATCGACGAATTCACGGAAACGACGTCCAAGGCCATCGAGCAAGTCGGCGGTGCGCAAAAGGGCAAGGCCATCATCATCCTGAACCCGGCGGAGCCGCCCCTGATCATGCGCGACACCGTGTATTGCATGACCGACCTGGACGCCGACCAGGAGGCCATCCGCCAATCGGTCAAAGACATGGCCGCCGCCGTACGGGAATACGTGCCGGGCTATCGCTTGAAGCAAGAAGTGCAGTTCGATCGTTACGAGAACGGCCTCAACTTGCCCGGCATCGGCAAGCAGGCCGGCTTGAAAGTCTCCGTCTTCCTCGAAGTCGAAGGCGCGGCCCATTACCTGCCGGCCTATGCCGGCAACCTCGACATCATGACCAGCGCGGCCTTGAAGACGGCAGAGCGGATGGCCGAGCGTCAACTTTCCGCGGCAGCGGCTTGAGCGGAGGATTACCCATGTTCGACAAGACAAAAAAGATTTACGTCTCTGACGTCACCCTGCGCGACGGCATGCATGCCATCCGCCACCAGTACAGCCTGGAACAAGCGGTGCAGATTGCCAAGGCACTCGACGAAGCCAGAGTCGATTCCATCGAAGTCGCGCACGGCGATGGCTTGCAAGGTTCCAGCTTCAACTACGGTTTCGGCGCGCACAGCGATCTGGAATGGATCGAAGCGGTCGCCGGCGTGCTGAAGCATTCGAAAGTGGCGACACTGCTGTTACCCGGTATCGGCACCGTCCACGATCTGAGAAACGCCTACGATGCCGGAGCACGCATCGTGCGCGTCGCCACCCACTGCACGGAAGCGGATGTCTCGAAGCAGCACATCGAGTACGCAAGACACCTCGGCATGGACACGGTCGGCTTCCTGATGATGAGCCACATGACCACGCCGCAGAACCTGGCGCAGGAAGCGAAGAAGATGGAAAGCTACGGCGCGACCACGATTTATGTGGTGGACTCCGGTGGCGCGATGAACCAGTACGACATCGCCGATCGCTTCAAGGCATTCAAGGATGTGTTGCGGCCGGAGACGCACACCGGCATGCACGCGCACCACAACCTGTCTCTCGGCGTGGCCAACTCCATCGTCGCACTGGAACACGGTTGCGATCGTATCGATGCCAGCTTGACCGGTATGGGGGCAGGCGCTGGAAATGCACCATTGGAAGTCTTCATCGCTGCGGTCGATCGCATGGGCATGAACCACGGCTGTGACGTGAAGAAATTGATCGATGCAGCCGAAGACATCGTGCGCCCGCTCCAGGAACGCCCGGTGCGCGTGGACCGCGAAACACTTGCGCTCGGTTATGCCGGCGTCTACAGCAGCTTCCTGCGTCACTCCGAGGCTGCCGCACAGAAGTATGGCCTGCCCGCGTTCGATATTCTGGTCGAACTGGGCAAGCGCCGCATGGTCGGTGGCCAGGAAGACATGATTGTCGACGTGGCGCTGGATATGCTGAAGCAGAAGGCAGCCTGACTCCGAAGGAATCGCACATGAGCACCCCCTATATCGAAGCCGCCTCCAGCCGGTTCGTAAGAGTCCGCGATGGCGAGGTGGAGTACAACGTTCACTACAACGACGTCGGCCCGGCTTCGGGTCAAGTTATCGTGATGCTGCATGGTTCCGGTCCGGGCGCGACCGGCTGGGCAAATTTCCACCGTAACATCGAGTCTTTTGCCGGCGCCGGCTATCGCGTGCTCCTGATCGACATGCCTGGATTTGGCAGGAGTGACGTGTTTCTCAATACGGCCGGTTCGCGATCGGACTTCAACGGCCGCATCGTCAAGCTCGTGCTCGATCGGATCCAGGTAGAACTTGCACACCTGGTCGGCAATTCGATGGGCGGCCACAGCAGCATGGCCTTCGCGCTCGCCAATCCTGGGCGCGTCGGCAAGCTCGTCCTGATGGGCGGCGGTACAGGCGGCCCGAGCCAGTTCGTACCCATGCCGACCGAAGGCATCAAACTGCTCAACCACGTCTATCGCGAACCGACGCTCGAGAACGTCAAGCGCATGATGAACGTCTTCGTGTTCGACCCCAGCGCGCTGACCGACGATTTGCTGCAACTGCGCGTGGAGAACATGCTCACGCGCCGTGATCACCTCGAAAACTGGGTGAAGAGCCTGGCTGCGAATCCGAAGCAGTTCAGCGACTACGGTCCGCGCCTCGGCGAGGTCAAAGCGCCGGCCCTCATCATCTGGGGCCGCGATGACCGGTTTGTCCCTTTCGATATCGGTTTGCGCCTGCTGTGGGGCATGCCGAATGCCGAGATGCACATCTTCAACCGTTGCGGCCACTGGGCGCAGTGGGAGCACGCGGAGAAATTCAACCGCATGGTGCTGGCGTTTCTGGCCGAATGATGCGGCAGGAAGAAAGTGGCAGGCCCGTCCTGCCACATGAAGACATTTTCACGAATTTACAGGAGTAGTCGATGAGCGAACACGGAATCATCGGACGCTGGCAGATCATTGCTTGGGAACAGGTTTACGACGATGGCCGCCGCACTTACCCGATGGGGCAGCAAGTGGAAGGCTTCATTCAATACGATCCCGACGGCCGGATGATGTGCATGTTGTGCCGCGGCGACCGCCAGAACTTCACCACCGGCGGGCAATGGAACGCTTCGCAGGACGAAAAGGCTGCGGCCTACAGCTCCATGCTGGCCTATGCCGGGACGTATACGTTTGGCGGCGACACCGTCAGCCATCACGTGGATTTGAGCGCCTTCCCTAATTGGAAGGGAGGGACCCAGAAGCGTCGTATCGAAACGATCGATGCAGGCCAGGTGGCGCTGGTGGCGCGTTTGGAAGAGGGCACCTCCGAAGCGCGCACGGCGCGGTTGATCTGGAAGCGCGGCTGATTTTCCCGCGTCGGCCCCGAAGACAGCAGCACTTCATTACGGCATGAATATTCGAGAAGTGAACATGAGCGAGAACGTTCCCGAGATTGGCAACAGCATCACCCTCGACGGGGTGCACATCAACTATCACGACCGCGGGCAGGGCAACGCCATCCTGCTCATCCACGGCTCGGGGCCGGGCGTGACGGCGTGGGCCAACTGGCGCCTGGTCCTGCCGGAGCTTGCCACGACGCACCGCGTGGTCGCCCCTGACATGGTCGGCTTCGGCTACACGCAAGCGCCGCCCGGGTATCAGACATCGCCGGAAAACTGGGTGGCGCAAGTCATCGGCCTGATGGACGCGCTGGGGATCGCGCAATTTTCCATCATCGGCAATTCCTTCGGCGGCGCCATCGCGCTCCGGACGGCGAGCATGTATCCGGACCGCGTCAAGAAGGTGGTGCTGATGGGGTCGGTGGGGACGCGTTTTCCCATCAGCGACGGGCTGGACAAGGTATGGGGATATCAGCCGTCGCGCGACGCCATGCGCGAACTGATCGGCATCTTTGCGTACGACCAGTCGATCGTCACGGATGATCTGGTCGAGCTGCGCTACCGCGCCAGCATCCGCGCCGACGCGCAAGAACGTTTTGCCCGACTGTTTCCCGTACCGCGCCAGAAGGGAATCGACATGCTCGCACTGAGCGATGCGCAATTGAGAGCCATCCGCATGCCCGTCGCCCTCGTGCATGGCCGCGACGATCGCGTCATTCCGTTCCGGGTATCGGAAATGCTCGCAGCAAAACTACCCAATGCCACCCTGCACCCGATCGACCATTGCGGCCACTGGGTGCAAATCGAGAAGAAACATGAATTCCTCGGCATCGTCACCAGCTTCATGGAGGAAAACGCATGAGCGTCATATCCTTGGGTTATGTGGGCATCAGTACCAGCCGCCTGACCGAGTGGACCGACTTCGGCACAAAATTTCTCGGCCTGCAAATTGCCGACCGGTCGGCGCGGACCCTGTCCTTCCGCATGGATGACTTGAGCCAGCGCTTTCAATTCGAGGACGGTGCGGACGGCGTTATTCAGCATATCGGATGGGAAGTGGCAAATGCCACGGCCCTGCAAGCGATGGCGGCACGGTTGGAAGGCGCCGGAGTCCGCGTTCAGCGCGGCAGCGCGGCACTGGCCGAGCAGCGCCGGGTGCGCGAGCTCATCTGGATGTGTGACCCGGCAGGAAACCGGGTCGAGCTCTACTGGGGGGCCGAAAAAGCCGACAGTCCGTTCCAGCCGGGACGTAATATCGCTGGATTCCGCACCGGCCCCCTTGGCATCGGCCATGTGGTGCTGACCTGCGAAAGAATGGAGTCCGTGCTGCCCTTCTATACCGAACTGCTCGGCTTCGGTGTATCCGATTACGTGCTGGCCCCGTTCAAGGCCTATTTCCTGCACGTCAATCGGCGTCACCATAGCTTGGCCCTGATCGAAAACGGACGGCGCGGCTTCCATCACCTGATGATGGAACTGATGCAGTTTGACGATGTGGGGCATGCACACGACCTGGCGCAGCTGCGCAAGGCAGACATTGCGGTTACGTTAGGGCGGCATTCCAACGACCATATGACGTCCTTCTATGTCCGGACACCATCGGAATTCATGATCGAATATGGTTGGGGCGGCCTGATCATCGAGCCTGCCACGTGGCAGGCGGTAGAGTTGACCGACGGACCCAGCATATGGGGGCACAACAGGAATTGGTTGAGCAAGGAGGCCAATGCTGTCTTGCGCGCCCAGTTGCAAGACAATGCCGATCGCGGGCTGCGCCAGCCGGTAAATGTTCTGCCTGGCAATCATGTATTCGTTAATGATCGCTAAACGGTCTTGCAGAAGGTGCCCGGCGTTTCCGAGGCGAAGGCCGAGCAGACCGCCGGCCGGCCGATGCTGTTGCTGAGCATCGACCGCGAGCAAATGGCATGCTACGGCCTAAATGCTACGGTCTCTTGAAGCGGCGCTGAGGGTCTTCTTGATGAGGCGCGCCTGCCAAGCGCCCCGGCAGGGCGAGACTAACTGGTCGCAGCCGGCGCATGCCGTTTTCCCAGGTGGGCCGCTACGTCGCAAGCAGGTAAATTATATAAATCGTTTTTCTACATGGTCGAATTCTTGGTGCGAACAAAGGGCCGGCGAACTAGGTCTGTAGATGAGCGTTGTCGCAATGTGCCCATCGTTGTGCTTCGCTGGCGTAGCATCTGGCGTAGGTTTCTCTACTTATCCCGGTTCCTCAGTCGAGAACACGCCCATGCATCATAGGAGAGAAGGTGCTTTTACCCGGCTTCAAACCCTGCGGATCCATGGGCTTGTGTTTTTCAGCGGATGGGCGTTCAGCCGGGCTCTCTGCTGCGGTAGCGTTGATTTCGCGTGGAACGTTCATAATTCGGAGTAGTAGTGACCATGCAACTTAGACCGGAGGGCCATCATTTTACCGCTAAGCCCAGCGGACGAAAGGTTGAATCGCGGTTAGCCGGTGTGTAGGAAAGCTGCGGCTTTTCGGTCTTCGCTATCGCCCCAGCTGAATGACAGAGTTCGGAGAGTCTCTAAACCTGAATGATTTTAGGAGTATTGTGTCGCGTTAAAAGCAAGTTTTAGGTTCATTTGCCCTTGCGCTCGCGTCTTTTTCCGCCGCCGTTTTGACTGTCCTGCGGTCCCCGAAAATGCTCGACAAGAAAGTCAATGAACGCGCGTGCACGAATCGTCTGATTGCGCTTGCTGGGGTAATAAACGAACAGGTCAGCCGCAGGTAGATCGAACTCTGGCAATACGATCTTCAACCTGCCGCTGTCGAGGTACTTGGCCAGGTCCCACTCCGACCGGATCAGGATGCCGTGACCGTCCAAGGCCCATCCAAGAACAATGTCGCCATCGTTGCTCGACAGTGCACCATGGACCTTGACGATCTCGGTATGGTCCTGGTGCATGAAGCGCCAGATGCCGTAAGCGTCGTCGTTTTGCCTATGGATGATGCAGCGGTGATGAGCAAGGTCGGCGAGGCTCTTCGGCATGCCATGTCGATCGAGGTAGCCCGGCGAGGCGCACAGGAAGCGCCGATTCGACATGATTTTGCGTGCGTTCAGGCGCTTATCCGGCAGGGCGCCGAAGCGGATCGCCAGGTCGAAGCCGCTTTCGACCAGATCGACTGGCCGGTCGGTCACTTCCATCTGTATTTCAACTTCCGGATAGCGAGCCGTAAATGTGGACACCAACGGCGCGATCGTCGTACGTCCAAAACCCAAGGTCGCGTTCACGCGCAAGAGTCCACGAGGTGCGGAGCGGCCCTGCGATACCACGTCCTCCATTTCCTTGATCTCAGCAAGGATGCGGCTCGCATGCTGTAGATAGGTCTCGCCTTCGCTCGTGAGGCTGAGCGTACGCGTGGTCCGGTTTACAAGCCGCACACCCAGTCGGCTTTCGAGTGTGGCAAGGCGTTTGGTCGCCGCTGGAGGGGTCAGGTCGAGAGCCCGTGCCGCTGCGGCCAAGCTGCCGTGCTTGGCCACGAGCACGAAAAACTGCATATCTGATGCTGGTTCGTTCTTCACCTTAACTCATTTCATAAATGAATCTCGGAGAATTATATGAGATATTCAAGGCCTTAATCTACGGTTTTCTGACACCTGATCGCATCCAAGACATGCGATTGTCCTTAAGGAGACTCCCGTGAGAATCGTAGAAATCCGTGAAAAAACCGTCCCCATCAGCTCGCCGATCCGCAACGCGTACATCGACTTCAGCAAGATGACGCTGAGCCTGGTTGCCGTGGTCACCGATGTGATCCGCGACGGGAAACCGGTCATCGGCTACGGCTTCAACTCGAACGGCCGCTATGGCCAGGGCAAACTGATGCGCGAGCGTTTCATCCCGCGCATCCTGGAAGCCGATCCTGCTTCGCTGGTCGACGACGCCGGCACCAACCTGGATCCGCACAAGATCTGGAACTGCATGTTCACCAACGAAAAACCGGGCGGCCATGGCGAGCGTTCGGTGGCTATCGGTACCATCGACATGGCCGTGTGGGACGCGGTCGCCAAGATCGAAGGCAAACCCCTGTTCCAACTGCTGGCCGACCGCTATGGCGACGGCAAGCCGAATCGCAAGATCTTCGTGTACGCCGCCGGCGGTTACTACTACCCGGGCCAGGACCACGAAAAGCTGAAGGACGAGATGCGCAGTTACATCGACCGCGGCTACACCGTGGTCAAGAAGAAGATCGGCGGCGCCTCGCTGGACGAAGACCTGCGCCGCATCGACAGCATCCTGTCGGTGCTGAAGGATGGCCAGAAGCTGGCGGTGGACGCCAACGGCCGTTTCGATCTCGACACCGCGATCAAGTATGCGAAAGCGCTGTCGCAATATGACCTGTTCTGGTACGAGGAACCGGGTGACCCGCTCGACTTCGAGCTGCAGGCCACGCTGCGCAATTACTACAAGAACCCGATGGCGACCGGCGAGGATCTGTTCTCGATGCAGGACGCCCGCAACCTGATCCGCTACGGCGGCATGCGTGCGGACCGCGACTGGCTGCAGTTCGACTGCGCCCTGTCGTACGGCCTGGTCGAGTACCTGCGCACGCTCGACATGCTGCGCGAGCACGGCTGGTCGCCGAGCCGCTGCATCCCGCACGGCGGTCACCAGATGTCGCTGAACATCGCGGCCGGTCTCGGCCTGGGCGGTAACGAATCCTATCCGGACCTGTTCCAGCCGTACGGTGGCTTCCCCGACGGCGTCAAGGTCGACAACGGCTTCATCACGATGCCGGACCTGCCGGGTATCGGCTTCGAAGGCAAGGCGGATCTCTTCGCCGAGATGCAGAAGCTGTCGGCGTGACCGACGCCCGACCTTAACGCCCGCTAAAGAGGCGCGGTCGAAACACTCAAATCCGTTCAGGTTGTGACCAATGCGGCGGCGCCTCAAGGCGCAACGGCTGCGGTCACACCTGTTCTTCAGCAGGCCAAAAGAACTCGCACGAGGAGACAACCATGCGGTCCACTTCCTTCGCTGGAAAATACCTTTCCAAACTATATGTCCAGGTCCTGATTGCCATCGTTGCCGGCATCCTGCTCGGACACTACATGCCCGATCTGGGCGCACAAGCCAAGCCGCTTGGCGATCTGTTCATCAAGATGATCAAGATGTTGTTGGCGCCGATCATTTTTGCCTCGGTCGTCGTCGGCGTCGCACGTATGAACAACGTCCACGAAGCGGGGCGTGTCGGCTTCAAGGCCATTTTGTACTTTGAAGTCGCCTCGACGCTTGCCCTGGCCGTCGGCCTCATAGTAGTTAACGTGTTCAAACCGGGCATCGGTATGAACATCGACCCGTCCCATATCGACGGCGCGGCCATCGCCACCTACACGCAGAGAGCCCATCAGCAGGGCGGTGCGCTGGAATTTTTCATGAACATGGTGCCGAACAGTGTCGTCGGCGCGTTCGCGAACGGCGAAATGTTGCCGATCATCTTTTTCTCGGTACTGTTTGCCATCGCGCTGGCTCGCCTGGGTAAACCGGTCGAACCTTTCGTCGATATGCTCGACATGTTCCTGCAGGGGATGTTCGGTGTTGTCCGCATCGCTATGTACCTCGCTCCGCTCGGCGCCTTCGGCGGCATCGCGTTCACGGTCGGCAAATACGGGATCGGTACGCTGGCATCCTATGGCCAGCTCATCGTTTGCCTCTACCTGACTTCGGCTGTATTCGTTTTCGTGATACTCGGCCTGATCATGCGGATGTGCGGCCTGTCCCTGTTCAAGTTCCTTCGCTACATCAAGGACGAACTGCTGGTGACCTTCGGCACGGCGTCGACCGAGTCCGTGCTGCCGCAAATGCTGGTGAAGCTGGAAAAGATGGGCATTCCGAAACCCGTCGTCGGCCTGGTGCTGCCGACCGGCTATGCATTCAATGCCGACGGCACGGCGATTTACCTCACCATGGCCGCCATCTTCATTGCGCAGGCAATGAATATCGATCTCACGCTGACGGACCAGCTCGTCTTGCTCGGCGTGCTGCTGTTCACGTCCAAGGGATCGGCGGGTGTCGCCGGTGCCGGCTTCGTTGCGCTTGCCGCCACGCTGGCATCGATGCACAAGATTCCGGTGACCGGCCTCGTGCTGCTGCTGGGCGTCGACCGCTTCCTGAACGAAGCACGTGCCCTGACCAACCTCGTTGGCAATGGCGTCGCGACCGTCGTGGTCGCGCGCTGGGAAAGGGTGCTCGATCTCAAGCAGGCTCGAGCCGTGCTCGAGCGCGGTTCCGCCCTGCCTGTGGATACGACGACGGGCACCGTTTCCGATACCACGAGCGTACCTGCGGCTTCGCTGAGTAAACACTGAGCCTGACGGCATGGCGCTGTGACACCGGAAATCCGGTCACGGCGCCAGACCGCATGCGATCACTACCTGTTTCCTGATCCATGACTATGCGCGTCCAGCGCAGACGGCCGGATCATCAATGAATTATTCAGTTAAATTTAATAGTAGATAAAACTGACATTCATTATAAAAGCACGAAGTATCGCTAGACTGATTCTCCCGCTAAACGGCAATGTCTCATCCATAACCGACAAGATTCATCATGACTTCAGAACCCTCCTTGCTGCGTCAGGCGGCACTTGAGTATCACGAGTTTCCCAAGCCGGGCAAGCTCGCCACCGTCCCGACAAAACAGATGATCAACCAGCGCGACCTGGCACTGGCCTATTCGCCTGGTGTAGCGTTTCCCTGCGAGGAGATCGTGGCCAACCCGATCAATGCCGCACGCTACACGGCCCGCGGCAACCTGGTGGGCGTCATCAGCAACGGTACCGCAGTGCTTGGCCTTGGCGATATCGGGCCGCTGGCGTCCAAGCCGGTCATGGAAGGCAAGGCCGTCCTGTTCAAGAAGTTTGCTGGCATCGATGTGTTCGACATCGAAATCAACGAGAAGGATCCCCACAAACTGGTGGACATCATCGCCGCGCTCGAACCGACGTTCGGCGGTATCAACCTCGAGGATATCAAGGCACCGGACTGCTTCACGGTCGAAAGCGAATGCCGCGCGCGCATGAACATCCCGGTGTTTCATGACGACCAGCACGGTACGGCCATCGTGGTCGCCGCGGCGATCACGAACGGTCTGAAGGTCGTCGGCAAGCCGATTGGAGAGGTCAAGCTGGTGGCATCCGGCGCGGGTGCCGCGGCGCTGGCCTGTCTCGACCTGCTGGTCGACCTCGGCCTGAAACTCGAAAATATCCATGTGACCGACCTGGCCGGGGTCGTCTACGAAGGCCGTACGGAGCTGATGGACCCGAAGAAGGCCCGGTATGCCCGCCCTACGAGCGCGCGCAGCCTCCGCGAGGTCATCGAAGGCGCCGACATTTTCCTTGGCCTGTCGGCAGGGAATGTGTTGAAGCCCGACATGGTAAAGAGCATGGGCACGCGGCCGCTGATCATGGCGCTCGCCAATCCGACTCCCGAGATTGCGCCGGCATTGGCCCTGGAAGTGCGTCCGGACGCCATCCTGGCGACCGGACGCGCGGATTATCCGAACCAGGTCAACAACGTGCTGTGCTTCCCCTACATTTTCCGCGGTGCGCTGGATGTGGGCGCGACGACGATCACGCGCGAGATGGAGATCGCGGCGGTGAATGCGATCGCCGATCTCGCCCGCCAGGAACAGAGCGACATCGTGGCCGCGGCCTACGGCACCGGCGACCTGTCGTTCGGACCGAACTATCTGATTCCGACGCCGTTCGATCCACGCCTCATCGTCAAGATCGCGCCCGCGGTTGCGAAAGCGGCGATGGAAAGCGGTGTCGCGACGCGGCCGATCGACGATCTGGAGGCCTACGCGCAGCACTTGCAGCAGTTCGTGTATCACAGCGGCAGCATGATGCGTCCTGTCTTCCAGGCCGCGCGGGACACCAGTCCTGACAGGAAGCGCATCGTGTTCGCCGAAGGCGAGGAGGAGCGGGTATTGCGTGCCGTGCAGATCGTCGCCGACGAGCGCATCGCCCAGCCCATCCTGATCGGCAGGCCCGCCGTCATCGAGCAGCGCATCGCCAGGCTCGGCCTGCGCCTCGTCAGGGACAAGGATTTCACGGTGGTCGACACCGACCACGATCCGCGCTACCGGGAGTACTGGACCACGTACCTGGATCTCATGTCCCGGCGCGGCATCACCGAGCAAATGGCGAAGCTCGAAATGCGCCGGCGGACGACGCTGATCGGCGCAATGATGGTACGCAAGGGTGAAGCCGACGGGCTGATGTGCGGCATGATCAGCACGACCCATCGCCATCTGCATTTCATCGACCAGGTCATCGGCAAGAAGGATGGCTCAAGCGTCTACGCGGCGATGAACGCGCTGATCCTCCCGGGCCGCCAGATCTTCATCGTGGACACGCACGTCAACGTCAATCCGAGCGCGGCGGAACTCGCGGAGATCACCCTGCTGGCGGCCGAGGAAGTCCGACGTTTCGGTATCGTGCCGAAGGTCGCCTTGCTGTCGCACTCCAATTTCGGGACCAGCGATGCGCCTTCCGCCAGGAAGATGCGTGAGGTTCTCGCCATCCTGCGCGAGCGCGCGCCCGATCTCGAGCTCGATGGCGAAATGCACGGCGACGTCGCGCTCGACGCGACGCTGCGACGTAAATTCCTCCCCACGTCGGCGCTCGAAGGTGACGCGAACCTGTTGGTGCTGCCCGATATCGACTCGGCGAACATCTCTTACAACCTGCTGAAAGTCGCAGCCGGCAATAACGTCGCCGTCGGCCCCATGCTGCTCGGCGCAGCCAAGCCTGTACAAGTGTTGACGCCGTCGGCCACGGTCCGTCGTATCGTCAACATGACGGCCGTGCTCGTTGGCGACATCGCGAGCAGCCAGCCCCGCACGGCGGCATAACGATCGCGTCCGCAAACAAGCGGATTCAAGACGACAAAGGCGAGTGCAGCAATGCACTCGTCCTGTGTCAACACAGCCGTACCTACCAATAACGAACGGGCTCAGACCCGATAATAAGGAGATGTATGAATAAATGGTTAGCCAGTCCTGTCCTGTTGATGATCGGCGCGCACGCCGCGCTGGCGCAGACATCGGTGAACATCTATGGCATCGCGGATGCCGGCTTCGTCCATGAGAGTGGTGGCGTCGCGGGAAGCGTGACCAAGCTCACCAGCGGCGTCGGGTCGGCGTCGCGTCTCGGCTTCCGTGGCACGGAAGATCTGGGCGGTGGCATGTCCGCCATCTTCACGCTCGAGACGGGATATCGTATCGACACGGGCGAGGTGGATACCGCAGGCACGATCTTTAACCGCCAGGCCTTTGTCGGATTGAAGACCAACGCCGGCACGCTGACCTTGGGGCGACAGTACACCCCCTGGCATCAGGCGCTGGTCCAGGTCGCCGATCCGTTCGGTACCGGTTTCGCGGGCGGCGCCAAGAACCTGTTCCCGGATTGGAGCACCAACGTCCGCACCAGCAATACCATCGTGTACGCGGCACCGTCCGTTGCCGGCGTGACCGCAGACATTGCCTACGCTGCGGGAGAGCAGGCCGGCAGCAACGCAGCAGGACGCCAGTTTGGCGCATCGCTCGGCTATTCGCGTGGCCCGCTCAACGTGCGCCTCGCCTACAACAACAAGAATTCCGATGTGGCGCCAGCGCCCGGTGTCGCAGCCGTGAGCCGGTCGATCAGCACCAACTCGCTGCTGGCCGCAAACTATGACTTTGGCTTGGCAAAGGCATATTTCGCGTATGGCATGGACAAGGGATTCAACAGTGCCCCGATGGGCAACAACAATAATCCTTATGGCGGCGTGAAGCCGACGCCTTCCACGGATGGCAACGAGGCCATGGTCGGTGTCGCGGCACCGCTCGGTCACGGCAGGCTGCTCGCTTCTTATACGCGCAAGAACGACAAGACTAGCCTGAACCAGGACGCGCACGCCTGGGGCATTGGCTACCTATACGCGCTGTCGAAACGCACCGACCTGTATGCGGTCTATGGTGCCATCGTGAACAGCAACGGGGCCGGATATACCGTGGCCAACAATTCCGAAGCCGGGACCGGCAACCGCGCATCGAACCTCGGTATCCGTCATACCTTCTGACGCTCTGATAGACCAAGACGACACGCATCTCATGGACAGCGTGTCGTTTTTACGCCCAACACGAGCGCGTCGCATCCGTATCACTTTCTGCATCACTCCGATTCAAATCATGAAAACGCTTACCATCCGGTTCAGCCTCATGGCGACCCTAGGCTTGTTCACGTTGATGCTGATCGTCGGTGCCGGCATCGGCATCGCGATGCTGTCGCGCGCGAACCATAGCAGCATCGTGGCGCAACAGGTTGCCGACGAAACGCGCAATATCAACGACATCTACGCCGATACGGCGCGCACCCGTATCGCTCTGATGCGCGTGTACACCGACTTGAAGGAGGAGGGCAAGCAACCATCGGCCAGCGCCAACCTCGTCACCGCACAGAAATACGAACAGCGTGGGCAAAACGCGTTGCGGAGCTTCGTTGCGATGCCCGCGTCCGACGACACCGATGCCCAATTGCGCGGCGACCTCCTGTCGGCACTTCGCAAGCTGTACGGCTCACTGGATCAGGCAATCGGCGCCCTGCGTGCCGACGATCTCGCCACGTTTAATAACATCAATCTGAAAAGCCTGACCGTGGAAGGGGCAGCGGTGTCCAGTCTTCTCGATCGTCTGCAGAAGCAGAATACCGAGCTCAGCAAACAATTGATGGCACGGCGCGACGCCGAATACCGCACGGTCATGGCCCTGGTCGCGGCTGGTATTCTGCTCGCACTTGCGTTGGTGATCGGAGTGCATCGCTTCCTGAAGCGGGCCGTGTTGACGCCTCTGGACAATGCCATCGACATCCTCGAACAGGTCGCACGAGGCGACCTGACGCACAGCGTGCCGGCAGGCAGCCAGACCGAGATCGATCGCCTGATGGGAGGAATCGCACACATGCAGAGTAGCCTCATCAAGACGGTGACGGAAGTTCGCCACGGCGCGCAGTCGATCGATCATGTGGCGCACGAGGTGGCGAGCGGGAACGCCGACCTGTCCGCGCGTACCGAAACCCAGGCCAGTTCGCTGGAAGAGACGGCCGCCTCGATGGAGGAGTTGACGAGCACTGTCCAGCAGACCACCGAGAATACGCACCTGGCGCGCGAGCTCGCTCGTACGGCGTCACTCACCGCATCGACCAGCAGCCGCGTAATGGGAGACATGGTGGAGACGATGGTCCAGATCGATGCTTCGTCGCGCAAGGTTGCCGATATTATTGACGTCATCGACAGCATATCGTTCCAGACGAACATGCTGGCATTGAACGCGGCAGTGGAGGCCGCGCGGGCAAGAGAGCATGGCAAAGGGTTTGCCGTCGTGGCAGATGAGGTTCGTACCCTCGCGCATCGGAGCGCTGTCGCAGCCAAGGAAATCAAGAGTTTGATCGAAGATTCGGTCGGCAAGGTGCAAGGCGGCAGCGCACTCGCAACCCGGGCGCGCCAGACGATGGATGAGACGGCCGAAAGCGTACGCAAGGTAGCCGACATCGTGATCGACATCGCCGAAGCCAGCAAGGAACAGAGCCTCGGAATCGCCCAGGTCAACCAGGCGATTGCTCAGATGGACGATGTCACGCAGCGCAACGCGGCACTCGTCGAAGAGGCCGCCGCCGCAACACAAATGATGAGTCAGGAAACCAGCCGCCTGATCGAAGCGGTCAGCGTATTCAAGATGCGGGACGATTGGAACCGCGTGAGCGATGTCGTGTCGCCCCGGCTATCCGTTCTACCTTCATCGAAGCAGGCTAACTCTGGGGATGCGTCCACGCGGCGTCGCGCTTGAACCATTCGACCAGGAAGTCGATGAAGGCGCTGACCTTGGCCGAGAGGTTGGCGCGTTCAGGATAGACCGCAAAGATATCCCCGCTCGGCAATGCCCACTCCTTCAATATGGGTACAAGCCGTCCTGCAGCGATATCCGCATGGATATCCCATTCCGAACGCATCAGGATGCCGAAGCCGGCCAATGCCCAGACCACGCCGGTCTCGCCGTCGTTCGTGCTCATGGTACCGCGCACTTTCACAGTTTCCTGTTTGCTGCCCCGGGTGAGATGCCAGGTGCCGAACGCGGCATCATTCTCGCGCAGGACGATACAGCGGTGCGTCTGCAGGTCGCGCGGCGTTGCCGGTACACCGTGCCTTGCCAGGTAATCGGGCGAGGCGCACAGCAGCCGGCGGTTGCGGACGATGCGCCGCGCAACCATGCGTGAATCCGGGATCGTCCCAAACCAGATCCCGATGTCGTAGGCCTGGTCGGCCAGGTTGACCGAGCGGTCGGTCAGTTCGAGTTGCACTTCGACTTCGGGGTAGCGGCGCGCGAATTCGACGACCGCCGGGGCGATGTGGCGTCGGCCAAATCCGAATGTCGCATTCACGCGCAGCAGGCCTTTCGGAACCGCCTTGCTGCTCGAAATTGCCTGCTCCAGTTCCTGCAGTTCGGCCAAAAGTCGACCGCCCGTCGCCAGATACATTTCCCCTTCGTGCGTAACGCTGATCCGGCGCGTTGTGCGGTTCAGCAGCCGTACCCCGAGCCGCTTCTCCAGTTGCGCCAGGCGCGCCGTGATCGCCGGCGGCGTCACGCCCAACTCGCGAGCCAGTGAGGCAAGGGAGCCCTGATGCACCAACTGGACAAAAAATTCAAGGTCGGACAGGCGATCCATTGTTAATCCGGAGTTTAAGAATAGATAAAGTAATTATGCATTATATAGGAATCTGGAATGACTAAACTTCTCTCATCGGCGGCTCATCACGTGCCGCTCACCTCGGAGGAACAATGGCCACAACGCTGTACCAGAAACTGGTCGAGACGCATACCGTTGCACGGCTCGACGCGCAGAACGTGCTCCTGTACGCCGACCTGCACATCATGAACGAATACACCAGTCCCCAGGCATTCGCGGGACTGCACGAAGCCGGGCGCGGTGTCGCCGTCTCCGGCCAGCAGATGGCGGTCGTCGACCACATTATTCCGACCCACCCCGTGACGTTCCGGATCATCCAGGATCCGCCATCCGCGCTGCAGGCCATGAACCTGGCCAGGAACTGCGGCACGCACGACATCGTGCTGTTCGACACCAACGATGCCCTGCAAGGCATCGAGCACGTAATCGCGCCCGAACTCGGCATGATCCGTCCCGGCATGGTGGTCCTGTGCGGCGATAGCCACACAACGACGTACGGCGCGCTCGGCGCGCTGGGTTTCGGCATCGGCACGTCGGAGGTCGAACACGTGCTCGCCACCCAGACGCTCGTCTACCGCATGGCCAAGGATATGCGCATCCGCGTCGATGGCGAACTGGGACAGGGCGCGACCGCCAAGGACCTCATCATGCACATCATCGCCCGTATCGGCGCCCAGGGCGCGCGCGGCTACGCGGTCGAGTTCAGCGGCAGTGCGATCGAAGCCCTGTCGGTCGAGGCGCGCATGACGCTGTGTAACATGGCCGTGGAAGCCGGCGCGCGCGGCGCGCTGATCGCGCCCGACGCCAAGGCGATCGAGTATGTGCTGGAGCACGCGCCGGATATCGTCGGCCTGGTCCGCGATGCCGCGCTCGCCGAGTGGGCCACGCTGCGCAGCGATGCCGACGCGAAGTTCGACGTCGAGCATGTGTTCGATGCACGTGACGTTGCACCGTATGTCACCTGGGGCACGAGCCCCGATCAGGCAGCGCCGGTGACCGCCACGATTCCGCTCCCCGCCGATGCAGACGATGCGACTGTCCGTGCGGCGGCCGAACAGGCCCTGCGCTACACCGGACTGGAAGGCGGCACGCCGATCGAAGGCATTCCCGTGCAGCGCGTCTTCATCGGCTCGTGCACCAATGCCCGCATCGAAGACCTGCGCGCCGTCGCGGGCATCGTCCGCGGCCGCAAGGTTGCGCCGGGGGTGCGGGCGATGGTCGTGCCGGGTTCCGGTGCGGTGCGGCGCCAGGCCGAAGAGGAGGGTATTGCCCAGGTATTGCTGGAAAGCGGCTTCGAATGGCGCCAGCCGGGCTGCTCGATGTGCCTTGCGATGAACGACGACTTCCTGCAGCCGGGCGAACGCTGCGCCTCGACGACCAACCGCAACTTCGAAGGCCGCCAGGGGCGGGGCGGCATCACCCACCTGATGAGCCCAGCGATGGCCGCCGCCGCCGCGGTCACCGGCCGCATCACTGATGTACGACAATTTGGAGCATCCCATGCGTGACATGAACCCTGACGTGACCCGTATCGAAGGTATTGCGGCGCCGCTGCCGACGCCGAACCTGGACACCGACCAGATCATGCCCAAGCAGTTCCTGCGCGGGATCGATAAATCGGGCCTCGACCGGGGCCTGCTGTACGACATGCGCTTCGACGGCGAGCATCGCCCGCGCCCGGACTTCGTCCTGAACCGTGCGGAATACCGCGATACCGCCATCCTGGTCGGCGGCAGCAACTTTGGATGCGGATCGAGCCGCGAACATGCCGTCTGGGGACTGCAGCAGTACGGCATCCGTGCCGTGATCGCGTCCAGCTATGGCGAAATCTTCTACAGCAATGCGATGAACAACCGCCTCCTGCTGGTGATGCTGCCCGAGGACGTGGTCCAGAGAATTATGGCCGACGTGTCCGATCCGGCGACCAGCCAGGTCACGATCGACGTCGAACGCATGACCGTAAAGAGCCACAGCGTTGAGACGACATTCAGCCTGTCTGAACGCCATCGTCACATGTTCCTCGAAGGGCTGGACATGATCGGCGCAACCCTGGCGTTGCAGGAACGGATTCACGCTTTCCAGCAAGGGCACTGGGCCGCCCGGCCCTGGTTGAAGGATGTTGCTCACACGACGAAGGCACGCCTTGCGTCGTCGACGAAGCAACAGTAACACGGCGGCATCGCCCGGGCGCATCGCTTACCCGGGTGGACACCCATTCATAAGGGACCATGTGTCCCACAAGGAGACAATATGGAAGCAGCAACCAAAGCAGCAGGCTCGCACGCGCCCGTTGTACGTCCGAATATGTGGCAGGCCCTCATGCGGCGCCAGATCGGCCCTCTACCGTTGCCAGTCTACGTTACCATCGCAGGCATCACGATTGCCGCGGCGCTGAACGGCAAACTCCCCAACGACATGATCGGCGGCCTGTCCGTCCTCATGTTGATGGGCTTTTTGCTCGGCGATATCGGTAACCGCATTCCTGTGCTGAAGCAGATCGGCGGCGCCGCGATCATGTGCCTGTTCGTGCCTTCGGCCCTGATCGGTTACGGGTTGCTTGACCCGGGTATGCAGAAGGCGCTCACGACCACGATGAAGACGGCCAACGTACAATACCTGTACATTGCGGGCCTGGTCGCCGGCAGCATCCTGGGGATGCGCCATCGGGTGCTGGTGCAAGGCTTTATGCGCATGTTCGTACCGCTGCTGGCCGGCACCGCGGCGGCGGTCACAGCCGGCGTGCTGGTCGGCCTGATGTTCGGCTACGATCCGATGCACACGTTCTTCTTCATCGTCATCCCGATCCTCGGCGGGGGCATCGGCGAAGGCATCCTGCCGCTGTCGATCGGGTATGCGGAAATCCTCGGCAAGTCGCAGGCGGAACTGGTCGCGATGATGGTACCGGCCGCCCTGGTCGGTAACGTGGTTGCGATCGTGGCCAGCGGCATCCTGCGCTGGCTCGGCGACCGCAAACCGGAGCTGAACGGTCATGGCATGCTGGTCAAATCGGGCGACGACGCCGAACTGCTGAACGATACCCAGGAGAGCCAGCCGCTGGACCTGAGTTTGATGGGGGCGGGCCTGCTTATCGCTTGTGCCTTCTTCATTCTGGGCGCATTGCTCGCCAAGGTAACGGGTATCCCCGGTCCGATCCTGATGATTGTCAGTGCCGCACTGGTCAAGGTCTTCAAGGTCCTGCCCGCCAGGATGGAGCTCGGCGCCTACCAGATGTACCAGTTCTTCTCGAAGAACCTGACGTTCGCGATCCTCGTCGGTCTCGGTGCCCTGTTCGTGTCGTGGAAGGACTTGGTCCATGCATTTACGCCGGGCTACATCGCGATCTGCGCAGCAAGCGTGGGTGCCATGGTCACCTGCGGCTTCTTTGTCGGCAAATGGCTGAACATGTATCCGGTCGAGTCGGGTATCGTGACGGCCTGCCACAGCGGCCTGGGCGGTACCGGCGACGTGGCGATCCTGACGGCGTCGAATCGCATGGGCCTGATGCCCTTCGCGCAGATTTCAACACGCATCGGTGGGGCGGCGATGATCGTGGCAGCCACCTTGCTCCTGAAGTTGTTCCATTGAAGCGAATGCGGGCGCCCTTGCGGCGCCTGCGTTCACCTGCCTGCAGCAAACGCCTTATACTGCCGGGTTTCACCAAGGTCTACCGTGCACAATCTACTTCTTGCCGCATTCAACTTCGGATTGGGTGCACTCCTCGGCGCAGCCGGTGGACTTCTGGGTATTGGCGGTGGCCTGATTGCGATCCCCGTACTTGGCTATCTGTACGGTATGGACCAGCACCTGGCACAGGGCACTGCGCTGGTGATGATCGTGCCGAACGTCCTGATCGGCTTCTTGCGCTACCACCAGAAGCATCGTATCGACTTGCGCTCGGCGGCAGCCATGGTCGTGTTCGCGACCGCCAGCAGCTATGTTGCGGCACGCCTGGCCGCAGGTATCAGCTCTGGAGGATTGCACACTGCGTTCGCAGTCTTCCTGGTCGTGCTCGCACTGTATTTCGGATGGCCAAAGCGTTCGTCGGTTGCGCATGACGACGTGCACGCATCGCCGCCGCAACGCATACCGCGCGCAGCCTTTCCATTGCTCGGCATTGCGAGCGGCGGCATGTCCGGCATCTTCACCGTCGGCGGTGGGCTGGTGGTCGTGCCGGCGCTCGTGAGTCTGTTCGGCATGCAGCAGACACGTGCCCAAGGCATGGCGCTTGCGCTCGTCGTACCGAGCGCACTGGTTGCGCTGTTCGCTTACTCCCAGGGAGGTCACGTCAGCTGGGCCATTGGCTTGCCGATGGCGCTCGGTGGCGTCCTGAGCGTGTCGTGGGGTGTGGCGCTGGCCCATACGCTGCCGGCGGCACGCTTGCGAGTATTGTTCTGTTTAGTACTGCTCGGGACAGCTGGAGGCATGCTGCTCGCACCACATGGAAGTATCCAAAAGAAAGGCCTTATGACTGCTCGTCTGTTTTGAGCTACTCCACTTCTGCCATCCATCGTTCAACGTGCAGAAGCTGACTTCGATGCGATTACGTCTCAGGAACGGCAACTGAGCGTTAACGAGATCATCCAGGCGCTCGACCTCACACCGACCTTGATGAGTGTGCTCATACCCAGTCGAATTCGTTTCGACGCGAATGCAATCGCAATGCTGCCATCTCACATCAAAGTCATCGCGAATGTTCCTGGCGGGTCTTCAGCGAACGCGTATTTCGATAGTGACATGATGGCGCTGCTGCCTCGCGGCGCCGTGCTGGTGAATACCTCTCGAGGCACGCTCGTTGACGAAGATGACCTGATCGCGGCCTTAAGTAGTGGTCATATCGCAGCCGCGGGACTCGACGTCTTTCGTTCGGAGCCCGAATATGATCTTCGATTCAAAGATTTGCCGAATGTGTTCATGACTCCCCCATATGGGCACGGCGACCGTCGAGGCGAGAGAGGCGATGGGCCATCGTGCGCTCGACAATGTAGCCGATGTTCTTGCCGGTGGCGCACCGCGCGATAGAGTCTCGTCTGCACCGTATTAGCCGCAGCGTTGTAGTGTTCAAATTGCGCCGGAAAAGCAGGAGTCTCAACTCCCTTTGTGGCGCATTTTCTTAAAGCAAGTAAATAGTATAAATTATTTATTTGGTGGGCGCGGGCCCATGGAGGGCGAAAAGGTGCTTTATGGCAGCAAATGAACGCTGTCACGACCAACGAATTGCCGCGATTCGTTGGCGTAGCATCTGGCGTAGGTTTTTCTATTTTTCCCGTTTGCTTAATCGAGAACACACCCATGCATCATAGGCGAGAAGGGGCTTTTCCCAGGCTTCACACCTTGCGGATTGATCGGCGTGTGTTTTTCTGCAGACGGCTGAGCAGCAATGTTATTCGCTGTGGCGGCGTCAATTTCGTATGAAACGGTCATAGTTCAGGAGTAGTAGCGGCTGGGCAGTGCTCAGACCAATGCGAGACCATCATTTTACTGCTAAGCCATACGGATCAGAACCTACAATTATAGGCTCAGGAGTGCCTACGGTAGTCGTGGCGATTCACTATGATGGTCGCTGGCGAGTGGGAGCTCGGTGCCGTCCCCGTCGCGTGCGCGCAATGTATCCCGGCGTCAGGCAAGGGCGAAGCGAGTGTTTTTTGTCTCGATCGACGATTCTTTGAACCGGTTTCCGAAAACTTTCGTTCTCCGACACCCCACGGTGAATACGGTCGTATCCTGTCCGGTCCACGATGGTTCGATTGAAGCAGCGACCCGATCTAGTACCGAGCAAGGTCAATTCCCAAAAGTCTGCATTTCGTCAGGTTTTACGAGACGGCTCCGCGACCAAGGGCCCGCTGAGCATCAACCGATGGGAATGTCCGCGCCACCGTCGAGGCGCCGTTTCAGCCGTCTTCAGCGCAGGTGCCGCAGGAAGAAGTCGTCGGTCCTGCGGATGGCCAGCGTGGCGTCGTTCTCGTCGTAATGGCTGCCATTCGGCCGCGCGAACGCATGGTCGCGTCCGGGATAGATGTGGACCCATGCATTCGGCAGCGGTTCCAGCGCGGCGAGGATGGCGTCCTGCGCAGAAAGGCCGATGTACGCGTCGGCCCCTGCCAGGTGGTAGAGCAGAGGCGCCCGGATCTCATACGCTTCGTCGAGGTAACGGTCGGTACCGCCGCCGTAGTACGCGACGAAGGCGTCGGCATCCGTGCGGGCCGCGCTCAGGAAGGTCAGCAGCCCGCCCATGCAGTAACCGGTGACGCCGACCTTGCCGTTGGCGCCGGCGAGCGTGCGTGCCGCCGCGATCGTGGCGGCGATGTCGCGTACGCCGCAGTCCATGTCGAATGCCCTGTACAGTTCGAAGCCTTTGTTCCAGTCGCCTTCCGTGGATTCGGAGAGCGACAGTCCCGGTCCGCTGCGCCAGAACAGGTCCGGGGCCACCGCGATATAGCCCTTCATGGCATAGTTGCGCGCAATGCTGCGGATGCCTTCGTTGACGCCGAAGATCTCCTGCAGGACGATGATGACAGGATACGCACCGGGAGTGTCGGGCCGTTCGACATGACAGGAGAAACTGCCGTCCGTAACGCGTACCACGAGATTTTCAGACATGTGTGCTCCTTGGGTTGATGGAGCGCACATCTTAGGCGGCGCCACGTGCGCCGTGAACCCGCAATCCTGCAAGCGAGGATTGCATGTTTGCGCCACTGCGCGGAAAGGGCCGTGCCGATGGACGCCGCCTTCGACTGGAACGACATCCCGCTGATACTCGCGCTGGCACGCGGCGGCAGCATTGCCACGGCGGCGCGCGAGCTGGGCATCGACGCCTCCACGGTGAGCCGCCGTCTCGGCGCTGCCGAACGGCGGTTGAAGGCGAAGCTGTTCGCGCGCGACCGTGGTGGCCTGCGCCTGACCGAGGCCGGAACTGCGTTCGTCGAGCGTGCAGCCCCGTTGGCCGGCAACGTGCACGGCATGCTGTTGGCGGCCAGCGGCGCCGACACCGCGCTGGCTGGCACCGTGCGCATCAGTGCCATCGACTTCCTTTTTGATCACTGGCTGCTGGCGCACCTGGCGGCACTTCAGGCGCGCCATCCCGGTCTTGACGTCGAACTGCAGGGCAACAACGGTAACGTATCATTTGGGCGGCACGAGGCCGATCTCGCGCTGCGGCTGGCGCGATCCGGCGATGAAGCCGTGCTTACGGCACGTCGCATCGGTACGGTGGGATGGGCGGTGTTCGGCGCCCCCGCGTTCGCTGGACTGGTGCGTGCCGACTGGGGATCCCGGCCGTGGGTCGTGTATGACGCGACCTTGTCACATCTGCCTGAAATGCGTTGGATTGCGCGCGAAGTCCCGATGGCCGCCCGGCGCGTGCGCACCGGCAGCTTGAGCACGATGGTGCAGGCATGCCGTGCGGGACTGGGCCTGGCATTGCTGCCCTGCATTCTCGACTGCGAGCCCGGATTGGTGAGGTTGGACGCCAGGGTCGAAGTGCGGCGCGAACTCTGGCTGGCGAGTCACCGCGACGCGGTAGGCACACGGCGCATTCGCGTCGTCGGCGACTGGCTGGCGGCGTTATGCGCGGCCGACAGCGACCGTCTGTGTCGAGGCGCGGCCGATTCAGCCGAAAGCCGCTAGGCCGCGACGTACCTCGGGCAGGGCACCGATCCGCGCGAGCCAGGCCGTAATGCGGGGCAGTGCCGCAACGTCCAGGCGCGCTACGAGTGCCTGCGTGATGGTGAAACCAGCGATGTCGGCAATCGAGAAATTCGGGCCAGCGAGGTAGGGCGCGTGCGTCAGTACCTGCTCGAGCGCGACAACGCCATCGATGGCAAGGCGCTCCAGGAGAGCGCGACCTTCTCCTATGCCGAGACGGAAGGCAGCATGACTCGGGCCGATGATGTCGGTAACGACTTGAAAATAACGTTCATACGCGTGCGCGCGTGCCGTCGGATCTCCTGGCAGGAGTGCCTGTGGAGCGCGCTCGGCGGCGAACAGCATGATTGCATTCGACTGCGTTAACACGAACGCGGGCGCGGTGGCGCCGCCGGTCAGTACCGGGACCTTGCCCGACGGGTTGAGCGCCAGGTGGCGTTCGCTGTGCTGCTGGCCGGCTGCCAGGTCGATCCGGCGCACCGTGTAGGGAATGCCGGCCGCTTCCAGGGCGATTGCGGCACGTACGCAGTTGCCGGTGCGTGCCCCCACCAGTTCATGGACAACCGCCGGCGTATCCACCGCCTTGCGCATCACGGTTCCCTGTCCCTCACGCATCGACATTTCCCGGAAAGCGTTTGACCAGGAAGCGCAACAGCGCGTCCGGATCGCTTGCCTTGCCGTCGGCGCCCAGTACGTGACCGAGCGGGCGTTCGGCGGACATGCCCGCGGCGATCTGGCTGTGCAGGCGCTCGACGACGGCTGCAGGGTTCATCGCCAGAGGATCGTCGACGCTCTGCGCGAACTCTTCGGCCGTCACTTTGCCATCATTGTCATGGTCCAGTGCGCTCAGGCGCGTGGCCGCACCGGAAGCTACGCCGAGTTGCGTCGCGTATTCCTGTGAAGAGATGACGCAGTCAGTGTCCTGGTCGACCGCGGCGGCCACCGCGCCGCGGTACATGTCCGAAAAGCGTGCTGGCGTCAGCGTCGTCGCTGCAGGCTTTGGACGATGGGAACGATCGAGCGGCACGCCTGACTGATCCCGGGAGTGAACGATCCTGGTCATGGTGATCCTTTTTCAATGATGAAATCCGATCCTAGGCCCGTGCCTGCGGAGCGTCTTGTACGGGTTTCGGGCAGATTGCCCCGGTTTGCGGGCCGTGCGGCCCGGCGGCGGCTTTTCGTTGACAGTCGAAAAACCGGATGACTATTATCTACCTACCGATAGATAAACAACGGAGTTTTCCATGAAACTGTATGAACGTCCCGGCTTTCCCAATCCTGCCCGTATTCGCATCGTGCTCGCCGAAAAGAAGCTCGACCAGGATATCGAGTACGTGAATGTCGACCTGATCGGCGCCGAGCACAAGGCACTGCCTTATCTGTCCAGGAATCCTCTCGGCGTGCTTCCGGCGCTGGAACTGGACGACGGAACGGTTCTGGCCGAATCGACCGCGATCACCGAATACCTCGACAACCTCGACGGCAATCCCGTGCTGACCGGACGCACGGCGCGCGAGAAGGGCATGATCCACATGATGCAGCGCCGTGCCGAAAGCGAAGTGCTGGATGCGGTCGGCCACTACTTCCACCACGCGACGGGCGGTCTCGGCCCCGTGCTGCAGGCGTTCAAGAGCCCGGACTGGGCCGGCCGCAAGGAGTGGGGCGAGCGTGAGGGCCGGCGCGCGCTGGCGGGCATGCGCTACTTCGACGAGGTGCTGGGCCGGACGTCGTTCGTCGCCGGCCCGACCTTCTCGATGGCCGACATCACACTGCTGGCGGGCCTGTGGTTCGCCGGCGCCGCCGGGCTGGCCGTGCCGGAAGATCTGGCGGCGCTGAAGGCATGGCAGGGGCGCGTGTCGGAACTGCCGAGCGTGAAGCACCGCGGCGGCCAGGACTTCCTGCCGGAAGACCTGAAGCGCATGGGCTTCTGATGCCCGTACATCCTGATCACCATCCCAGCAAAGGTTATAGCATCATGCAAACAAGCATTCTTCTCTCCCGGCGCCGTTCGATCGGCGCCGCAGTCTTCCTTGCCGCTGCCGGCTGGTTCGCGGCATCGGCGCCGGCGCCCGCGTTTGCGGCAGGTACTGCCCGCAGCGCGGACGCCAAGTACACCCATGTAAGCGCGCCGACCCGCTACATCGACGTCGACGGCGCACGCCTTGCCTACCGCCGCTTCGGCAAGCCGGGCGGCGTGCCGCTGATCCTGTGCCAGCACTTCGTCGGTACCATGGACAGCTGGGATCCGAAGGTCGTCGACGGGCTGGCCCGCGGCCGCGAAGTCATCCTGTTCGACAACGCCGGCGTCGCCGCCTCCGGAGGCACCGTGCCGACCACGATCGAAGGCATGGCGAACTACGCGGCCGGCCTGCTGCGCGCGCTGGACGTCAGGCAAGCCGACGTGCTCGGCTTCTCGATGGGTAGCCTGGTGGCCCAGCAGCTGGCGCTCGAGCATCCGGAGACGGTGCGCCGCGTTATCCTGATCGGCAGCGGCCCGCGCGCCGGCGTCGGCATGGCGAGCCTCACGCCCGAGTTCCAGGAAATGCTTGGCAAGAAACACGACAATCCGGACGACCTGCTGCTGGACGTGTTCTTTACGCCGTCCGCCAGCAGCCAGGCCGCAGGCCGTGCCTTCGTACAACGCCTGCATGCGCGCACCGCCGATCGTGACAAGGACATCGACGACAAGGTCGCGCCGGCCCAGGTGGCGGCGTTTTCCGCCTGGGGCAAGGCGCAGGACGACGGCTACCTGAAGCAGATCCGCCAGCCGGCGCTGGTGGTGAGCGGCAGCCACGACATCGTGCATTACACGGTGAACTCGTACGACCTGCAGCAGAAGCTGCCGAACGCCCAGCTGGTGGTCTATCCGGATTCGAACCACGGATCGATCTACCAGTATCCGGACCAGTTCCTCGCCCAGGCGACGCTGTTCCTCGACGGCGCCGCCGCGCCCCAGCACTGAGGAGACGGGCGTGCACAAGCTGATCGCATTGCGCGAAGCAGGGGCGGGGCCCGGGCAGATCGCCGAACTGCTGGCGCCCGACGTGGTGTTCAAGAGTCCGGTGCTGTCGCGCAGTATCGAAGGCCGGGAACTTGTCGCGCAGGCGATGGTGTCCGCCATCGCCGTGCGCGAAGGCGCGTACATCGCCGAGATGGAGGATGGTCCGGTCACCCTACTGGTCTGGCGCGGGCGGGTCGACGGCTTGCCCCTCGACAGCTTCGAGATGCTCGTGCACGATGCCGCGGGCCTGATCGTCGAGCGCACGGTGGCAATGCGGCCTTTCGCATCGGCGCTGCGGTTCCGCAACGCATTCTACGAGCGCATGAAGGATCGCCTTGGTCCTGATTATTTTGCCCTGCAGGAGCAGGCGCTGGGCGCGCCGGCGTGAACACGGCGCCGGGCGGCTGGCGCCACGCCATGGTCGTACGTGCGGCGTTTCCCCTGCAGGCCTCGATCACGGTGAGTTCCTGGCCGGATCGAGCCTGCCGACCGCGTCGTATCCGCTGTGCCAGGCCGAGTGGGATGGTTCGCCATTGACGGTGACTGCCGTGTTTGCCACTTATGCGGTGGCGGTGCGGTCGGCGTATGCGCGGGCGCTGTCGGCGCCCTGGCGGCCCTGGTGTCGCGCGCGTATCTCCTCTATCTGCTCGGGACGGTCGTGACGGTAATCGGTTTTGGCGCCGGCTCCCGGGCGCGCCGCCTGACGCCGCGCCGTGGTATCCGCTTTCAATCGAACAGGCCGATGCCCGCGAAGGCGCCCATGATCGCGTCGTACACGGCGACGTCGCCGCGGCCGCGCGCGACCAGCTGCGCACCGGCGACGGCGGCATAGATGGCGGCGCCGCGCGCGCGCGCGAGGGCCTCGTCGGTCCCAGGGCGATGCTCGGCCAGCAGGCGCGTCAGCCAGGCCACGTTCGCGTTCGTGAACGCCGCGACCTCGCTGCGCACCGCCTCCGGCAGGTCTTCACTCTCGGCCGCCATGATCCCGCACAGGCACATGCGGTTGCCGTCCTCCAGCGCAGTGCGAAACAGGGCCACGTACCGGTCCAGGCAGGCGCGGTAGCCGATGCCCTCGGCCAGCATGGCGTCCAGCCAGGCCATGCCGTCCTTGGTATAGCGGCGCGCCAGCGCGGCGCCGAGGTCGCCCTTGGTCGGGAAGTGGTAATGCACGCTGGCACTCTTGACGCCGACGACCTCGGCCAGGTCGCGGAAGCTCAGCGCGTTGTAGCCGCGCGCCTGCACCATCTTGCGGGCGGCGGCCATGATTTGTTCGCGCGTATCGGTCGTATTGCGCATCGTCGCAGGTCCATGATGTCGATGCCTGTCAGTATATCCTACCTATCGATTGATAGATGCGTGACAAGTCATTCGTCGCGGTATTCGTCACTGCTGCCGGCGCCATGCGCCCGGCGACATGCCCACCAGGCGCGAGAACGCGCGGGTGAAGTGCGGCTGGTCCGTAAAGCCGGTGGCCGCCGCGATTTCCGACAAGGTCAGGTCGCCGCGCCGCAAGAGGGCGCGCGCATGGTCGATGCGCTGGCGTGCCAGCCACGCGGTGGGCGATACGCCGGTGCTGCGTTTGAATGAAGTCGCAAAATGGCCGGGCGACAGGCGGCACTCGGCCGCGATGTCGGCGATGCGCACATTGCCGTCCAGGTGGGCGCGCAGGATTTCCTTGGCGCGCCGCTCCTGCCAGGGGGCCAGGCCGCCCCTGACCGGCGGTGTCGCACCCGTGCCGTAGGCGTGCAGCAGGTGCGCGCCCAGCGCGAGCGTCATGTACGACACGAACAGCGGCGATGCCTGCGCCGGACGTTCCAGCGCCGGCAGCAGGGCCGAGCCGACCGCCGCGACGGCGGGATCCAGCGTGCCCGGCGGGGGAGGGCGCAGCAGCCCCGTCGCCGGCTGGCCGGGTTCGGCCGCCGCCTGCTCCAGCGCGCGGCGCGGGAAGGCGAATTCCACCATGTCGAATGGTGCCTCGACCGCCAGGCGGACGCTTGCCTGGCGGTACACGAGGCACAGATTGCCCGGCTGGCCCGCCTGCTCGCGGACATGGGCGCGGCGCTCGCCCCCGACGAACAGCTCATAGGTATGCGGCGGGCGCAGCTTGACCATCAGGATATACGCGTCGTCCGATTCGCTCTGGGCGAATTCGGCATACGTGTCGAGGTCCTGGCGCAAGCGTGTGATCGTATAGTCGCCGCTGTGCAGCGTACTACGGCGCAGGCCGTGCGCGAAGGCGTGTGGAGGATGATCAGGCATCGACATGGTCGGACGGCAGGTGGTCGAGCAGGTGCGCGCGCACCTGCTGAAGGATGGTTTTCGATGCCGTCGCGTCCGGCGCCAGGCGAGCCAGCATCAGCGCGCCGACAGATGCCGACAGGGCGACCACGGCGTCGGCCCGCGTCATGTCTTGCTGGAACACGTCAAGCATGCGTTCCAGCCCCTCGGCGGCAGCGGCGCGCACGGCCTCTCCCTCGCGTGCCAGTTCGGGCCCGATGGCGGCAAACAGGCAGCCTCGCTCCGGATGGTCGCGGTGCTGCGTCGTCAGGTAGGCATCGAGCACGCGCTGCAGCGGCGTGCCGTTGCGGCGCTGCCTGACGGCCGTGCCGATCGTCGCGGCGACGCCGTCGATCGCATGGGTAATCGCCTGCGCCAGCACTTCTTCCTTCGACGCGAAGTGCTTGTAGAAGCCGCCGCGCGTCAGGCCGGCGGCCGCCATCAGTTCGATCAGGGTGGTTGCCGCGATGCCGTCCTGACGAAACGTCGCCGCGGCGGCGTCGATGATGTTTTCCTTGGTGCGGCTGGCCTCGGCCCGGGATTTGCGCATCGTATAAGCTCGTCGAATCAATGAATTTAGATGTTACATGGTTTCTAAAAAAATTGCATCGATCGATGTTGCTACAATCCTCTGCGATATATATGATGGACGACATCTAAATGAGATGCGTTGACGGCATTCGGATCCGCCCGCGCGCGAGCGCTTACTTTGTCAGGAGAACACATGGATTTCAAACAGCAGGTCGTATTCGTCACCGGTGCATCGAGGGGCCTCGGCCTGGCGCTTGCGCGCGCCGCGCGCGAGCGCGGTGCCAAGGTATATGCCGGCGTGCGCCTCACCGGGGACTTCCGCGAGCCGGGCATCGTGCCGGTGCAGCTGGACGTGCGCGACGACGACAGTGTGCGCCGCGCCGCCGCCGCATGTCCCGACGTCACGATGGTGGTCAACAATGCCGGCACGGCCCGCTTGTCGCAGGGCGCGCTCGATCCGGACGTGAGCGCGCTGACGAACGAACTGATGGACACCAACTACCACGGCCTGGTACGTGTGTCGCAGGCGTTCGCGCCGACGCTGGCGCGCAACGGCGGCGGCGCGATCGTCAACGTGCTGTCGGACGCGACCTGGTTCGGCGTGACCTTCTTGGCGGCATATGCGGCGACCAAGAGCGCCGCCTGGAGCTATACCAACACGCTACGCGTGTCGCTGCGCGGTCAGGGAACGCGGGTCGTGGCGCTGCACGTCGGGCCGATGGACACCGACTTGACGCGTGAGTTCGACGTGCCGAAATCGGATCCGGCACAGGTGGCCGCGACGACCCTGGATGCCGTCGCAGCCGGTGCCGAGGAGGTGCTGGCCGATGCCGGGACGCAGGCCCTGCGCGCCGGGCTGGGCGCTCCGGATGCGGTGTTCCTGCGCGGCGGCTATTGATACGAGGGCGGCCGCCACACGGGCGGCCGCTTCGCTTACTGCAGATGCTCGACGGCGTCGAGGATGACGGCCGCCACTTCCTGGGGATGCGACAGCAGTTCGGTATGACCGCCCGCGATGGTGGTGACCCTGGCCTTGATGCGGGCGGCTTCGCCCTGCTGGAACGCGGCCGGAATGATCTGGTCGTTGGCGCTCAGCGCCCAGTAGGACGGCTTGGTCTTCCACGCGGCACTGGTCACCTTGTCCTGCAGGACGTGGGCGAAGATCGGGCCTTGCGAAGTCGCCAGGACGGTGGCCTCGTCCCTGGGCAGGTCGGCGGCAAAATAGGTCAGGTAGGACGCCGTATCCAGTCGCAGGTTGCCGGCGGAATCGGGCACCAGCCCGGCCTGCCAGGCGCCGGCCGGGTAGGGGCTGATCATGTCGTTGATGGACTCACCGTCGCCCGGGGCAAAGGCCGCCACGTAGACGAGCGCGCCTACCCTGGCGTCGTTGCCGCCTTCCGTGATCGCGGCACCGCCGTAGGAATGGCCGACCAGCACGACCTTGCCTTTCTGGTCGGCGACGGCGCGCTGCACGATGGCGGCGTCCTCCGCCAGGCTCGCGCGGCGCAGCTGCACTGCCACGACATCGATGCCGCGCGCCTGCAGCAGGGGCGTGATGCGCGACCAGCTGGAACCGTCCGCCCAGGCGCCGTGCACGAGGATCGCGGTAACGCGTGGAGCCGGCGCGGGACCGGCCTGCGCCGGTGTCGCGGCTTCGCTGGAACTGCAGCCCGCGGCCGTCAGGAGGGGCGCCGCGGCGATCGCGATGGTCGCAAGGCGCACGGCGATTTGGTGGTGTTTCATGATGGGTTCTATGAGGTTTCGACCGGCCGGCTGGCCGGTCCTTGAATCGAAGAATGGCGACCAGGCGGCCGTCTGTGCTCAGCCGAATGCGGCGCGGTGCTTGTCCACGAACGCCTGTACCGTCATCGGAGGCGTTCCGGTGAGACGCTCGATGACCTGGTCGGTGCCTTCGAACACGCCGTTGCTGCAATCGATGCCCACTTCCACGAGGTGCTGGATGAGGTAAGGCCACAGCCCGCTTGCAGCGAGACGTTCGCGGTAGTCATCGATGGAAATCGGTTGGTAGCGCACGGTCTTGCCGAGCGCTTCCGAGACCGCGGCGGCAATACCGTGTTCGTCCATCTCGACCGGGCCATTCAGCACATGGGTCTTGCCGATGTGCTGCGCCGGATCGGCGAGGATGGCGGCGATCGTGCGGCCCTGGTCCTCGGCCGCAATGGGCGCGTGGCGGCCATCGCCGAAAGGCAGCTTGATCGCGCCTTCCTCGCGGATTCCGGCGCGCACGTGCGGATACAGCAGCCATTGCGCGAAATAGGTGGGACGCACGTGTACCGTCGGCACGTCCGACCAGTCCAGAATGCGTTCGCCGATCCAGTGATTGCGTGCGGCGTTGCTGGCTGCGTCGCGGCGCGCGGAGATCTGCGACATGTTGACGACGACCGGAGTCCCGACTTCCTTGGCAGCCTGGGCGAAGTAGGCGGTGGCGTCCAGCAATCCCGGGCGCAGGGGATAGACGAAATAGGCGCCCGCAGCGCCGTCGAGCGCGGTTTTGACGCTGTCGATGTCGAGCAGGTCGCCCTGGACGATGTCCGCGCCGGCCTTGCGTAGCGCGTCGGAACGCTCGTCGAGAGTGTGGACGAAAGCGCGCACGCCCAGCCCCCGGTCGAGCAGGGAAAGGGCGGTATGGCGGCCGGTATCGCCAGTGGCGCCGGTAATCAGATAGGTTTTGGTGGTCATTGCAGCTCCTTGGATGCGCTCTAATTAAGATGTCGAGCGACATCTTAATTAGAAGCCCTGCACCGTAGCTGCGTCAAGGCGCCACCGGCGGCTGCCTTGAATGCTTCCGCGGTTTTTTTGAACGTTCTTCGGAGATTCGGCGTCGATCACCACTGACACCACACGACGGCCAGCGCCGACGCTTCAGTCCGGCGCGCCGTTGGCCGTGTGGATCTCGGTCAGCAGCGCAGCCAGCGTCTGCTGCCCCAGCGCCGCCTCGAACGCGACCTGGGCGTGATCGAGCATGCCCGTCATCGCGGGGCGGATCGCCACGCTGACCGGGCAGTCCGGCTGCAGCGGATAGGCGTGCGGGATCGCGGCCGGAGGCGCCTCGGCGGCGCGGTAGATATCGAGCAGGGTAATCGCCTCGGGAGGACGGGCCAGGGTGCACGCGCCGGTCTTGCCGCGCGTGGTCGTCACCAGGCCGCCGGTGCTTTCACCAACTGGCTGTCAACGATGCCCGCCGAAGGGGGGACCTCGTGTCGTTCACACATCCGGTCGAGCATTAGGGCCAGATCGTAGATCGTTCGCAACAAGAAGCGTCGCATCAGGCGTCTGAACCAGTAACACACCGCCTGGTAGGGAGGAAATCATTGGGCAGCGTGCGTCATTTGCAGCCCGATCTCACCAGGTAACGCAGCGCATTGATCACCTCGCGAAGCGATGTTTTTCGTGGGTCCCCGGTACGGGCCGGAGGAATGCTGGGAGCCGTAACTTGAGCAGCCGAACTCTCTCCTAAATCGAGTAAACAGTATAAATCATTTGCCTCGTTGACTCGACTCTATCGCGCGAAGAAAGTGGCCCATATTGCGCTTGCAGTGACAAGAAGCGTCGCGAGAATCAACGAATTGCCGCGCTTCATCGGCGTAGCATCCGGCGTAGGTTTCCCTGATTATCCCGGTTTCTCAGTCGAGAACACACCCATGCATCATCGGGGTGTGCTTTTCGGTCGCGAGGCGTTTGGCCGCGTCGGCGTTGATTTCGCGTGGAACGTTCATGTGGTCAAGATCGGGAACAGCGGGGCAGGGGGGGCGCCAAGTCCGAACTTTGCGGGGAGAGCGGATCGTACGGTTTTGCGACGTTTGTGGGGATACGGCCCACGGTGTGCACGGCTGGGCGACAGCGTGCTGGTGACGGAATGAAATCCAGGAAGCGAACGGGGCGTGAACACGGTCAGACTTGGCGCCCCGCAGAACCGTTTGTTCAGGTCGGCATGTTTCTTCTCCGGGCGCCCGGTACCGCCAACACCCTGAGCGCCGTCTCCAGCTGCACGCGCCGGTACTCCATCGCCCTTGCCGCCGCATGCACACCCCGCGCTCGCAACGCATCCTGCACGTTCTCGGCCGTCCAGCGGTCGATTCGCCGTTCACCCAGCATTTTCTTCAGCAAACCCTGGTCGTCGATCCATCGATAAGTCATGACGTCCTCCTTGTGGTTGAGGACCTCAGTTTCTCGTCAATTGCACCAGGGTAATTTACTGAGCATCAAGCTCAGGACAGCCGCGCGTGATTGAGGATGAGCCAGGCCACCGTGATGACGACCATGCCGGTAAAGGTCACGCACGACCAAGTAAAGAACCAGGCGGACACGATCCCGGCCTGCAGCACCTTTTCGAACAGGATGCCGAGCGCGAAATCGAACGCGGTGAGAAAGGACCAGCGCCGCAGGTAGACGGGCAGGTAGCGGCTCATCTTGCGGTTGTGCTGGCGCGCGGCATGCCGTTCGATGCGGTCGCGCGCGGCGCTGACGTCGCGGAACAGCCAGTCGAAGAACAGGAAGCGGTACAGGAGGCGCCGGAACGGCATCTCGGGGGCCGGGTCGTTGTCGGCAACGGGGTGGGATTGCTTGTCGATCGTCATGGTTGCACCGCTCGCTCGAATTCTCACTCATGGTATGCCAGATGCCGCGTCTAGCCACGTTCGTTTCCTAACGTAGCGTGCGCGGCGTCCGACGTTTCTGCGCGGCACCAACAAAAAGCAAAACGGGCGCACGCGGCGCCCGTTCAGCAACAACACGACAAAGACCTTAGCCTTCCTTGACCCGCTTGGCGATGTGCGCCAGCGCCTCGTCCACCTGGTCGATCAGGATCAGCGCCAGGTCGCCCGGCTGCAGGCGTTCGAGCGCCTTGTCGATGGCGACGAACTCGCCCTTGATCTCGTCGATGTGCGTCGTCCGGGGCGCGCCGGCGAGGCCCTCGCGCAGCAGGCCGACGACTTCGCCCTCGAGGCGGCCGCGCTGGCACTGGTCTTCGTACAGCAGCACGTCGTCGAACGCTCTGCCCAGGATGCGGGTCTGGTCGCGGATGTCCTCGTCGCGGCGGTCGCCCGCGCCGGAGATCACCACCGCGCGGCGCTTGGCCGGCATCGATTCGACGGCGTTCACGAGGGCCTGGATCGCGTCCGGGTTGTGGCCGTAGTCGGCGATGACGGTGGCGCCGCGGTAGTCGAACACGTTGAAGCGGCCCGGGGCATTGTCACTTTCGCCGACGAACGTCTTGAGGCCGACGCGGATCGCATCCCACGAGATGTTCACGGCCCAGGCGGCGGCCACGGCGGCCATCACGTTCTCGACCTGGAAGCCGATCACGCCGCCGCGGGTGATGGGCACGTCAAGCAGCGGCACGCGTTCTTCGTTCTTGCCCTGCGCCGCGACGAGGTGGCCCTTGTCGACGTAGACGATGCGGCGGCCCTGCGCGCGGTGCTTCTGCATGACGGGCAGCGAGGCGTCCGCGGCGAAGTAGGTGATGTCGCCCTTCGTGTTCTCGGCCATGCCCGCGACGATCGGGTCGGCCGCGTTCAGCACGGCCATGCCGTTCGGCGCG
This sequence comes from Massilia orientalis, assembly GCF_030411975.2. Taxonomy (NCBI): domain Bacteria; kingdom Pseudomonadati; phylum Pseudomonadota; class Betaproteobacteria; order Burkholderiales; family Oxalobacteraceae; genus Massilia; species Massilia orientalis. The sequence continues at coordinate 169,216 of NZ_JASNRB020000012.1, read as the reverse complement.
ACGTTCTGGACGATCACGCGCTTCAGGACCGCGAGGTCTTCCAGGGTGGTGATGAAGTTCAGGCCCAGGTGGTCGCCGGAGCCGATGTTCGTGACCACGCCGACCTGGCAGCGGTCGTACGCGAGACCCTCGCGCAGGATGCCGCCGCGGGCCGTCTCGAACACGGCCGCGTCGACGTCCGGATGCAGCAGCACGTTGCGCGCGCTGCGCGGACCGCTGCAGTCGCCGCTGTCGATGCGGCGGCCCTGGATGTACACGCCGTCCGTGTTCGTCATGCCGGTGCGCAGGCCCGAGCTCGCGAGGAGGTGCGCGATCAGGCGCACGGTCGTCGTCTTGCCGTTCGTGCCCGTCACGGCGACGACCGGGATGCGGCCGTCGTCGCCCGGACCGTACAGCGTGTCCATGATGGCTTCGCCGACGGCGCGGCCCTTGCCGAACGACGGCGAGATGTGCATGCGCAGGCCCGGCGCGGCGTTCACTTCGACGATGCCGCCGCCCTGGTCCTCGATGGGTTTCAGCACGCTGTCGCACACGAGGTCGACGCCGCAGATGTCCAGGCCGACCATGTGTGCGGCCGCGATGGCGCGCGCCGCCACTTCCGGATGCACGTCGTCCGTGACGTCCGTCGCCGAGCCGCCCGTCGACAGGTTGGCGTTGTTGCGCAGGGTGACGCGCTGGCCCTTCGGCGGGACCGATTCCGCGTCATAGCCCTGCTTCGCCAGCGAGCCGAGGGCGATGTCGTCGAAGCGGATCTTGGTGAGCGACGTCGCGTGGCCGTCGCCGCGGCGCGGGTCCTTGTTGACGATGTCGACGAGCTGGCGCACGGTGTGCACGCCATCGCCCACCACGTGCGGCGGGTCGCGGCGCGCGGCGGCGACGAGCTTGTTGCCGACGACGAGCAGGCGGTAGTCATGGCCCGGCAGGTATTTTTCGACCATGATCTCGTCGCGGAACTCGGACGCGGCGGCAAAGCCCTTGTCGAGCTGCGCGCGCGTGGTGACGTTCACGGTCACGCCCTTGCCCTGGTTGCCGTCCTTCGGCTTGATCACGACCGGCAGGCCGATTTCCTGCGCGGCGGCCCACGCGTCGTCCGGATCGCTCACGCTGCGGCCCAGCGGCACAGGCACGCCGGCCGCGTTCAGCAGGGTCTTGGTCAGTTCTTTATCTTGCGCGATGGATTCCGCGATGGCACCCGTGGCGTCGATCTCGGCGGCCTGGATGCGGCGCTGGCGGCTGCCCCAGCCGAATTGCACGAGGCTGCCCTCGGTCAGGCGGCGGTACGGGATGCCGCGCGCGACGGCGGCGTGCACGATCGAACCCGTCGACGGGCCGAGGCGCACGTCCTCGTCCAGGTCGCGCAGCTGCTTCAGGGCCGCATCGAGGTCGAATGGCTGGTCGTTGCGGGCGGCGGCGCACAGCTGTTCCGCCAGTTCCATCGCGAGGCGGCCCACGTCTTCTTCGCTGTACTCGACGACGACCTGGTAAATGCCGCGCTCCAGCGTGGCGGTGGTGCGGCTGAACGTGACGGGGCAGCCGGCCTGCGCCTGCAGGGCCAGCGCGGCGACTTCCAGCACCTGGGCCAGCGGGATCGTGTCGTCATGGCCGGTCGGCTGCAGCGGCCAGATTTCCGGGAACAGGGCGCGCAGGCGCGTCTCGAAGCCGGGCAGGGCGCCGATCGATTCCTCTTCCGGCAAGCAGGCGACGATCGCCTCGATCGACGTGTGGTGGCTCCAGAGGTTGGGACCGCGCAGGGCGCGTACGCGTGATACTTCCATAAGTCTTTCCTTTAGGGTCTTGCGGCATCGGCCCGGTCAATGCCGGGCTCGTCATCAGGCCTTTTTCTTTTTGCCGGCCGGGTCGAACGTGCGCAGGCCGGCGCAGATCAGGTCCGTCGGCACGTCCAGCGCCCAGCCGGCCAGCGCGGCCGCGAGCAGGGCATTCGGCTGCGCGGCGGTGGCGGGCTTCACTTTGTCGATGCCCAGCAGCGGCATTTCCTCGCTGCCCTGGGCCAGGACGATGTGGTGGTTGCGCACGAATGCGACGCGGCCGCCGCCCGCGCGGTGCGCGGCCAGGGTGGTGTTGGCTTCGTCCGGCGCGTAGTACAGCACGGCGCCGTCGGACAGTTCGGCCAGCGCGGCCACGCGTTCATCGGCCGCGTTCAGCACGGCCGCGCCATCGGACAGCACGACGTCGACCTGGCTGCGTACGACGTTGTAGAGCGCATCGTCGTCGCGCACGTACAGGTCGGCCACGTCGGCCACGTCGCCCATGTCGGTCACGATGCCGACGAGGCAGCGGTCGTACGGCAGGCCCTCGGTCAGGATCGTGCGCGCGTTCGATTCGAACACGGCGGCCTGCACGGTGCGGTTGATCAGCAGGCGCTGGCCGGCGTCGAAGCGGGTGCCGTCCTGCGCCGTGACCTGGCGGCCGTCGAGGAACAGGCCCTCGCGGTTGGCCACGCCCACGTGCTTGCCGGCCAGGTTCAGCACGGTGCCGACGAGGCGCGCGGCGAGTGCGGCGTCCGTGGTGCCCGTGACGCCCACGAGCGGAATGCGGCCCGTCTCGCCCTCGGCAAACAGGTGCTCGACGATGGCCTTGCCCACGTTGCGCGGCTCGCCCTGGGCGGGCTTGATGTGCGCGAGCAGGCCGGGGCTGGAATTGACTTCGATGATGGCGCCGCGCTGTTCTTCCAGCGGACGCGAGATGTCCTCGCACACGAGGTCGATGCCGGCGATGTCCAGGCCCACGACGCGCGCGGCCAGCGCGGCCACGTGCGCGACTTCCGGGTGGACCTCGTCCGTGACGTCGTCGGCCACGTTGCCGTTCAACTGGATCAGCACTTTCTGGCCCGCCTGCGGGACCGAATCCGGCGTGAGGCCCTGGCGTTTCAGGTCCAGCATGACTTCATCGCTTTCGGCCGGCACGACGGGGCTGAGCGGGAATTCTTCGGAATTGCCGCGGCGCGGGTCGATGTTGATCTGGCTGTCGCACAGCTGGGTGACGGTGGAGGTGCCGTCGCCGACGACCCACAGCGATTCGCCTTTGGCGGCGGCGACGACTTTCGAACCGACGACGAGCAGGCGGTGTTCGTTGCCGGGAATGAAGCGCTCGACGAGGACGGCGCTGGAATCGCCTTCTTCGGCCGCGATGGCGTAGGCGGCATGCACGTCCGCTTCCGACATCAGGTTCAGCGACACGCCGCGGCCATGGTTGCCGTCGACGGGTTTGATGGCGACGGGCAGGCCGATGTCCTGCGCTTCTTCCCACGCCGCTGCCGCGCTGCGAACCACCGACCCCTCGGGGACTGGCACGCCGCAGGAGGCGAGCAGGGTCTTGGTGAGGTCCTTGTCGCTGGCGATGGATTCGCCGATGGCGCTCGTACGGTCCGTCTCGGCCGTCCAGATGCGGCGCTGCGCGCTGCCGTGGCCCAGCTGCACGAGGTTGCCTTCGGTCAGGCGGATAGAGGGGATGCGGCGGTCGGTGGCGGCGTCGACGATGTGGCCGGTCGACGGACCCAGGCAGTAGCGGTCGACCAGTTCCGTCAGCTCATCGACCTTGGCCTGCAGGTCGAACGGGGTGTCGTTGATGGCGGACATCAAGAGCGCGTGGCCGGCTTGCAGGGCGGCACGGCCGACGGTCTCGTCGCGTGTGCGGAATGCCATTTTATAAATGCCGTGGTCGGCGGTGGAGCGGGTCTTGCCGAAACCGGTCTTCATGCCGGCCAGGTTCTGCAATTCGAGGACAATGTGTTCGAGAATGTGACCGGACCAGGTGCCGTCGCGCAGGCGCTCCAGGAAGCCGCCCCGTTCGCCGACGCCGCAGCGGTGTTCGATCAGGCCCGGCAGCCAGGCGGTGAGGCGTTCATACAGGCCGGGAAGTTTATTCGAAGGACATTCTTCGAGTTCGCCGATGTCGAGCCACGTTTCGATGACAGGGCGGTAGGTCCAGATGTTCGGTCCACGCAGGTGGTTTACACGAAGAATTGCAATGTCTTTCTTATTTGTCATGAAAATATCCAGCCACGCGACGACCGCTCTCTCATCGCGTGGCATTGCCTAAGTTTGCACATCGATGGCCAAAGACGCTGCCGGATCGCGGCCCCGTCTTCCTCTCTTTCCATAATGCACATGTTGTATACTTGCCGGAACGAAGCTTACCGTGCCGAACCGATTTCTGCCACTCTGGCCCCTCCGATAGAATACCGTACACGCCGAAGCGCCGCGTTTCGGAAGGTGCGCGTGTCAACGGCAACACCGCCCTCAACGTTCCATCGTACAGATCAGAACCAAAACTCGCCTTTGCCGGCGGCATCACATGACAACTCAACAACTTGTTCCCTCCGGTCCGCAGGCGTCGACCGCCGGTTTCCTGCCTGAGCACTGGCAGGCGGACGTCGCGAAGAAGCTTGCGCCAGGGGAAAACGTTTTAAACAGCGTCGAGGTTGACCTCGATGCGAAATTACGTTTCACCAAAGGTATTCTTGTCGTCACGAATTACCGCCTGCTGACCCGCGCGCCCGGCGACACGATGTGGCGCGACTGGCCGTATCGTGCCGGTTTGACAATGCGCCACCACGACCATGCGGGCGTCGGCCACCTCGAACTCGTCGACCAGAACGGCCTGCTGGCTGCCTGGCGCTTTACCTTGGGCCAGAACCTGCAAGCCATCCGCGTCGTCGACCAGTTCGAGGACCAGGTCGAAAGCCACGTCAGCGGCGTCGCCGTGCAAGCGCCCGAGCAACATACTTGCCCGAGTTGCAAGGCGCCGCTGGAACCGGACCAGGAAGACTGCCCGATCTGCACCAAGGTGCTGCATACGCCGCCGTCGACCTGGACCCTGTTCCGCCTGTGGCGCTTCGCCCGGCCATACAAGGGTCAATTGCTCCTCGGATTCTTGCTTATGTTGGCAAGTACCGGCGCACACATGATTCCGCCGTATCTGACGATGCCGCTGATGGACAATGTGCTGATCCCTTACCAGAACGGCAAGCACATCGACACGCACCTCGTCTACATGTACATGGGCGGCCTGTTCGCATCGAGCATGCTGGCCTGGGCGCTGGGCTGGGGCCGCACGTACATCCTCGCCCTCGTGTCCGAGCGGATGGGCGCCGACATGCGTTCCGAGACCTATGAACACCTGCTGAGATTGTCGCTGGAATTCTTCGGCGGCAAGCGCACGGGCGACCTCATGTCGCGCATCGGCAGCGGCTCGGACCGCATCTGCGTGTTCCTGTCGCTGCACCTGCTGGACTTCCTGTCCGACGTCCTCATGATCATCATGACGGGCGTGATCCTGTTCAGCATCAATGCCAAGCTGGCCCTGATCACGCTGGTGCCGCTGCCGTTCATCGCGTGGATGATCCACGTCGTACGCGACAAGCTGCGCACGGGCTTCGAAAAGATCGACCGCGTGTGGGGCGAGGTCACGAACGTGCTGGCGGACACGATCCCCGGCATCCGCGTCGTGAAGGCGTTCGCGCAGGAGCACCGCGAGGCGTCGCGCTTCCGCGAGGCCAATAAACACAACCTGGCCGTCAACGACAAATTGAACAAGGTGTGGTCGCTGTTCTCACCGACCGTGTCGCTGCTGACGGAACTGGGCCTGCTCATCATCTGGTGCTTCGGCATCTGGCAGGTCAGCCAGCAGGAGATCACCGTCGGCGTGCTGTCGGCGTTCATCGCGTACAGCGGCCGCTTCTACGTCCGTCTCGATTCGATGAGCCGCATCGTGTCCGTCACGCAGAAATCCGCGTCGGCCGCGAAGCGCATCTTCGACATCCTCGACCACGTGTCGAGCGTTCCCGACCCCGTCAATCCGGTCAAGCTGGACAAGGTCGAGGGCAATATCGCGCTGCGCGAAGTGGGCTTCCGCTACGGCAACCGCGCCGTCAACCGCGGCATTTCGCTGAACATCAAGGCCGGCGAGATGGTGGGCCTCGTGGGCCACTCCGGCTCGGGCAAGAGCACCCTGGTCAACCTGATCTGCCGCTTCTACGACGTGGCGGAAGGCGCGATCCTGCTGGACGGCCGCGACATCCGCAGCTTTGCCGTCGCGGACTACCGCCGCCACATCGGCCTCGTGCTGCAGGAGCCGTTCCTGTTCTTCGGCACCATCGCGGACAACATCGCCTACGGCAAGCCGGATGCGACGCGCGAAGAGATCATCGCCGCCGCCCGCGCCGCGCACGCCCACGAATTCATCCTGCGCCTGCCGCAGGGGTATGACTCGATGGTCGGGGAGCGGGGCCAGGGCCTGTCCGGCGGCGAGCGCCAGCGCATCTCGATCGCCCGCGCGCTGCTGATCGACCCGCCGATCCTGATCATGGACGAAGCGACGTCGTCCGTCGACTCGGAAACGGAAAAGGAAATCCAGAAGGCGCTGGACAATCTCGTGCAGGGCCGCACGACGATCGCCATCGCGCACCGCCTGTCCACCTTGCACCGTGCCGACCGCCTCGTCGTGCTGGACCGCGGCCAGGTGGTGGAAGAGGGCAACCACGACGAACTGATGGCGCGCGAAGGCGCGTATTACCGCCTGTACGAAGCGCAGGCGCGCAACGTGGACCAGGATCCGGACGACGACGGCAGCAAGGACGACTGAACGATGAATGCAACTTTTCAATTGAGGCGCGACCCGTTCGGGAAGCTGGTCCTGACGAATGCCGAGGGCGAGGAATTCGTGGGCGTCACGCCCGTGCGCTCATTCCCCGTGCAGGCGCCGTCGAAAGGCATCTCGCTCGTGCGCGACGGCGGCAAGGAAGTCGCCTGGATCGACGACATCGACACGGTGCCGGCCGACATCCGCTCGCTCGTGACGGAAGAACTCGACGGCCGCGAATTCATGCCCGAGATTTTGTCGATCAAGGACGTGTCCAGCTTCGCCACGCCGTGCACGTGGACGGTGAAAACCGACCGTGGCGACACGGAATTCGTGCTCAAGGGCGAGGAAGACATTCGCCGGCTGGGGACGTATTCGCTGCTCATCGCGGACAGTCATGGGATTCACTTTCTCATCCGCGACATGTTTGGGATCGACAAGGGGAGCAGGAAGATTCTCGACAGGTTCCTCTAATCGCTGGGCCAGCGGGCCGGTTTCGACGGCGCCAACCTGAACAACTACTGGAAAGTCGGATTCGGCGACACCACCGTCAACGCGGGCGCGCTGTCCATCGACAACGGCGGCTTCAGCGGATGGAAGACGGCCAGCCTGACGTTCACGGCCACCAGCGCCAGCGAGGTGCTGTCCTTCCTGGCGGCGAGCAATTCGCCGGGCGCGCCGCCCTTCATGCTGCTCGATAACGTGTCGATGCAGGCTGCCGTGCCCGAACCGTCGACCCTGAGCCTGATGCTGGGCGGCGTGGGCCTCGCGGCGTTCCTGGCACGCCGCCGCCAGACGAAGGCCTGAGCGGCCATGCCCGCGTCCTTGCACGACTGGGCGGTGAGCGCGCTGCGGATGGGCGCCTGGCTGGTGCTGCTGATGGCCGTGTTCGTGCCGCTCGAGCGCTGGTTCGGCATGCGCGGCAACGGCTTGCCGCGGCGCGCGTGGCGTCACGACCTTGCGTACTACGTCATCAGCAGCCTGGTCCCGATCGTGGTGCTCGCGGTGCCGGCGGCGCTGCTGGCCGCCGCGGCGCAGCGCATCGTGCCGGCCGCGCTGACATCGACGGTGCAGGGATGGCCCACCCCCGTGCGGGTGGCGCTGGCCTTCATCGTCGGCGAAACAGGCTTCTACTGGGGACACCGGCTCAGCCATGAACTGCCGTGGTTATGGCGTTTCCACGCGCTGCACCACAGTACCGAGCGGATGCACTTTCTCGCGAATACCCGCTCGCATCCCGTCGACATGGTCGTGACGCGGCTGTTCGGCCTCGTGCCGTTGTACCTGCTCGGCCTGGCGACGCCCGGCGCCGCCGGCAGCGGCACCCCGCCGCTGATCCTGGTGCTCGGCACGTTCTGGGGATTCTTCATCCACGCCGACCTGCGCTGGCGCCTCGGGCCGCTGGAGCGGCTGGTGACGACGCCCGCGTTCCATCACTGGCACCATACCCGGCACGACCACGTCGACCGCAACTACGCGGCGACGCTGCCGATCCTCGACCGCCTGTTCGGCACCCATTACCTGCCGGCCCGCTGGCCGTCCGACTACGGCACCGATACGCCGCACGCGCCCACGCTGGCGGGACAGTTGATGGGTCCACTCACGCCGGGGCGCCGGCCAGCCACCCACCCGCCGTCCACTCGAGCCGGTGGGTGAGCGCCAGCGTGTCCAGGAAGCGCCCGTCGTGCGACACGACGACGAGCGCCCCCGGCCACGACCCCAGCATCGCTTCCAGCGCCTCCACGCTCGCGAGGTCGAGGTGGTTGGTCGGCTCGTCCAGCATCAATAGCTTCGGTGACGGCTCGCGCAGTACGGCCAGCAGCAGCGCGCCGCGCATGCGTTCGCCGCCGCTCAACTCGCCGCTGGGACGCAGGATGCGGTCCGGGCCCAGCCCCGCGAGCGCGAGCATCTGGCGCAGGCGGCCCGCGTCGTGTGTGCTTTTCAGTTGATCGAGCAGGCTGCGCGCCGGGTCGAGCATGGCCAGGTGCTGGTCCAGCAGCACGCCGGGCAGCCCGTGCACGCTGCCGGACAGCGGTGCGATCTCGCCGGCGATCGTGCGCAGCAAGGTGGACTTGCCGCAGCCGTTCGGCCCCGACATCGCGATGCGCGCCGCGCCCTGCACGCGCCAGTCAAGTGCCTGACGCGGACCGCGACGCGCGACGAGCGCGTCGAATGCGAGCGCCGTCTGCCCGGGCGGGATGTCGACGTCCAGCTGCGGAAAGGCCGGCTGCCGGTGCAACGCGTCGAAGGTCGCGAACGCGTCGGCCACGTCATCCTGTAACGCCTGCCGCGCGCGCGCGTGGCGCTCGAGCCGGGTGCCGTCCGTCTGCTCGGCGCGCTGGGGCAGGGCGTTCAGGACGATCTTCGGCATGCCGCCGTCCGCCTTCGCGCGCGCGCCGCGGGCGCTTCGGCGCGCGGCGCGCGAGGCCTGTTCCCGCATCTTTTGCTCGCCCTGGCGGCGCTCGACCTTCGTACGTTCCAGCTTCGCGCCGGCGGCCGCCAGTTCCGCGTCGCGCTGTTCGGCCACGAGCGACCACCCGCCGCCGTAGCGCCGCAAACCGCCCGCATGGACTTCCAGCGTGCGCTCGACGTGCTCCAGCAGATCGCGGTCGTGGCTGATGAGCAGCAGGCCACGGCCGGACTGGCGCCACGCGCGCATCTGGTCGAGCAGGAAGGCGCGGTTGCCAAGGTCGAGGTGGTTGCCCGGTTCATCCAGCACGAGCAGGTCGGCGTCCGAGCAAAAGGCGCCGATCAGCGCGAGCAGCGTGTGCTGGCCGCCGGACAATGCTTGCGGTTCGAGGTCCGCGTCGAGCCCGGCGCCGTCCAGCATCGCCTTCCAGCGCGCTTCCAGGTCCCAGCGGTCGCCGATGAGGTCGAAATCCTCGTCGCGTGCCTCGCCGTCCGCCAGCCGGTGCAGGGCGGCCAACGGCGCGTCGAGACCGGCGACTTCGGCCAGGGAGCGTGCGGACGTGGCCCCGGTCTGCTGCGCCACGTAACGGATGCGCCCCGGCCGTTCGATGCGGCCGGCGGCTGGCGGCATGTCGCCCGCGAGCACGCGCCCGAGCGTGGACTTGCCGCTGCCGTTATGGCCGATCAGGCCGACCGTTTCCGCTTGAAACGGCTCGTGCAGGTTCGTGAAGAGAATGCGCCCGTCGGGCAGGATGATGTCGACCCCGTGCAGGGCCGCGAAGTAGGGATGCGCCATGTGGAACTCCTGGATGCCAAGGAAAGCCGGAAGGGTTTCGAGGCCGTGGCAGTGCGAAAAGCATGCGAACGGCGGGCATTACAGGCGCATGGGTAGAATCTCCTGAAGACGAACCCATATTCTAGCAGGAGTGCCGCATCGAACCCCAACACTACGTCGTCGTCACGATCGGCTCGGCCGGCGACCTGTTCCCGTTTCTCGCGCTGGCGCTCGCCCTGCGTGCCCGCGGCCACCGCGTGAGCTTCCTCGCGCCCGAGCAGCACGGCCCGTGGGTACGGCCGACCGGCTTGCCGTTCACCGGCCTGCCCGCCGACGAAGCCGTGCTGCGCGATCCCGACCTGTGGCATCCCACGCGCGGCTTCGGCGTCGTGTGGCGCGCGACGCGGCCCGCGATGGCGCGCATCGTGCCCTTCGTCGCCGCGCTGCCGCAGGATGAATCCTGCGTGCTGCTCGTGCATCCGCTCGCGCTGCCCGAGGCCGACTTGTGCCGCGTGGTGCATCCTGGCGTGAGGATCGCCGCCGCCTACCTCGCGCCGGCGAACCTCATGACGGTACACGATCCGTTGCTGGTGGGCCCGTGGCGCGTGCCCGCGTGGGTGCCGCTGTCCGCGCGCCGGGCGTTCTGGCGCTGGGTGGGCAGGCGCTTCATCGATCCCGTCGCGCTGGCGGACGTGAACGCGGCGCGCACGCCGCACGGCCTGGCACCGGTGCCGTCGCTGATGGACTGGATCGCGTCCGTGCCCGACCTGTCGGTGACGCTGTTCCCCGCCTGGTTCGCGCCCACGCAGCCGGACTGGCCGCAACCGCTGGTGCGCGGCGATTTTCCCTTGTTCGATCCGCATGGCGATGCGTCGCTGGCGCCCGGCCTGACGGCGTTCCTGCAGGCCGGTGCACCGCCGCTCGTGTTCACGCACGGCACCGGCAACACGCAGGCAGCTGCATATTTTCGTGACGCCGCCGCAGCAGCCACGCGGCTGGGGCGGCGCGCGATCTTCCTCACGCCGCACCGCGAGCAGGTGCCGGCCGACCTGCCGCCATCGATGCTGTGGCAGGACTACGTGCCGCTGCGGGCACTGCTGCCGCAGGCGGCGGCGCTCGTCCACCACGGCGGCATCGGCACGACGGCGGAGGCGCTGCGCGCGGGGACGCCGCAACTCGTCGTGCCGCTGGCGCACGACCAGTTCGACAACGGCGCGCGCGTGACGGCGCTCGGCGTCGGCGCGAGCCTGCCGGCCGGGCGGCTGAACGAACGGCGGCTCGTGCGTGCGCTGGACGGTTTGCTGGCGGCGCCCGGCCTGGCGGCTCGGACGCGTGCGGTGGCGGCGCGCTTCCCGCCGGGCGGCGGCATCGACAAGGTGTGCGACGCGCTTTCCCTAAGCGGGCAAGAATAGCGGTTGCCATCGACAAGGAGAAGCGGCATGAAAAGAAGCGCACTCGTCGTGGGCGCCAGCGGGATCGGCGGCCATGCCACGGCACGGGAACTGCTGGCCCACGGCTGGACCGTGTACGGCCTCGCGCGCCGCCCGCCCGCCGACCTGCCGGGCCTGATCCCCGTGCCGGCCGACCTGATGGATCCGGAACGGCTCGGCGCAGCGCTCGCCACGGCATTTGGCGACGGAGGCCCGACGCACGTCTTCATCACGACGTGGATGCGCCAGGACAGCGAAGCGGAAAACATCCGCGTCAACGCCACGCTCGTGCGCAACCTGCTCGATGCCCTCAGCCGCCGCAAGACGCTGCGCCACGTGGCGCTGGTGACGGGCCTGAAGCACTACCTCGGCCCGTTCGAGGCGTACGCCAGTTCCGGTACCTTGCCCGACACGCCGCTGCGCGAATCGCAGCCGCGCCTGCCCCTCGATAATTTTTATTACGCGCAGGAAGACGAGGTCTACGCGGCGGCCGCCCGTGACCGCTTCACGTGGACCGTGCACCGGCCCCACACCGTCATCGGCATGGCGGTCGGCAATGCGATGAACCTGGGCACGACGCTGGCTGTGTACGCGTCGATCTGCAAGGCGACGGGCCGGCCGTTCCGCTTCCCCGGTTCGCGGGCGCAGTGGGAAGGCCTGTCCGACGTGACGGATGCGCGCATGCTCGCGCGGCAGCTGCGCTGGGCCGCCGACCACGACGCCGCGCGCAACGAGGCCTTCAACATCACGAACGGCGACTACTTCCGCTGGAGCTGGCTGTGGCGCCGGCTCGCGGCATGGTTCGGCGTCCAGGCCGCCGGTTTCGAGGGCGAGATGCGGCCGCTCGAAGCCGAGATGGCGAACGACCACGCCGTCTGGCGCGAGCTCGCCACGCGCCACAAGCTCGTCGAGGCGGACCTGAACCGGCTCGTGTCGCCGTGGCACACGGACCTCGACCTCGGCCGTCCCATCGAAGTGATGACGGACATGGCGAACAGCCGCCGCCTCGGCTTTGCCGCGTGGCAGTCGACCGAGGATTCGTTCTACGACCTGTTTGCCGAGTTGCGGGCGCGGATGCTGATCCCCTAGCCGATCCGTCGTTCCCGCGAAGGCGCACTGCTGTCCGGAATAATTTTTACCGTCGAAAATAGGCCCGCCATAGGGAAATACCGTCGTTCCCGCGAAAGCGGGAACCCATGCTGACTGCTCGAAGTCGACTCTTTGTAGCCAACGAGGTGGAAATGAAGAACGTAGTTAGCATACTCAGTATGGATTCCCGCTTGCGCGGGAATGACGATGCTATTTCTGACGGTTTTTGAAAACAATATTCCGGACACTAGTGCGCGAAGGCGAGAACCTGAGTTTTGTGCACACCGACTACGTGTAACGGTAGCGGCATGCGGGCAATTGGGTTCCCGGCAAGGGGACGCCTGGTCGGGGAACGACGGTCTAACTGTGTTCGACCGCACCGACTGCCGGGTTTGCATGTGCTGGAATGAGGCATCGTGAAGCATCCGGAGCCGCAGGCATGCGCGACCAAACATTGAAGACAGGCCACGTGCGCGTGCGCGGCGCGCGCGAGCACAATCTGAAGAACGTCGACCTCGACATCCCGCGCGACGCGCTCGTCGTGTTCACGGGCGTGTCCGGCTCGGGCAAGTCGTCGCTCGCGTTCGGGACACTCTATGCGGAAGCGCAGCGGCGCTACCTGGAATCCGTCTCGCCCTACGCGCGCCGGCTGTTCCACCAGATGCCCGTGCCGGAAGTGGACGACATCGACGGCCTGCCGCCCGCCGTCGCCCTGCAACAGCAGCGCGGCACGCCGACGACGCGGTCCTCGGTCGGCAGCGTGTCGACCCTGTCGAACTCCCTGCGCATGCTGTACTCGCGCGCCGGCGATTATCCGCCCGGCCAGGAGCTGCTGTACGCCGAATCGTTCTCGCCCAACACGGCGGAAGGCGCGTGTCCGCAATGCTCGGGCCTGGGCCGTGTGTACGACGCGACGGAAGCGTCGATGGTGCCGGACGACAGCCTGACGATCCGCGAGCGCGCCGTCGCCGCGTGGCCGCCCGCGTGGCACGGCCAGAACCTGCGCGACATCCTCGTCACCATGGGCTACGACGTCGACACGCCGTGGCGCGACCTGCCCAGGAAGGACCGCGACTGGATCCTGTTCACCGACGAGACGCCCACCGTGCCCGTGTACGCGGGCCTCACGCCGGAGGAAACGCGCCGCGCCCTGAAGCGCAAGGAGACGCCCAGCTACCAGGGCACGTTCAGCGGCGCGCGCCGCTACGTGCTGCAGACGTTCGCGAACACGGAAAGCGCGTCGATGAAGAAGCGCGTGGCGCGCTACATGGTGAGCACGGAATGCCCGCTGTGCCAGGGCCGCCGCCTGCGCCAGGAAGCCTTGTCCGTGACGTTTGCCGGCATGGACATCATGACCTTGTCGCGCGTCCCGCTGGAACGCCTGGCGCAGATGCTGCGTCCTTACGCGGATGGAACGGCAGCCAGGCGTGCCGATAAACACCCGGAGCAGCTGATCGTCACGCAGCGCATCGCCGCGGACCTGTGCGCGCGGCTCGACACGATGCTGGCGCTGGGCCTGGGCTACCTCGCGCTGGAACGCAGCACGCCGACCCTGTCGCCGGGAGAATTGCAGCGCCTGCGCCTCGCCACGCAGGTGAGGTCGAACCTGTTCGGCGTCGTGTACGTGCTGGACGAGCCGTCGGCCGGCCTGCATCCGGCCGACACCGAAGCGCTGCTGGACGCGCTCGCCCGCCTGAAGGCGGCCGGCAATTCGCTGTTCGTCGTCGAGCACGCGCTCGATGTGATCCGGCACGCGGACTGGATCGTCGACGTCGGTCCGCAGGCAGGCGAGAAAGGCGGCCAGATTCTATACAGCGGCCCGCCCGATGGCCTGCGCGATGTGAAGGGCTCGCACACGCGGCGCTATCTGTTCACGGATGCGCAGGACGCCGCACGTCCGCCCGTTCGCACACCGCGCGAGCCGGCCGGGTGGCTGCGGCTGGAAGGCGTCACGCGCAACAACCTGCACGATCTCGCCGTCTGCTTCCCGCTCGGCGTGATGACGGGCGTGACGGGCGTCTCCGGCTCCGGCAAGTCGACGCTCGTGAGCCAGGTGCTCGTCGACCTCGTCGGCGCGGCGCTTGGACAGGGAGCGGCCGACGCCGAGACGGAGGAAGGCATGGACCTGGAGCGCGAGGCCGACATCCCGACCGTCGGCCATATCGCGGGCCCCATGCACGGCATCCGCCGCCTCGTGCGCGTGGACCAGAGGCCGATCGGCCGCACCCCCCGGTCGAACCTCGCCACGTACACGGGCCTGTTCGACCAGGTGCGCAAACTGTTCGCGGCGACGCCGGCCGCGAAAAAGCGCCGCTACGACGCCGGCCGGTTCTCGTTCAATGTGGCGAAGGGCCGCTGCGAACATTGCGCGGGCGAGGGCTTCGTGATGGTCGAGCTGCTGTTCCTGCCGAGCGTGTACGCGCCTTGTCCCACATGCGGCGGCGCGCGCTACAACGCCGACACGCTGGCGATCCGCTACAACGACCGCAACATCGCGGACGTGCTGGGCATGACGGTCGACGAGGCACATGCGTTCTTCGCGGACGAGGAAGCCGTCGCGCGGCCGCTCTCCGTGCTGCGCGAGGTGGGGCTCGGTTATTTGCGGCTGGGGCAGAGCGCGACGGAGCTCTCGGGCGGCGAGGCGCAGCGCATCAAGCTGGCGACGGAGCTCCAGCGCGCCGGCCGCGGCGGGACGCTGTACGTCCTGGACGAGCCGACGACGGGCCTGCACCCGCTCGACGCCGACCGCCTGCTGGCCCAGCTCGACCGTCTCGTCGATGCGGGTAACACCGTCATCATGGTCGAGCACACGATGCGCGTGGTGGCTGCGTGCGACTGGGTGATCGACATCGGCCCGGGTGCGGGCGAGGCGGGCGGCAAGGTGGTGGCGGAGGGGCCGCCGGCGCACGTCGCCAGGGAAAAGGGCAGCCGCACCGCGCCGTATCTTCGGCGATCTTTGTCGTAAATACGTCGCAACGCCGTCGACTTGACAAAAAGTCACGTTCAAGCGAACACCTCGGATTCTTTGCTTGCGTTACACTTGGGATATTTTTTTCATAAGAGTAACCACACAGCATGCCCGGTTCGAGTATCGATAGTGACCAATTCCGCCGGATCCTGTCGCGCAACGTCGCCATGCCGCTGGGCATGGGCGTGCTCAGCGCGCTCGTCTTCGTCGGTATCATCGCCTACCTCATCAATGTCCTGAGCTGGGTCGAGCATTCCGAGCACGTGATCGGCCGCGCCAACGAGGTCAGCCGGTTGTCGTCCGACATGGAGGCCGGCATGCGCGGCTACGTGCTGTCCGGCGACGACGATTTCCTCGAGCCTTACCTGTCGGCCAAGCCGCGCATGGATGCCGAGCTGAAGAATCTCGAGCGGCTCGTGGACGACAACCGGGCCCAGCTCGACCGCATCGAACGGGTGCGCGCGGCGCAGGCCCAGTGGCAGGCGTTCGCCGAAGAGATGATCGGCATGCGCAGCAAGAAGAGCGACTTCGTCGAGATCATCCAGAACATCAAGGCCGGCCGCGGCAAGATCCTGACCGACCAGGTCCGGCGCGAGTTCCTCGATTTCATCCTGGAAGAACAACGCATCCTGCAGGAACGGAACGCCACGTCGCGCTCCGTGATCGCGTGGTCCGTCGCCGCCTTCCTCGCGTTCAGCCTGATCGTGGCCGGCCTGCTCGCCGTGTTCGGCCGGCGCGACCTGCAGGCGCTGTCCAAATCGTACGGCGATATCCTGCAGCACGAAGAAGACCACAATACCCAGCTGATGCAACAGGCGTGGCTGCGCTCGGGCCAGACGGAACTGGTCGGGAAGACGACGGGTATCATCAGCCTGGAACCGCTGGCCGACGCCGTGCTGAATTATGTGGCGAACTACCTGAACGGCGTCGTGGCCGCGATGTACGTGCGCGCGGAGGACGGTACGTTGACCCGCATCGGCGCCTACGGGTTCGCGCATGCGGACACGGACCGCGCGCGCATCGTGCATCCGACCGAGTCGCTGGCCGCGCAGGCCGCCAACCAGAACCGCATCGTCACCTTGCGCGACCTGCCGCCGGACTACATCAAGGTCGGCTCGGCGCTGGGCGAGACTGCGCCGCGCGAACTCCTGATCGCGCCCGTGTCGAACTTCGGCAAGATCAAGGGCGTCATCGAGATCGGCTTCCTGCACGGCGTGCGCGAGCGCGACGTCCAGTTCATGGAGACGATCGCCGCGTCGGTCGGCGCCGCCGTCGCCAACGTGCTGCACCGCCAGCGCCTGCAGGCCGCGCTGGAAGAGCAGCAGGCCCTGAACGAGGAATTGCAGGTGCAGCAGGAAGAACTGCGCACGGCGAACGAAGAGCTGGAAGAACAGTCGCGCGCGCTGGAGGAATCGCAGTCGGCGCTGGAAAACCAGCAGGCCGAGCTGGAGCAGACGAACGAACAGCTGGCCGAGCAGGCCACCAACCTCGACAACAAGAACAGCGCGCTGGTGCAGGCCCAGGAACAGTTGCGCGAGCGGGCGCTGGAACTGGAGCGCGCAAGCCGCTACAAGTCCGAGTTCCTCGCGAACATGTCGCATGAACTGCGCACGCCGCTGAACTCGTCGCTGATCCTGGCGAAACTGCTGGCCGACAATACGGCCGGCAATTTGAACGACGAGCAGGTGCGCTTCGCCCAGACGATTTATTCGGCGGGCAATGACCTGCTGAACCTGATCAACGACATCCTCGACATCTCGAAGGTCGAGGCCGGCAAGCTGGAGCTCGTGCCGGAAGACTTGCCGCTGCGCCGCGTCATCGAGGGCCTGGCCCGCGTGTTCGAACCGCTGGCGCGCCAGAAGAGCCTGGACTTCAGCCTGACGGTCGAGCCGGACGTGCCGATCAGCATCCACACGGACCGCCAGCGCCTGGAGCAGATCCTCAAGAACCTGCTGTCGAACGCCGTCAAGTTCACGGACAAGGGCAAGGTGCATCTCACCGTGAGCGCCAACACGGATGGCTGGATCCAGTTCACCGTGCAGGATTCCGGCATCGGCATCGCGCCCGAGCAGCAGGACAAGATCTTCGACGCGTTCCACCAGGCCGACGGCTCCACCGCGCGCAAGTACGGCGGCACGGGCCTGGGCCTGTCCATCTCGCGCGACCTGACCGCTTTGTTGGGCGGCACCCTGACGCTCACGAGTGCGCCGGGCGAGGGCAGTACGTTCGTGCTGAGCCTGCCGCGCAACGGCACCGTCGCCGCGACGCCGCCCGTGCTGCCGCCGGCGCAGCCGCCCGTACGCGCACCCGTGCCGGAACCGGAGCCGGTAGCGCCGGCGCAGGGCCTGGCGTTGCCGGCGTTCGCCGACGACCGCGCCCAGCCCGCCGCCGGCGTGCGCACGGTGCTCGTGGTCGAGGACGAGCCGGAATTCGCGCGCATCCTGTACGGCCTTGCGCACGACATGGAATTCCGCTGCCTCGTCGCGCTGACGGCACAGGAAGGCCTGGAACTGGCGACGAACGAGAGTCCCGACGCGATCCTGCTCGACATCCGCCTGCCGGACGGCTCCGGCCTGTCCGTGCTGCAACAGCTGAAGGACAATCCGGGCACGCGCCACATCCCCGTCCACGTCGTCTCGAGCCAGGAGAACGGCGGCGAGGCGCTGCACCTGGGCGCGATCGGCTACGCACTGAAACCGACGTCGCGCGAGCAGCTGGAAGACGTGTTCCGCAAGCTGAAGGACAAGTCGTCGCAGGAAATGAAACGCGTGCTGCTCGTGGAAGACGACGAACGCCAGCGCGACAGCGTCGTGCAATTGATTTCCGATACGGACGTCGAGATCGCGGCCGTCGGATCCGCCACGGAAGCGCTGGACCTGTTGCGCACGCAGACGTTCGACTGCATGATCATCGACTTGAAGCTGCCGGACATGCAGGGTAACGAGTTGCTCAAGCGTATGTCGTTGGAAGAACTGTGTTCGTTCCCGCCCGTCATCGTGTACACGGGACGCAATCTGACCCGCGACGAGGAAGCGGAACTGCTGAAATATTCGCGCTCGATTATCATCAAGGGTGCGCGCTCGCCGGAGCGCCTGCTGGACGAGGTCACGCTGTTCCTGCACAAGGTGGAATCGGAACTGTCGTCGGAACGCCAGTCGATGCTCAAGACGGTGCGCGGACGCGACCGTGTGTTCGAAGGCCGCACGATCCTGCTCGTGGACGATGACGTGCGCAATGTGTTCGCGTTGACCAGTGCCCTGGAGCAACGCGGCGCCAGGGTGGAGGTGGGGCGCAATGGGTATGAAGCCATTGCCAAGCTCGATGAACATGAGTCGATCGACCTGGTCCTGATGGACGTGATGATGCCGGGCATGGACGGACTGGAAGCGACGCGTCGCATCCGCCAGGACAAGCGCTTCGCGCGCCTCCCGATCATCGCGATCACGGCGAAGGCGATGAAGGACGACCAGGAACAATGCCTGGCCGCCGGCGCCAATGACTATCTCGCCAAGCCGATCGACCTGACCCGGCTGTACTCGCTGCTGCGCGTGTGGATGCCGACGCTGGAGCGCATTTGAAAAAGACAATGCACAGCCTGCCGAGCGACGACATCGAGTTGCGGATGTTGGTCGAGGCTGTCTACCTCAAGTACAACTACGATTTCCGCGACTACACGGGCGCCTCGCAAAAGCGCCGCGTGCTTGCCGCGTTGCGCGCGATGGAATGCGAAACGATCTCGGCTTTGCAGGCGCGCGTCATGCACGACCCTGCCGCGTTCGCGCAGCTATTGCAGTTTTTGACCATCCCGGTGACGGAAATGTTCCGCGACCCGGATTATTATCTGGCTGTACGCCGGCTCGTCGTGCCGTTCCTGAAGACGTACCCGTCGCTGAACGTGTGGGTGGCCGGCTGCAGTACGGGCGAGGAAGTGGTTTCGCTCGCGATCCTGCTGCACGAGGAGGGCCTGCTGGAGCGCACGCAGATGTACGCGACCGACATCAATCCGGAGTCGCTGGAAGCGGCACGACGCGGCGTGATGCCGCTGGATAAGATGCGCGTGTACACGGAGAATTACCAGAAGGCGGGCGGCACGCGCGCGTTTTCCGATTACTACACGGCGGCCTATGGCGGCGCGCTGTTCGACCGCGCGCTCGTCGAGAACGTCACGTTCGCGGACCACAGCCTCGCCACGGACAGCGTGTTCGCGGAGACGCATTTCATCAGCTGCCGCAACGTGATGATCTACTTTAACCGGCGCCTGCAGGACCGGGTGCTGGGCCTGTTCCACGAATCGCTGTGCCACCGCGGCTTCCTCGGCCTCGGCAGCAAGGAAAGCATCGACTTTTCCACGTATGCCCGGCAATTCGAGCCGCTCGCGCGGCGGGAACGGGTGTTCCGCAAGGTGGCGCCATGAGCCCCGGCTTCGATCCCGGTCCGCAGGAAGGCGCGCTGCGCGCGGCACTGCGCGGACGGCGCTTCGAGGCCGTCGTGATCGGCGGCTCGGCCGGCGGCGTGGATGCGCTCGTCGCGCTGCTGCCCGCGATTCCGGCGGCCTATTCTTTGCCCGTGTTCTGCATCCTGCACATGCCGGGCGACCGCGAAAGCCGCCTGGCCGAGCTGTTCGACGAGCGCCTGCCCGTGCGCGTGAAGGAGGCGGCCGACAAGGAAGAGATCGTGCCCGGCACCGTGTACTTCGCCGCACCGGGCTACCATCTGTCCGTCGAACGCGACCGCACGTTCTCGATCAGTTGCGAGCCGCCCGTGCACTTCGCGCGGCCCGCGATCGACGTGCTGATGGAATCCAGCGCGGACGCCTACGGTCCGGCCCTGGCCGGCATCCTGCTCACGGGCGCGAACCACGACGGCGCCGACGGCATGGCCCACATCCGCGCGCGCGGCGGCTTCACCGTCGTGCAAGATCCCGCCGACGCCCAGGTGCCCACGATGCCCGTGACCGCCATCAACCGCTGCAAACCGAACCTGATACTGCCTCTGGCGCGCATCCACGCCTTGTTGCCCATGTTGGAGATGAATGAACCATGAGCGCACATGACCCCAGTAAATTGCTGATCGTCGACGACCTGCCGGAAAACCTGCGCGCCCTCGACGCGCTGATCCGCGACGAGCAGCGCCTCGTGTTCCAGGCCCAGTCCGGCGAGGAAGCCCTGTCCCTGATGCTCGAACACGAGTTCGCGCTGGCCATCCTCGACGTGCAGATGCCCGGCATGGACGGCTTCGAACTCGCCGAGCTGATGCGTTCCACCTCGCGCACCCGCAATATCCCGATCGTGTTCGTGTCCGCCGCCGGCCGCGAGCTGAACTATGCGTTCAAGGGCTACGAGACGGGCGCCGTCGATTTTCTCTATAAACCGCTGGACCCGGACGCCGTGCGCAGCAAGGTGCACGTGTTCGTCACGCTGGACCAGCAGCGGCGCGAGATGCAGCGCCAGATGGAAGCGCTGGAAGCGGCGCGGCGCGAGCAGGAGGTGCTGCTGGGCGAGCTGAACGCGACGCAGGCCGAGCTGCAGCGCTCGCTGCGCATGCGCGACGAATTCATGTCCCTCGTCGCGCACGAGCTGCGCACGCCACTCAACACGCTGTTCCTGGAAACCCAAATGCGCAGCCTGCAATTGAAGCGGGGCAATTTGCCGGCGTTCAATCCGGACCATATGAACAGCATGATCAAGCGCGACGAGCGCCAGATCAAGGCGATGATCCGCCTGATCGACGACATGCTGGACGTCTCGCGCATGAAGAGCGGGACGCTCTCCATCCGTCCCGCCAGGGTCGAACTGATGGCCTTGCTGGAGCGCGTGGTGAACGATTTGTCGTTGCAGGCCGCGGCGGCCGGCGCCAACGTCGTGCTGGCGCCGCATCACCCGGTCGAAGGATTCTGGGACGAATTCCGTATCGAACAGGTCGTCGTCAACCTGCTGACCAATGCGATGCGCTATGGCGGCGGCGGCGCGGTCGAGGTCAGTGTCCATGCTGAGGGTTGCAACGTCCGCATCGCCGTGCGCGACCACGGCAAGGGCATCGCGCCCGACTTCATCGAACGCATCTTCGAACCCTACGAGCGCGGCGCGAAAAGCGGCGAGCCGAAGGGCCTGGGCCTGGGCCTGTACATCTCGCGCCAGCTGGCCGTGTCGCATGGCGGCCAGTTGACGGCCGAGAGCACGCCGGGGCAGGGGGCGACGTTCAGCCTCGTCCTGCCGTGCACGGAAACGGCGTTGCAGCCGGCGGCCGCGCCTGCCTGATCCTTGTGCCGCCAATGTTCACGATAGGCACAGGCTATCCACGCTCGATAGCTAAAATCAATTGATAGAATCTGTTCAATCAATTTCACATGAATGGTGTGACAGGGTATAGTTCACACCTAAGCTTTTTTTAACCCCGAAAGAGGAGTACTGAATGTCCATCATCAACACCGAAATCAAGCCGTTCAAAGCAACCGCTTACCACGCAGGCAAGTTCATCGACCTGACCGAAGCCGATTTCAAAGGCACGTGGTCGGTCCTGATGTTCTACCCGGCGGACTTCACCTTCGTCTGCCCGACCGAACTGGAAGACCTGGCTGCTTTCCAGCCGGAATTCGAAAAGATGGGCGTCAAAGTCTACGGTGTGTCGACCGACACCCACTTCGCCCACAAGGCGTGGCACGACACGTCGGACGCGATCAAGAAGGTCAACTACCCGCTGATCGGCGACCCGACCGGCCTGCTGTCGCGTAACTTCGAAGTCATGATCGAAGAAGAAGGCCTGGCCCTGCGCGGCACCTTCGTGATCAATCCGGAAGGCCAGATCAAGGTCATGGAAGTGCACGACAACGGCATCGGCCGCGACGCGTCGGAACTGATGCGCAAAGTGAAGGCAGCCCAGTACGTCGCATCGCACCCGGGCGAAGTCTGCCCGGCCAAGTGGACCGAAGGCGCCGAAACGCTGAAGCCGTCGCTGGACCTGGTCGGCAAGATCTAAGACCTGAAGCAGCACCTGTAACACCGTAGTACCAGGCACCGGCCGCGAGGGGCGGCCGGTGCCTCCCCTCCCACGAGCCCAACCGGAATGGGCCCGCACGAATAACACAGGCGATCTCGCTAGTCGATCTGCCGGTCCAGATTCACTATTTAGATTATCGGATGCGTCCTCGATGGACCGCATCGGCCTGAACACGACTGAACGAAAGGATACGATCATGCTCGAACAAGAACTGAAAAACCAACTCGCCGGCTACCTGCAACGCGTCCAGCAACCGTTCGAGATCGTCGCCTCGCTCGACGACAGCGACACGTCGAAGCAGATGCTCGACCTGCTGCAGACGATCCAGGGCCTGCGCGCCGACAAGATCACGCTGCGCACGGACGGCAACGACGCCCGCAAGCCGTCGTTCACCCTGACGCGCGTCGGCACCGACATGCACCTGCGCTTCGCCGGCCTGCCGCTGGGCCATGAATTCACGTCGCTCGTACTGGCGCTGCTGTGGACGGGCGGCCATCCGCCGAAAGTCGAGGCCGAGACGATAGCCGCGATCAAGGCGCTGGACGGCGATTATGAATTCGAGATGTACATGTCGCTGACGTGCCATAACTGCCCGGACGTCGTGCAGGCGCTGTCGCTGATGGCGATCCTGAACCCGCGCGTGAAGACGACCGTGATCGAAGGCGGCGCGTTCCAGGCCGAAGTCGAGTCGCGCAAGGTGATGGCCGTGCCGATGGTATTCCTGAACGGCGAACTGTTCGGCTCGGGCCGCATGCTGATCGAAGAGATCGTCGCCAAGCTGGACAAGGGCGCCGGCGCCCGCGACGCCGCGAAACTGAACGCGAAGGATCCGTACGACGTGCTGATCGTCGGCGGCGGCCCGTCGGGTGCGGCAGCGGCAGTGTACGCGGCCCGCAAAGGCATCCGCACCGGCGTCGCGACGGAGCGCTTCGGCGGCCAGGTGAACGACACGATGTCGATCGAGAACTACATTTCGGTGCTGGAAACGGACGGCCCGAAATTTTCAAGCGCGCTGGAAGCGCAGGTGCGCCACTACGGCGTGGATATCATGACGCAGCAGATCGCGGCCAAGATCATTCCGCCGGCCGCGCCCGGTGAACTGGTCGAAGTGCAGTTCGAGAATGGCGGCTCGCTGAAGTCGAGCACCGTGATCCTGTCGACGGGTGCGCGCTGGAGGAACGTGAACGTGCCGGGCGAGCAGGAGTACAGGAACGCCGGCGTGAACTACTGCCCGCACTGCGACGGTCCGCTGTACAAGGGCAAGCGCGTGGCGGTCATCGGCGGCGGCAACTCGGGCGTGGAAGCGGCGATCGACCTGGCCGGTATCGTCGAGCATGTGACGCTGATCGAATTCGCATCGCAGCTGAAGGCGGACGCGGTGCTCGTCAACAAGGTCGAGAGCCTGTCGAACGTGACGATCCACGTGAACGCGCAGACGACGGAAATCACTGGTGACGGCAGCAAGGTCAACGGCATCAAGTTCAAGGACCGCATCAGCGGCGAGGAACACCACGTGCCGCTGGCGGGCGTGTTCGTCCAGATCGGCCTCGTGCCGAACACCGAGTTCCTGAAGGGCACGGTGGAACTGTCGCGCTTCGGCGAGATCGTCGTGGACGCCCACGGCCGCACCAACATCCCGGGCGTGTTCGCCGCGGGCGATGCGACGACGACGCCGTTCAAGCAGATCGTCATCGCGGCGGGCGAGGGCGCAAAGGCGGCGCTGTCCGCGTTCGACTACCTGATCCGCATGCCGGTGGCCGTCGAAGCAGCGTAAGCGTGTAGCGTGAGATCAAAGCCCGGACGGAAAACCGCCCGGGCTTTTTTGTTTCCAAAAACCGGGGTCAGAGCCCGGTTTTGATCAATTTCCCAAATTCGGGCTCTGACCCCGGTTCCGGCGGCGCAGCGTCAGGGCGGCCAGCACGCAGCCTGTCGCGAACACGGGCAGGCCGGCCGGTTCCGGCACCTTCGTGGCGGTCACGAACGCGGCGTCGGCCCAGACCGTGGCGGGTGCGCCCGGCATCAGGTCGATCGACGCGACGTTGCCCATCGTGCCCGGCACGTAGTTGTCGAGCGCCGCGTTCACCAGGGCGATCCCGAAGCCGGTGCCGATCGTGCCGCCGGGCGCGATGTCGAACGCGGCGTCGAAGCCGAGCAGGCCGCCGAACGTCACCGCCTGCAGCAGTTCGTTGAATGTCTGCCCGTTGCCGAGCGTGACCGCGGTGCCGATGTCGCCGCCGACGTCGCCCGTCGGCAGCGCGGTGCCGCCGAACGCGCCCGTGAAATGGGTCAGCGTGGCCGTCGCCGGCGTCGCGCCTGCCAGGGCCGCGAACGTCAGGTCGAGATAGCCGGTGCCCGTCAGGTTCGTCGTGTCGACGGTGAAGTGATACATCGGCCCGGCGAACGCCGTGTTCGCGCCGCCGGCGAGGGCCAGCGCCAGCAGGGCGCGTGTGAAGAAGGAGGTCAGGTGCTTGATCATGGCGAAGTCTTTCAGAACGTGATGCCTTGGAGTTTCGGGGTGTAGGCGATGGCGCCTTTCGATGGGTTGCCGAACGTCGTCGTCACGGTGACGGTGGCGCCGGGCGCGAGCTGGTTCACGGGCAGCGCGATGTACGGGACGCCGTTCACGTCACCCTGTTTGTTGTCGAGCGTGACGCCGGGCGTCAGGCCTTCCAGCACGAGGCGCAGCGTCGATGCCGTGAGCGTCGCGCCCGTCGTATTCGTGAACGACACCGTGCCGCTGAACTGGCCCGTGAAGCGGTTCGCCGTCAGGCCGCCCTGCACGATCTTCACGCTGCCGGTGAGGTCGGCGACGCCCGGCTGGCTCACGAAGGTGCTGATGCTGGACGGTTCCAGGTCGGCGCTGGCGCCGCCCGCGATGACCGGGTAGTCGCCCGCATAACTCTCGTTCGCGGCGGCCGACGTGACATAGCGCTGCAGGGTGCGGGGCGCGCCGCTGCCGAACGTCAGGTCGACGCGGCGCTGGGCCGTGCCGTTGTTGACCGCCACGACGACGACCTTGCCGTCGCCGCCCTTGTACGCGGTCACGTACACGTCCGGGTAGGGATTCTGCGTGGCGCCGATGCGCACGTAGCCAGGCCGCACGAATTTCGCGTACTGCGACATGATCCAGCCGCGCTTGCTGACGTTGCCGTCTTCCGTGATCAGCCCGTAGAACCGGCGGATGTACCACCACACGTACGCGCTGTAGTTCGCGGCCATGCTCCGGTGGACCTCGATCGCGACGGGCATCGCCTTCGCCCAGTCGTTGGCGTCCGACGTACTGTCCGTGTAGTGCTCCGTCATCCACACCTCCTTGCCCTTGGCGCGCGCGAGCGGGTAGTCGCTGGGCGTCGTGCCGTACAGATGGCCCGCCACGATCGAGAGCTGGGCCGCCGCGCCCGCGTCGTTCAGGATCGGATCGGACAGCACCTTGCGCATGCCCAGCGATTCCGGCGCCATCAGCTTGAGGCCGGCGAAGCGCGGGCCCTGCGACTTGATGAAGTCGATGAACTGGGCCGACGTCCACGTGCAGCCTTCGTAGTCCGGATCCCAGTCCGGCTCGTTCTGCACGGAGATGCCGTACAGCTGGGCGCCGTTGGTGCGCATGTAGTCCGCGAAGCCCAGCAGGTGCGTCGCGTAGTCCGGGTAGTAGCTCGGAATCAGGCTGCCGTGCGCGATGGCGTTCGACGTCTTCATGTACGGCGGCGGCGTCCACGGCGTGGCGAACAGGGTGACGCCCTTGGCCTTCGCCAGCTTCGCCGTCGGCAGCTGCGTGGCCCACGCGGTGCTGGACGCGTCGATGCGCATCCGCATGATCGTCAGGCCGATCTGGCCCTGTCCCGTGCCGAACGCGGTGTCGACCTGCGCCGGCGTGAGGTCGGCGATCCAGCCCGCGCCGTTATGCCCGCCGAACCCGCGGATGACCTGGTAGGTCGTCGCGGGATCGATGGCGACCGTCTGCGCGACGGCCGCGGGGAGCGCGGACATCGCGAGCAAAGGCAGGCTCCATCGTAGTAAACGTTGTTTCAACATGACTCATCTCCTCCTGGTGGGTTTTATTGACTTACTGACTTACAAAAGTGTTGACGCTGCCGGGATCGATCCACGCGGTCGCGACCCCGCCCGTCACCGTGTACTGGCCCGCATAGCCCGTGTTGTCGGTCGACGTGGTGCGGTATTTCGTGAAGCCGGGGGCGGCGCTGCCGACCTGCAACTGCAGCTGGCGCTGCGACGTGCCGTTGTTGATGGCCACGACGACCAGCTTGCCGGCGGTGTTCTTGTAGGCGGTGACAAAGACGTCGGCATACGGTTTTTCCGTCGCGGCGACGCGCACGGAACCGGGGCGGACGTATTTCGCGAACTGCGCCATGATGTAGCCGCGCTTGCTGACGTTGCCGTCCTCCGTCAGCAGGCCGTAGGAGCGGCGGATGGTCCACCACACGTAGGCGCTGTAGTTGGCCACCATGCTGTTGTGCAGTTCCAGCGCCACCGGCATCGCCTTCGACCAGTCGTTGGCGCTGGACGTGCTGTCGGTGAAGTGCTCCGTCATCCACACCTCCTTGCCCTTCGCGCGGGCGAGGGAATAGTCGCTCGGGTTCACGCCGTACAGGTGGCCGCCGACGATGTCGAACTGCGGCGCGGCCGTCGCGCTGCCCAGGATGGGATCGGTGAGCGGCTTGTAGAAGGTGGCGGACTCGCCCGCGATCACCTTGTAGGTGCCGAAGCGCGACCCCTGGCTCGACAGGTAATCGATGAATTGCTGCGAGTTCCACAGGCAGCTTTCGTAGTCCGGGGCGAAGTCGGGTTCGTTCTGGATCGAGATGGCGTACAGCGCGGCGCCGCCGGCCTGCATCGTGCTCGCGAAGTTCAGCAGGTGCGTGGTGTAGTCGCCATAGCGGCTCGGCAACAGGCTTCCCTGGACCAGGCTGTTGTTCGTCTTCATGTTCGCCGGCGGCGTCCACGGCGTCCCGAACAGGATGGCGCCCTTCGCCTTGGCGAGCTGCGCGGACGCCAGTTGCGTGGACCACTTGCTTGGGTCCGGATCGATGCGCAGGCGCATGATGGACAGGCCGATCTGGCCCGTGCCGGTGCCGAACGCGGCGTCGACCTGGGCAGCGGTCAGCTCCGCCGCCCAGCCGGCGCCGCTGAAGCCGCCGAAGCCGCGCACGGTCTGGTACGTCGTGGCCGGGTTGATGGCGACCGTCTGCGCGGACGCGCCGGCGGCAAAGGCGGACAACAGGACGATCGCCGACGCGGCGCGGCGGGTGGTGCGCGAAAAAGCATGGGGCATGAACATCTCCGTGGTTCGGGTTGATTGCCGGGCGGGGGCGGCCCGGAGTTCACTGCGTGTGCTGCTTTTACTGCGGACCCGTGCCGGGATCGCCGGCGGGCAGGATGAGCGACGCCCGTGCCCGCTGTGAGGGCACAGGATCATCGTGAAAAAATGCGGACTGTCGGGGCGCGCGTTCAGCGCGGGGCGGGACGAGAGGGAGGACGCGGTCGGCGCTGCGGGATCAGGGTGTGCGGCATATCTCCTCCGATTATTGTTATTTACTGTTATTTCACAAAATTATGTTTGCGATAACATTTTATGGCAACTATCTTATGCCTCGGTGGATGCCTGATCAAACCAAAGATTGTTAGCAATAATTCACAAATTGTATTTATGCCAACCGGGTGGAGGCCATGTCGCGCGTGTGCCGGCGCCGCTGGCCGTCGCGCCGCTCCAAGTGGGGGCGAGAGGGGACCGGATGGGCGCCCGTACCGTCCAGCCCGAACTCCAGCGCATGGCGCAGCGCGCGCACGGTGACCGGTTTCGTGACGGTGGCGCTGAACGCGTAATACAGCGGCGGGAAGGGTTCGTCCTCGTCGAGCAGCAGGATCGTGGGGGTGTCGGGCGCAAGGCGGGAGAGTTCGCCGGGCAGCGAGCGCCGGTCGCCGGCGGCGTGCGCGCTGGAGGTGAGGATCACGTCGAAGTGCAGCGCCTGCATGGCGTTCAGCGTCGCCTGCGCCGTCGTCGTCTGGGCGACAACGTAGCCGAGCGACTTGAGCAGGGTGGCACTGTGGCGGCGTGCGGCCGCGTCATCGTCGTAAATCAGGGCGTACTTCATGATGAGTCCTCCTGGCTCAGGTATGGCGACCTCCTCATACTGTTCAACTGTCAATTTGTAACAAATGATACGGACGACAACGAGAGGATACGTGGCTTCTTCAGTGGTAAAACAGCGGCGCGAAGCCGTTCAATGCATCGGTTTCGCACAGGAGCCACGTCGCCGCGCTCGTGAGCGCGAGCCAGGCTGCGGTAAAGGGAGCGGGCAGGAAGCGGACCATGATGAACCTCCGAATGCGGATTGCTGTCGTGTTGATGTTGATGTCATCTTAGAACGCGTTCTTTAGAGAAACTATCGGCTGGCAATCCCTCAACCTGTAGGAATAAACCTCGTCGCTCTGTCTGACCGCATGGGGTCGCTCGTGCATAGCCTCCTACGGTGGCTGTAGGTTGCGTCCTATGGTGTGTGGCCGTGCTCAGGCTTACATTGGCTGCATCATGACCACACACGATCCCAAACTCCTCCACAAGGGTGTGCTCGCGGTACGCCGCAACACCATTCGCCGCCTGCTGCATACGGTGTTCGGCATCGAACACCTGCGCGACGGCCAGCAACGCGTGATCGACAGCGTCCTCGATGGCAGGGACACGCTGGCGATCATGCCGACCGGCAGCGGTAAATCGCTGTGCTACCAGATCCCCGCCCGCATCCTGGACGGCATGACGGTCGTCGTCTCGCCGCTGATCTCGCTGATGAAAGACCAGCTGGAAAAGCTCGGGGAACTCGGTATCCGCGCCGAGCAGGTCAACAGCAGCCTGTCGGCGGAAGAGGAGAGGAACGCATTGGCCGCGATCGCGGAGGGCCGCTGCGAGATCGTGTTCTGCACGCCCGAGCGCCTCGTCATGCCCGAATTCGTCGACGTGCTGAAGGCCGTGAACATCGCCCTCGTCGTCGTCGACGAAGCCCACTGCATCTCGCAATGGGGCCATGACTTCCGCCCGGCCTACCTCGAGATGGCCGGCGCGATCGAGGCGCTGGGCCGCCCGCCCGTGCTGGCGCTGACGGCCACCGCGACGGAAGACGTCGTTGACGACATCGGCCGCCAACTCAATCGCCCGCGGATGAACGTCATCAACACAGGCATCTACCGGCCAAACCTGCAGTACGCCGTCGTGCAGGTGACGAACCCGGACGAGAAACTGCAGGAGGCGCTGCGCCTCGTGCGCGAGACGGCAGGCACGGGCATCGTCTACGCAGCCACCGTCAAGATGGCCGAGGAGATGCACCAGGTGCTGCTGGACGCCGGCGAATCCGTCACGCTCTACCACGGCAAGCTGGCAGCCAGCGAGCGCAAGGCGAACCAGGACCTGTTCATGAACGACGAACGGCGCGTGATGGTGGCGACGAACGCGTTCGGCATGGGCATCGACAAGCCCGACACGCGCTTTGTCATCCACCTGCAGATCCCCGCGAACCTGGAAGCCTACTACCAGGAATCGGGCCGCGCGGGCCGCGACGGCCAGGGCGCCAGCTGCACCCTGCTGTTCCTGCAGGACGACAAGCGCGTGCAGCAGTTCTTCCTCGTGAAGCACTACCCGACGGCGGACGAGATCCGCGCCGTGTACGAGGCCGTGCACGCGCTCATGGAAAACGAGACGGCGACGCCGGATCGCGTGGATGACGTAGCCGGCGAGCTGGCGGGGCCGCACCTGAAGGTGTGTTTGAAACTGCTGAAGGATGCGAAGCTGCTGCGCCAGAACCGCAAGCTCGCGTACCTGCCCGGCAGCGCGTCGCCCGAGGATAAACTGTTCGCGGCGATGGCCGAGATGTATCGCCAGAAGCAGGAGCGCGACAAGGAAGCGCTCGAACAGATGGTATCGTATGCCGTGAGCGGTTTCTGCCGCTGGAAGCTGCTGCTCGATTATTTCGGCGACGAGGTCGAAGGCTTCGAGAAGTGCTGCCGCTGCGACAACTGCCTGAACCCGCCGGCCGCCGTGCTGACGGAAGATATCGACATCCGCGACGACGAGTTCGACCGCGAACCGGACGCAGACGCGCCGGCCGGCCCCGCGTTCGACGCGGGCGCGCGCGTGACGGTGCCGAAGTATGGCGAAGGCGTCGTGCTGTCCGTGGCCGGGGACCAGGTCCACATCGAATTCCCGGACGGCGAGCAGCGCGTGTTCCTCGCCGATTTCGTGACGCCAGCATAACAAGGAGGACGCCGAACGCATGGGCGACATGGTCATCGTAAGGAAGGAAGGCCTGTACTGTGTGCCGGGCCAGTTCTATATCGACCCGTGGCGGCCGGTCGACCGGGCCGTCATCACCCATGCCCACGGCGACCATGCGCGCTGGGGCCACAAGCACTACGTGGCCTCGCAGCAAAGTGTCGGCATCCTGAAGTCGCGCCTCGGCCAGGACATCAACATCGAGGGCCTCGAATACGGCGACAAGGTCGTCCACAACGGCGTGACGATCTCGCTGCACCCGGCGGGGCACGTGCTCGGCTCCGCCCAGGTCCGGATGGAGCACCAGGGCGAGATCTGGGTCGCGTCGGGCGACTACAAGGTCGAGCCGGACGCCACGTGCGCCCCGTTCGAGGCCGTGCGCTGCCACACCTTCATCACGGAATCCACGTTCGGCCTGCCGATCTACCGCTGGGACCCGCAGCAGGAAGTCTTCGACGACATCAACCGCTGGTGGCGTCGCAATGCCGACGAGGGCCGCACGAGCGTCCTGTATGCCTATGCGTTCGGCAAGGCGCAGCGCCTGCTCTGCGGGTTGGACCCTTCTGTCGGGCCCATCGTCTGCCACGGCGCCGTCGAGCCTTTGAACCGCATCTACCGCGAGGGCGGCGTGGTCCTGCCACATACGCAGATGGTCAGCGAGACGGACAAGGCGGACCTGAAAAAGGCGCTCGTGCTGGCGCCGCCTTCCGCATCGGGCTCGCCGTGGACGCGCCGCTTCGGCGACTATTCCGACGCCTTCGCCAGCGGCTGGATGCTGCTGCGCGGGGCACGCCGGCGGCGCGGCGTCGACCGCGGTTTCGTGTTGTCCGACCACGCCGACTGGCCCGGCCTGCTGGACGCGATCCACGCCACCGGTGCGCAGCAGGTGATCGTCACGCACGGCTCGATTCCCGTGATGGTGCGCTGGCTGTGCCAGATCGGCCTCGATGCGAAAGCGTTCGACACGGAATACGGCGAGGAGGATGACGAAGCCGTGACGGCCACGCCGGGTGAGCCCGTGGAGGAGGCGAAGGATGCGTGAATTCGCCCGCCTGTACGCCGAACTCGACGAAACCACCGCCACCAACCGCAAGCTCGAGGCGCTGCAGAATTACTTTGCCAGCGCCGCCCCGGAAAACGCCGCCTGGGCCGTGTACTTCCTCGCGGGCGGCAAGCCGCGCCAGGCCGTGCCGAGTAAACTCATGCGCCAGTACGCCATCGAATACGCGGGCCTGGACGAGTGGCTGTTCGACGAATCGTATGCGGCCGTCGGCGACATGGCCGAGACCATCGCCCACATCCTGCCGCCGCCCAAGCGCCACAGCGATGTCGGCCTGGCCGTGTGGATGGAAGAGCGCATCGGCCCGTTGCGCGGTGCCGATCCGGGCACGATCCGGGAAGCGCTGTTCTCGTACTGGGACGAACTGACGTGGCGCGAACGCTTCCTGTTCGTGAAGCTGATCGGCGGCGGCTTTCGCGTGGGCGTGTCGAAGCTGCTCGTCACGCGCGCGCTGGCGTCCATCGCCGCGGTCGATTCGAAGCTGATCGCGCAGCGCCTGATGGGCTGGACGGATGGCCGTGTCAAGCCGACGGCGACGGGCTTCCTGCAACTGATCGCGGCGCAGACGGACAACGAGCACCAGCTGCGCGGCGGCCAGCCTTACCCCTTCTTCCTCGCCCACCAGCTGCAGGGCGAGCCTGCTGCGTTGGGCGACATGGGCGACTGGCAGGTCGAATGGAAGTACGACGGCATCCGCGCGCAACTCGTGCGGCGCGGCGGCCAGAACTACCTGTGGTCGCGCGGCGAGGACCTGATCACGGAGCGCTTCCCGGAGCTCGCGAGTCTATCCCTGCCGGAAGGCACCGTGATCGACGGCGAGGTACTGATCTGGACGACGGGCGATTCGCCGGCACCGTTCGCCGACCTGCAGAAGCGCATCGGCCGCAAGACGTTGTCCGCGAAACTGCTGGCCGAGCTGCCCGCGGTGCTGCTCGCGTACGATCTGCTGGAACTGGACGGTGTCGACACGCGCGCGCTGCCCCAGCATGAACGGCGCGCGCTGCTCGAGACGCTCGTCACGGGCGCGGCGCGACCGCAGCTGCGCATCTCGCCGCTCGTGACGGCCGACAGCTGGGACGATCTCGGCAAGCTGCGCGCGGAATCGCGGGCGCGCGGGGTCGAGGGGATGATGCTGAAGGCACGGAACGCGCAGTACGGCGTAGGCCGCACGAAGGACGTGGGCACGTGGTGGAAGTGGAAGATCGACCCGTACGCCGTCGACGCGGTGCTGATCTATGCGCAGGCGGGCAGCGGGCGGCGCGCGTCGCTGTACACGGATTACACGTTCGCCGTGTGGGATGGCGAGGGCGACGCGCGCAAGCTCGTTCCGTTCGCGAAAGCGTATTCCGGCCTCACGGATGCGGAAATCGCGCAGGTCGACAACATCATCCGCAAGACGACGGTGGAAAAATTCGGGCCCGTGCGGTCCGTGAAGCCGACGATGGTGTTCGAAATCGGCTTCGAAGGCATCGCGCTGTCCGCGCGTCACAAGGCGGGCATCGCCGTGCGCTTTCCCCGCATCCTGCGGCGGCGCGACGACAAGCCCGTCGACGAGGCGGATACGCTCGATACGTTGAAAGGCCTGCTGGGAGCCGTCACGCCATGACCAGGACCCAGGCGGAAGCGGCCGTCGACGCGTGGTTCGCATCGCGCGGCTGGAAGATCTTTCCGTTCCAGCGCGCGGTGTGGAAGGCCGCGCTGGCGGGCGAATCGGGCCTGCTGCATGCGAACACGGGTGCCGGCAAGACGTACGCCGTGTGGTTCGCGGCGCTGCTGCGTGGCGCGAATCGTACCCGGCGCGCAAACACGGGCCTGCGCGTGCTGTGGATCACGCCGATGCGCGCGCTGGCGGCGGACACGCAGCGGTCGCTGGAAGTGTCGGCGGCCGAACTGGGCGCCGCGAGCCCGGACGTCATCGGCACGTGGTCGATCGGCGCGCGCACGGGCGACACGGGCGCGGCCGAGCGCGCGCGCCAGTCCAAGTCGCTGCCCGGTGCGCTGATCACGACACCGGAAAGCCTGTCGCTGCTGCTGTCGCACGCGGCAGCGCGCGACCAGTTCAGGCACCTGGACATGATCATCATCGACGAGTGGCATGAGCTGATGGGGAGCAAGCGCGGCGTGCAGGTGCAGCTCGCGCTGGCGCGGCTGCGGCGCTGGAATCCCGGTCTCGTCGTCTGGGGCCTGTCCGCGACGATGGGCAATCTCGCCGAAGCGCGCGGCGTGCTGCTGGGCGATCCGGAAGCCGGCGTGCTCGTTGAAGGCGACCTGAAAAAACAGATCGTCGTCGACTGCCTCGTGCCCCAGGGCGTGGCGCGCTTTCCGTGGGCAGGCCACCTGGGCCTGCAGATGCTGCAGCCGGTGATCGACGAGATCGAGCAGCATGCCGCGACGCTGGTCTTCACGAACACGCGCTCGCAATCGGAGTTGTGGTACCAGAACATCATCGAGGCGCGCCCGGACTGGGCCGGCCTCGTCGCGCTGCATCACGGCTCGCTCGACCGCGAGGTGCGCGAATGGGTCGAGACGGGCCTCAAGCGCGGCGACCTGAAAGCCGTCGTGTGCACGGCGAGCCTGGACCTGGGCGTCGATTTTTTACCCGTCGAGCGCGTGCTGCAGGTCGGCAGCGCGAAAGGCATCGCGCGCCTGCTGCAGCGCGCGGGGCGCAGCGGCCACGCGCCGGGGCGCATCTCGCGCGTGACGCTCGTGCCGACGAACAGCCTGGAATTGCTGGAAGCGGCGGGCGCCAAGCGCGCCGTCGCCACGCGCCGCGTCGAGGCCAGACAAGTGCCGAACAAGCCGTTCGACGTGCTCGTGCAGCACCTCGTCACCGTCGCGCTGGGCGGCGGCTTCCGTTCTGAAGCGTTTTACGAGGAAGTGAAAAGCGCGTGGTCGTACCGCCACCTCACGCCGGAAGAATGGCAGTGGGCGCTGGATTTCGTCGCGCGCGGCGGCCAGAGCCTGACGGTCTATCCGGAGTACAAGCGCGTGCTGCCGGACGAGGAGGGCGTCTACCGCGTGCCCGACGTGAAGATCGGCCGGCGCCACCGCATGGGGATCGGCACCATCGTGTCGGACGCGCAGATGCAGGTGAAGTACGTGAGCGGCGGCCGTATCGGCAGCGTGGAGGAATCGTTCATCGGGCGCATGAAGCCGGGCGACCGCTTCCTGTTCTCCGGCCGCATCCTGGAACTCGTGCGCGTGCACGAGATGACGGCGTACGTGAAGCGCTCGGAATCGACGCGCGGCGCCGTCAGCCGCTGGCAGGGCACCAAGATGCCGCTGTCGTCCGAGCTCGCGCACGCGGCGCTCGAAGAACTGAAACTCGCCGGGGAGGGCATCTACGACGGGCCGGAAATGCGCGCGCTGCAGCCGCTGCTGGAGATCCAGGCCCGCTGGTCGGCGCTGCCCGACAGCGACGTGCTCGTCGTGGAAAGCATGAAGAGCCGCGAGGGCTATCACCTGTTCGTGTACCCGTTCGCGGGACGCGCCGTGCACACGGGGCTCGCATCGCTGTTCGCGTACCGCGTCGGGCGCGTCATGCCGAGCACCTTTTCCATCGCCGTCAACGATTACGGGTTCGAGCTGCTGGCGCCCGAAGCCGTCGACTGGGCGACCGTGTTCGCTGCGGAGACGGGCACCGACGTCGGCCTGTTCGACACGTCGCACCTGCTCGAGGACGTGCTGGACAGCCTGAACGCGACGCAGTTGTCGCAGCAGCGCTTCCGCGAAGTGGCGCGTATCGCGGGGCTCATCTTCCAGGGGTATCCGGGCCAGCACAAATCCATGCGCCAGGTGCAGGCGTCGTCGTCGCTGTTCTTCGAAGTCTTCCGCAAGCACGACAGTGGCAACCTGCTGCTCACGCAGGCCGAGCGCGAAGTGCTGGAGCAGGAACTGGAGCTCACGCGGCTGCGCGACACGCTCGTCGAACTGCACGCGCGCCGTATCGCCTTCCGCGAGGTGAAGCGCGCCACGCCGTTCGGTTTTCCGCTGATGGTCGAGCGCTTCCGCGAAAAGGTCAGCACGGAAAAGCTGGCGGACCGCGTCGCGCGCATGGTGCGGGAACTGGAAAAGGCGGCCGGGGCATGACCAGTGTGACGGTCGACGCCGCCGGCGAGCAGCTCGTGCTGCTGCCGCAGAAAGCCGTGTACTGGCCGCGCGAAAAACTGCTGGCCATCGCCGATATCCACTTCGGCAAGGCGGCCGCGTTCCGCTCGTTCGGCATCCCCGTGCCGCGCGGGACGACGACGGAAAACCTCGACGCCCTCGACGCCCTCATCGACGCGACGGGCGCGAACCACGTGCTGTTCCTCGGCGACTTCCTGCATGCGCGCGCGGCGCACGCGGCGGGCACGCAGGCCGCGCTGCTCGCATGGCGCCGGCGGCGCTGCGACCTCGTGCTGACGCTCGTGCGCGGCAACCACGACAAGCATGCGGGCGACCCGGCCGACGTGCTCGGCATCGACCTCGTCGACGAGCCGTACACGGTCGGCCCGCTGTCGTTCTGCCACCACCCGGACCTGGACGCGCCCGGTTTTGTGCTGGCGGGGCACGTGCATCCAGTGTATGTCTTGGCGACACGTTTCGATGCCCTGCGGCTGCCGTGCTTCGTCCTAGGCCCGCGTCGGATGATCCTGCCGTCTTTCGGATCTTTTACCGGCGGACACGCCATCCGTCCGGAGGAAGGCGATCGCATTTTTATTACCTCCGGGGAAGCCGTGCACAGCGTTAAGGCGAACCTATCTCGGTAGTCGACGTCGCTGCTGGCGCGCCTGACGAGCTCGTGCTGCGTTGCTCGTCGTTGCATGGATTGACCATGCGGCCTCCTCGCGCCTTGCCCGCGCTCGCCATGCATCGCCATCAGCTTCCGTCTCCCTACCGAGATAGGTTCGCTATCGCACCGAGCCCGTCCAGTGCGCGGCGTAAGCTGGTCTTATCGACAACAAGACGAAGTCGGAGGACCCCATGGCAACAACCCGACAGACATTGGCCGCAGCCGTCGTGGCTGCGCTGCCTCTGCTCTCGATGACCGTGACGACGCCCGTGCAAGCGCAGGATCATCCGCGCGCAGCCAGGCTGGCACCCCGCATCGATGGTTTCAACGTGGACGAAGTGCGGCGCCTGGAACCGGGCACCGAGCTGAACTTCGACCTGTACGGCACGCCGGGCGGCTATGCCACCCTGCGCATCGATGGCGCCACGCGCAACCTGACCCTGCAGGAAACGTCGCCGGGCACGTACCAGGGCACGTACACGATCGGCACGCACGACCGCATCAACCCCGGCAGCGCCGTCACCGCGAACCTGCGCGTGAACGACATGGTCACGACGCGCTTGCTGGCCGAATCGATCGTGCGCGGACCGGGCCGTGACGACCGCAGCGACCGCACCGCGGCCAACATGCCGCACGTGGACCGCTTCGACGTACGCGGCAGCGACGACCTCGGGCCGGGCAACGAATTGAAATTCACCGTGCGCGGCACGCCGGGCGCGAAGGTCGAGGTGCAGATCGCCGGTTCGCGCGGCATCTTCTTCCTGCCGGAAGTGCGGCCGGGCGAGTACAGCGGCCTGTACACGATCCGCCGCGACGACCGTATCGCACCGGATGCGGCCGTCACGGCCACGATTCGCGACCATGGCCGTTATTCGACGGCCACGCTGGGACAACCGCTGATGGCGGGCGGCAACGGCCAGGGCCTCAATCCGAATAACCAGCCGCGCGTGGCGCGTTACTGCACGAATTGCGCGACGGTGGAAGCCGTCAACGTCGTGCAGGTCAGCGGCGACGGCAGCTACCTGGGCACCGGTGCCGGCGCCGTCGTGGGCGGCCTGCTGGGCAACCAGGTGGGCAGCGGCGGCGGGCGCACGGCGGCCACGGTCGCGGGCGCTGTCGGTGGCGCGATCGCGGGGCGCGAGATCGAACGCAATGCCCATACGCGGCAGCGCTTCGAAGTCGTCGTGCGCTACGCGAACGGTGCCACGCAGACGATCCCGTACGAAAACAATCCGGGCTTCCGCGTGGGTGACCGCGTGAAAGTCAGCGATGGCATGCTGATCCGCGACTGACGGCCCGCACCAGAAAACAGAAAGCCGGCTTCCGCGAGGAACCGGCTTTTTTCGTTTGACGCAGAAAGTAGTTCAGACCGTGGCGAGGACCTGGCCGCCGCCGGCGCTGTCCGCTTCGGCCTTGTGCTTGGCGTTCTGCTTGGCACGCGAGCGCGACGGCGGCAGGCGGCGGAGCGTCTTGAGGGCTTCCGGATCCTTGATGCCGATGGTGCGCTGGTCGACCGTGATCAGGCCGATTTCGTTGAAGGCGGACAAGGTGCGGCTGACCGTCTCGAGCGTCAGGCCGAGATAGCTGCCGATCTCGTGGCGCGTCATGCGCAGGTTGAACAGTTTGCTCGAATACCCCATCGCGGCGAAACGTTCCGCCAGCGAGATCAGGAAACGGGCCACGCGCGCTTCGGCCGACAGGGCGCCGAGCATGCCGATCATGGCCTGTTCGCGCACCAGTTCGCGGCTCATCACGCCATACATCAGGTTCTCGAGCTCGGCATGCACGCGACCGAGCGCGGTGAGCTTCTTGAACGGCACGAGGATCAGGTCGCAGTCGGACAGGGCGACGGCTTCCGACGCGTAATGGCGCGTGTGAATGCCGTCGACGCCGAGCATGTCGCCCTTCATCGGGAAGCTGAGCACCTGTTCGTTGCCGAATTCGTCGATCAGCACGGTTTTCAGGAAACCGGAGTTGACGATGTACAGGGTGTCGAAAGCCTGGCCGATCGTGTGCACGCGCTGTCCTGTCTTGAACTGTACGTGCTGGAACAGCAATTCCTCGGTGTTCATCGAGACGGCGGCCGGGATGTGGAGCAGGTCGCAGACCTCTTTCAGGTTCGACCAGAGACGGCCCTGGCGTTGGCGTCCGGCTTCCATCTGTGACGAGTGCAGGGTCGACGGGGAGGCGTTACGTTGTTCTGAAGTTAGCTGGGACTGCATACTCATCTCCAGGTTTAGGATTTCAAAGAACCAAGCTGCGGTCCGGTGGTGCCAGTGCGGTATCGGAGCCACAGAGCTGACTGGATACGGATATGGACCGCAGGCAAGTCGAAACGCTGAAGTCAGTATGCCAACACGAGTCCGGCATTAATATCAGCAACGGCTGAATGTGTAGTAGGAGGGAGCGTCAGCTTGTAGGAATTTTCTTACTGCCAAGCTGCCGATGGAGGGGGAGTCACGAGTGAGACGCGTGTAGGATTACGCGAGCGGGCGGCAGGCCCTGCATGGCCGGAAAACGCCGGGGCAGGGCACGAAAAGTGTCGCTTGAATGTCAAATCTGTTTCGTGCCTGCCCGTTCAGGCTTTCATCGGCGCAAGCAGACGATGCGCCACCGCGTACTGGACCATTTCGGACAGCGAGGTCATGCCCATTTTCTGCATGATGCGGGTCTTGTGGGTACTGACGGTCTTGACGGACAAATGCAGGTTGTTGGCGATCTCCGTGATTGATTTGCCGCCCACGAGGAGTGAGAATACCTCGAATTCGCGATCCGAGAGCTGCTTGTGCAGTAGCTGTTCGTTCGGCGCCATGATGTTCAGCGCCAGCTGCTCGGCCACTTCCGTGCTGATGTACGGGCGGCCGGATGCCACCTTGCGGATCGCCCCGACGAGCTGCGTGCCGGCACTTTCCTTGGTGAGATAGCCCTGGGCGCCTGCCCGGATGGCGCGCACGGCGTACTGCTCTTCCTCGTGCATCGTCAGGATCAGGATGGCGAGCTTGGGCGCTTCGCTGCGCACCTGGCGGATCAGGTCGACGCCGCTGCGGCCCGGCATGGACAGGTCCAGCAGCAGCAGGTCGAAGCCGCCCTGGCGTACCAGCGACAACACTTCGAAGCCGTTGATGGCTTCGCCGACGATCTCGATGTCGAGCGCGCCGTCGAGGATACGCTTGAGGCCCTCGCGCATGATCGTGTGGTCGTCGGCGATGACAATGCGAATCATAAGATGTCCCTTGGGGATCAATTGTAAAATGAAGGTAAAAAGATATCACAGCAGCAACACTGACGTTGCTTTTTTTCGGACAACGCCTGCTGTCCGATGGCGCGCCGCGGAGCCGCGGTTACTTCGGTAGGCGCGTCAGGTGCCGGGCTCCCGGATCAGGCGGTGCACCAGCACGGGCTTGGTCGTATGGGACAGCACCTTGTTGGTCACGCTACCTAGCAGCAACTGTCCCCAGCCGCTGCGGCCGTGCGACCCCATGAAGATCAGGTCGCAGTGTTGCTGTTCCGCCACGTCCACGATCTTCAGCGCCGCCGCGTCGGAAAACGCCGTCATGCAGGCGTGCTTCAGGCCGCAGCCTTCCGCCGCACGCATGATGGAGCCCATGTACTCCTCGCCGAGGCGCTTCATCTGCTGGACGTACTCCTCTTCGCTGGGGTAAGCGGGCGGCACGATCTCGACATACACGGGGTACTGGTACTCGGGCGCGACGAACAGGGCGAGCACTTCGGCCCCCATCTGTCGCGCGAATTTGACGCCGGCACAGGCGGTATGCTGCGATACCGAGGAGCCGTCGGTGGTGATCAGAATTTTCTGGTACATGGTGAGCCCTCCCTCACGTCACGCTACCTTCTCATTGTAGTTCGCGTTTATCCTCTTGGCGGAATGTAAATGCTTGATCTTGCTCAGGGATGTGCTCGGCATTCGGCGCCCAAATACCGGATGTCACAAATGCCTCCGCGATAAAAAAATACAACACATGCTTTGTGAAAATATTCAGAAAATCCTGTAAAAGATTGTCGACAGGCCAAGATTACTCACCAATCGGCAACTCCGGCATTTCAGAAGATTTACCTACGGCAACCACGCTGATACACTCGTCGGGAATTTGTACCGTCAGCGTAATGACGGCAGCCGTACCGCACACAGCAAAGATGATCGCGACATTTAAATTATGGAGAAGCAGGGACTATGACCGACGCCGCTGACGATTTCGACGCATTATTCGAGGAAGTGGCAGCGCAGCGTGCCAGCGCACCCGCTGCCGCTCCGACGCCGGCGCCCGCGCCCGAGCCCGCCGCCGGCGGCGACAGCGGCGATACCGACGACCTGGAGGCCCTGTTCGACCAGGTCGCGGCCACCAGCGCGCCGGCCCCGGCCGTCGTGCCTGCTCCGGCCGCTCCGGCCGCTGCCGCCCCGGCCGAGGGCGGCGAGGAAGAACACAAGGGGATGTACGAGCGCCTCGGCGGCATCGTGCGCCTGCTGCACGACTCGCTGCGCGAGCTGGGCTACGACAAGGCCCTGACCGAGGCGTCGTCCCAGATCGTGGACGCCCAGGACCGCCTGGAATACGTCGCCACCCTGACCGAACAGGCCGCCAACAAGGTGCTGAACACCCTGGACGACGGCATGCCGGCCCAGGACCTGCTGTCCAAGCAGGCCAAGGACATGGAAAACCGCTGGGACGACCTGTTCGCCGGCAAGCTCTCGATCGAGCAGTTCAAGGCCCTGGCCGGCGATTCGAAGCAGTTCGCCCAACTCGTGTCGGAAGCGACCGAAGCCGAGAAGGCGCGCCTGCTCGAGATCATGATGGCGCAGGACTTCCAGGACATCACCGGCCAGCTGATCAAGAAAGTGGTCGTGATCACCAAGACGGTCGAGAACGAGCTGACCCAGCTGCTGAAGGACAGCGCACCGCCCGACGTGAAAGAAAAACTGGCGCAGAAACAGGCCGCACAGGAACAGCCGCAGCCGCCGCAGCAACTGATGTCGGGTCCGTCGGTGCCGTCCGCGGCGCTCGACCAGGACAGTGTCGATGACCTTCTTGCCGATCTGGGATTCTAATGGATGAAATGCTCAAGGATTTCGTCGTCGAGGCGATGGATCTTGCAGCGAATGTCGAAGAGCATCTGCTGCACCTCGAACGCGATCCCGACAACAAGGAAACGCTGAACGCGGTCTTCCGCTCGTTCCACACGATCAAGGGTGGCGCGGGTTTCATGGGGTTGCCGGCGCTCGTCGCCGCCTGCCACCTGACGGAAAACCTGTTCGACGCGCTGCGCACCGGCGCCGCCCCTGTCACGCCGGGCGCGATCGAAGCGTCGCTACAGGCGTCGGGCTTCGTGGCCGACCAGCTCAATGACCTGAACAACGGCGCCACGCCGGACCAGCTGCCGCAGATGCCGGCCGATCTCGAGCGCATGCTCAAGGACGCCATCGCCGGTACGGACGCCGCGCCCGCGCCGAAGGCCGCGCCCGCGCCCGTGAAGGCTGCTCCGGTCGCACCGGCACCGGCACCGGCACCGGCACCGGCCGCGCCGGGCGCCGACGGTCTCGATTGGGAAGCGATGTACATGGCGGTCGTCCCGGCCGGCACGTACACCCCGGCCGAGGCGCCTGCCGTCGCGCCGGGCACCGCCGTCGAGGCAGTGGCTGCACCCGCGGCTGCCGCGCCGCTGGAAGCCGCGGCAGCGGCTGCACCCGCCGCCGCGTCCGGAAAGCCGGGCTGGGACGGCGTCGAGCGCCGCAACGAGAACAAGCCCGCCAGCACCGGTCCCGCGAAGGACGAGAGCATCCGTATCGACGCGGTCAAGCTGGACGCCCTGCTGGAAGTGGCCGGCGAATCCGTGCAGGCCGCGAACCAGGCGGCCGTGCTGCTGGAGCGCCTGTCGCAGTTCAAGTTCGAAGGCCAGGCCGCCACCTTGATGGCCACGCTGACGGAGACGCTGGAGCGCGCGTCGCGCTACTCGGCCGAACTGCAGCGCGCCACGCTGGCGACCCGCATGCAGCCGGTGGGCCGCCTGTTCCAGAAATTCCCGCGCCTCGTGCGCGAGCTGGCGAAGGACCTGGGCAAGGACGTCGAGCTGACCATCGAAGGCGCCGAGACGGAAGTCGACCGCGTCGTCGTGGACAGCCTGTATGACCCGCTCGTGCACATGCTGCGCAACGCGCTGGACCACGGCGTCGAGTCGCCGGAAGACCGCGTCGCCAACGGCAAGCCCGCGAAGGCTTACATCCTGCTGAAGGCGTGGCAGGAAGCGAACAGCGTCATGATCGTGCTGCAGGACGACGGCCGCGGCATGGATCCGGCCAAGCTGCGCAAGAAGGCGATGGAGAAGGGTCTCATTTCCGAGAACCAGGCGACGAGCGACGACGAGGCGTACCAGCTGGTGTTCCTGCCGGGCTTCTCGACCAAGGAAGTGGCGTCGTCGGTCTCGGGCCGCGGCGTGGGCATGGACGTGGTCAAGACGGCCGTCGAGAAGAACCGCGGCGCGATCCGCATCGATTCGAACCTGGGTACCGGTACGAAGTTCTCGATCCGCCTGCCGATCGAACTGTCGATCGTGCCGACCATGCTCGTGTCGACGTCGGGCGCGCAGCTGGCCCTGCCGATGGCCGTGGTCGAGCGCGTCGTCGAACTGCCGGAGACCTTCATGCAGGTCGGCGGCGCCCCGGTGCTGAAGGACCAGGGCCGTCCGCTGCCGGTGCGTTCGTTGGCGCTGTCGCTCGGCTACGAGGCATGCGTCGAGCGCGTGGGCATCGTCATCAACGCCCCGCAGCCGTACATCATCGCGGTGGAAGCCGTCGACGGCACGGCCGACCTGGTGATCAAGCCGATGACCGCGCTGAACGTCGAAGGCATCACTGGTACGGCGCGTTCGGCCGAAGGCTCGCTCGTGCTGGTCGTCGGCCTGTCGTTCCTGATGGACGGCTGCCGCACGACCGTCCGCCTTGCAGCATAAAAGGACCTGAACAGCGGTTGCGTCATTTTTGCCACAAAGCTACGAAAAGCCTGCGCAGGAAATGCGCAGGCTTTTTTTATTTGTATGTCTGCAAATGGGTCCGAACAAAATTTTTATACGGATGAGTTCATTGGAATAATCGTGCTCGAAGGGCATTGCTTCCGCATTGCACAAATATGGCATAATCAAAGACCATGCCCGCATGTAGCGGTCGCTTTACTGGATTTAACATGTTAAAAACGCTCTACGACAAACTTTGGGATTCGCATGTCGTGCGTGCCGATGCGGATGGCACCACCGTGCTGTATATCGACCGTCACCTGGTCCACGAAGTCACTAGCCCGCAGGCGTTCGAAGGCCTGCGCGAAGCCGGCCGCCCGCTATGGCGCACTTCGGCCAATCTTGCCGTAGCCGACCACAACGTGCCGACCACCGACCGCTCGCATGGCATCGCCGACCCGACCTCGCGCCTGCAGGTCGAGACGCTGGACAACAACACCAAGTCCTTCGGCGTCACGTACTTCAACATGAACGACAAGCGCCAGGGCATCGTGCACGTGATCGGCCCGGAGCAGGGCGCGACCCTGCCGGGCATGACCGTCGTGTGCGGCGACTCGCACACGTCGACGCACGGCGCGTTCGGCGCGCTGGCCCACGGCATCGGCACGTCGGAAGTCGAGCACGTGATGGCCACGCAGACGCTGCTCGCGAAGAAATCCAAATCGATGCTGGTGCAGGTCGACGGTGAACTGCCGGCCGGCGTGACCGCCAAGGACATCGTGCTGGCGGTGATCGGCAAGATCGGCACCGCCGGCGGCACGGGCTATGCCATCGAATTCGGCGGCTCGACGATCCGCTCGCTGTCGATGGAAGGCCGCATGACCGTCTGCAACATGGCGATCGAAGCGGGCGCGCGCGCCGGCATGGTCGCCGTCGACGACACGACCATCGAGTACGTCAAGGGCCGCCCGTTCGCACCGGTGGGTCCGCAGTGGGAACAGGCCGTCGCCTACTGGCGCACCCTGCACTCGGATCCGGGTGCGAAATTCGACCTCGTCGTGCAGCTGAATGCCGCCGAGATCCGTCCGCAGGTGACCTGGGGCACGTCGCCCGAGCAGGTCACGACGATCGACGGCCGCGTGCCCGATCCGGACAAGGAAAAAGACCCCGTCAAGCGCGACGCGATGGAAAAAGCGCTGGTCTACATGGACCTGAAGCCGAACACCGCGATGGAAGACATCCGCATCGACAAGGTGTTCATCGGTTCCTGCACCAACTCGCGCATCGAAGACCTGCGCGCCGCCGCCGCCATCGTGCGCGGCCGCCAGCGCGCGTCGAACGTGAAGCTGGCGATGGTGGTGCCGGGCTCCGGCCTCGTGAAGGAGCAGGCGGAACGCGAAGGCCTGGACCAGATCTTCAAGGCCGCCGGCTTCGAATG
Organism: Massilia orientalis; assembly: GCF_030411975.2. Taxonomy (NCBI): domain Bacteria; kingdom Pseudomonadati; phylum Pseudomonadota; class Betaproteobacteria; order Burkholderiales; family Oxalobacteraceae; genus Massilia; species Massilia orientalis. The sequence goes on along the minus strand of NZ_JASNRB020000012.1, from coordinate 124,436 downwards.
GCGCGAGCCGGGCTGCTCGATGTGCCTTGCGATGAACGCCGACCGCCTGGAACCGGGCGAGCGCTGCGCCTCGACGTCGAACCGCAACTTCGAAGGCCGCCAGGGCCAGGGCGGCCGCACGCACCTGGTGTCGCCGGCCATGGCCGCGGCGGCAGGTATCGCCGGTCATTTCGTCGATGTTCGTAAAATCTAAACCGACAATTCGGGGTCAGAGCACGGTTTTCCCGGGTGTGCTCTGACCCCGACTGACTAAGCTCATATGAAGAAAATCATTGCTCTCGCACTCATCGCAATCGCCGCAGCCGGCTGCAACACCATTTCGGGCGTCGGGAAGGACGTGCAGAAAGTTGGCCAAGTGATCACGGGCGCTGGTGGTAAATAATCATGGATAAATTCACCGTACACGAAGGACTGGTGGTCCCGCTGGACCGGGCCAACGTCGACACCGACGCCATCATTCCGAAGCAGTTCCTCAAGTCGATCCGCCGCACCGGCTTCGGCCCCAACCTGTTCGACGAATGGCGTTATCTCGACCACGGCGAACCGGGCATGGACAATTCGAACCGTCCGGTCAATCCGGACTTCGTGCTGAACCAGCCGCGCTACGCCGGCGCGTCGATCCTGCTGACCCGCAAGAACTTCGGCTGCGGCTCGTCGCGCGAGCACGCGCCGTGGGCCCTGCAGCAGTATGGCTTCCGCGCGATCATCGCGCCGAGCTTCGCCGACATCTTCTTCAACAACTGCTTCAAGGGCGGCCTGCTGCCGATCGTGCTGGACGAAGCGAAGGTCGACCAGTTGATGAATGAAGTGAAGGCATTCCCCGGCTACAAGCTCGTCGTCGACCTCGAAAAGCAGACCGTGGGCACGCCGGACGGCACATTCGCGTTCGAATTCGCCATCGACGACTTCCGCAAGTACTGCCTGCTGAACGGCCTGGACGACATCGGCCTCACGCTGCGCCACGCCGACGACATCCGCGCCTACGAAGAGCGCCACCTGCGCGCGCAGCCGTGGCTCGCCAACACCATCTGAACGAGAACAAGAACATGAAGATTGCCATCCTGCCGGGCGACGGCATCGGTCCCGAAATCACCGCGCAAGCCGTCAAGGTGCTGAACGTGCTGGGCGAGTCCTTCGAACTGGAAAGCGCGGACGTCGGCGGCGCCGGCTATGCCGCGCACGGCCACCCGCTGCCGCAAGGCACGCTGGCGCTGGCGAAGGCCGCGGACGCCGTGCTGTTCGGCGCCGTCGGCGACTACAAGTACGATTCGCTGGAGCGCGCGCTGCGTCCGGAACAGGCCATCCTGGGCCTGCGCAAGGAGCTGGGCCTGTTCGCCAACCTGCGTCCCGCGATCCTGTATCCGGAACTGGCCGGCGCCTCCACGCTGAAGCCGGAAGTCGTGTCGGGCCTGGACATCCTGATCATCCGCGAACTGACGGGCGACATCTACTTCGGCAAGCCGCGCGGCGTGCGCGAGTGCCCGGACGGTCCGTTCGCGGGCCAGCGCGAAGGCTTCGACACGATGCGCTATGCGGAAGGCGAGATCCGCCGCATCGCCCACGTCGCGTTCCAGGCCGCGCGCAAGCGCGACCGCCGCGTGACGAGCGTCGACAAGGCCAACGTGCTGGAGACCTTCCAGTTCTGGCGCGACATCGTCACCGACGTGCACAAGGAATACCAGGACGTCGAGCTCGAACACATGTACGTCGATAACGCCGCGATGCAGCTTGTGCGCGCGCCGAAGAAGTTCGACGTGATCGTCACCGGCAACATGTTCGGCGACATCCTGTCCGATGCGGCCGCGATGCTGACCGGTTCGATCGGCATGCTGCCGTCGGCATCGCTGGATGCGAACAACAAGGGCCTGTACGAGCCGTCGCACGGTTCGGCGCCGGACATCGCGGGCAAGGGCGTCGCGAATCCGCTGGCGACGATCCTGTCCGCCGCGATGATGCTGCGCTTCTCGCTGGGCAAGGCGGAACAGGCCGACCGCATCGAGAACGCCGTCAAGAAGGTGCTGGCCCAGGGCCTGCGCACGCCGGACATCTACGAAGAAGGCACGACGAAGGTCGGCACGGAACAGATGGGCGACGCCGTCCTCAAGGCATTGGGTTGACCAGGAATACGCCCGGCTTGGGCGGAACATTTTTAAAAGAGGGATCAAAATGAAACTAGTAGGTCTGGTTGGTTGGCGCGGCATGGTCGGTTCGGTCCTCATGCAGCGCATGCAGGACGAGGGCGATTTCGCCCACATCGAGCCGGTGTTCTTCACCACGTCGAATCCGGGTGGCATTGCCCCGAAAATGGCGAAGAACGAAACCAAGCTGAAAAGCGCAACCGACATCGCCGAACTGTCGAAATGCGAGATCATCATCTCGTGCCAGGGCGGCGACTACACGACCGAAGTGTTCCCGAAGCTGCGCGCCGCCGGCTGGAACGGCTACTGGATCGACGCCGCGTCGACCCTGCGCATGAGCGACGACGCCGTCATCGTGCTCGACCCGGTCAACCTGAACGTCATCAAGGACGCGATGGTGAACGGCGTGAAGAACTTCATCGGCGGTAACTGCACCGTGTCGTGCATGCTGATGGGTCTCGGCGGCCTGTTCAAGAACGATCTGGTCGACTGGATGACGTCGATGACGTACCAGGCCGCATCGGGCGGCGGCGCGCAGCACATGCGCGAGCTGCTGACCCAGTTCGGCACCATCAACTCGGCCGTCAAGAACCTGCTGGACGACCCGGCATCGGCGATCCTGGAAATCGACCGCGGCGTGTTGGCCACCCAGCACGGCCTGTCGGCCGAAGAAACGAAGCAGTTCGGCGTGCCGCTGGCCGGCAACCTGATCCCCTGGATCGACAAGGACCTGGGCAACGGCCAGTCGAAGGAAGAGTGGAAGGGCGGCGCCGAGACCAACAAGATCCTGGGCCGTCACAACGGCTCCAATGTGATCCCGGTCGACGGCCTGTGCGTCCGCATCGGCGCGATGCGCTGCCACTCGCAGGCGCTGACGATCAAGCTGAAGAAGGACGTGCCGCTGGACGAGATCAACGACATCATCGCGAACGACAACCAGTGGGTGAAGTTCGTGCCGAACACGCGCGAAGCGTCGGTGCGCGACCTGACCCCGGCCGCCGTCACGGGCAGCCTGACGATCCCGGTCGGCCGCGTGCGCAAGATGTCGATGGGCCCGGAGTACATCTCCGCGTTCACCGTCGGCGACCAGCTGCTGTGGGGCGCCGCCGAGCCGCTGCGCCGCATGCTGCGCATCGTGCTGGACAAGTGATGCGTATCACCTGCGGGTGAAGGAAGGGCGGCCCCCAGCCGCCCTCTGTCATTCTGGATCTGGTAGCGAATTGACACCGGATCATCCAAAAAACATCATAAGTCTGAATAGACCGTCTACATACGTCAGACTCCTTGAATGTTTCTCCCTGCGGAACTTGCATGCCACAGTGCATGATGATATGTTCCTGAGACCTCCGGCCACGTCGCTCTCGAACCTATGCATGTCACTCCCCGCCTCCCGATGAAGTCGTCCGCACTGAAAAAGCTCACTGCGGCGGTCGCAAGTGCGCTGGTCCTGACGTCGGCGGCCCACGCGGCCGGCCTCGGCAAGCTCACGGTGTTGTCCGCACTCGGCCAGCCCTTGCGCGCCGAAATCGAACTGACGGCGGTGTCCGGCGACGAGGCGTCCGGCCTCACCGCGAAGCTGGCGTCGCCGGAAGCGTTCAAGGCGGCCAACATCGATTTCAATCCGGCGCTGCTGTCGCTGCGCTTCAACGTCGAGCAGCGCGGCGGACGCCAGTTCATCCGCGTCAGCTCCACGCAGCCGCTGAACGAGCCGTTCGTCGACATGCTGCTCGAACTGTCGTGGAATAACGGCCGCCTCGTACGCGAATACACGTTCCTGCTCGATCCGGCCGAGCTGCGCGCGACGCAGTCGGCGCAGGTCGCGGCGAGCGAATCCGCGCGTCCGCGCACGGAAGCGGCGCCCGCGCCGGCGCAACCTTCGACCGCGCCGGCTGCCGAGCGTCCGCGCCGTGCCGCCCGTGCCGAGACCACGGAAGCGCCCAGGCCGGCGGCCGAGACGGCAGCGTCGTCACGCTACCGCGTCAAGCCGGGCGACAGCCTGGGCCGCATCGCCACCCAGCTGAAACCCGTCGACGTGTCGCTCGACATGATGCTCGTGGCGCTGTACCGCGCCAATCCGGATGCCTTCATCGGCAACAACATGAACCGCCTGAAATCGGGGCGCATCCTGACCGTGCCGGCGGGCGATGCCGTGCGCGCTACGGACGATACCGAGGCACACGGCGTCGTCGTCGCCCACGCGGCCGACTTCAACGCCTACCGTAACAAGCTGGCGGGCCAGGTCGGCGCCTCCGAACCCGTCAAGACCCCGCAGGCGGGGCAGAGCGCGGCCGGCAAGATCACGGCCAAGGTCGAGGAGCGCCCGACCGCCGCGAACGAATCGCAGGACCAGCTCCGCCTGTCGAAAGCCGCCCCGAGCACCCCGGCCGGCAAGGGCACGACGATGAGCGCCGAGGACCGCATCGCCAAGGAGAAGGAACTGGCCGACGCGCAGACGCGCGTGCGCGAGCTCGAACGCAACGTGAACGACCTCGAGAAGATCGCCACCATCAAGAGCAAGGCCGGCGCCGAGGCGGAAAAGAACGCTGCCGCGCCTGCCGCCACGACACCGCCGGCACAGCACGCACAAGCGCCGGCACCGCAAAAGCTGCCGACCATCAAGCCGGCCGCGAAGCCCGCCGGCGCGCCGCCGGAACCGGGCCTGATGGACTTCATCATGCAGAACCTGTCGCTGGTCGGCGGCGGCGCGGCCGCGCTGCTGCTCGGCGGCCTGCTCGTCGCCCAGCGCCGCAAGAAGAAGGTCGTCAAGGTGGTGCCGGAACCGGCTATCCTCGGCGTGCCGAGCGAACCCGCGCACTCGATGTTCGCGGAGACGGGCGGCCAGAGCGTCGACACGAACAACAGCGTCTTCAATTCCAGCTTCGCGCCGTCCGCCAGCCAGCTCGACACGAACGAGGTGGATCCGGTGGCGGAAGCCGACGTCTACATCGCCTATGGCCGCGATGCCCAGGCCGAGGAAATCCTCAAGGAAGCCCTGCGCACGCATCCGGAACGCTATCCGGTGCGCCTGAAGCTGCTCGAGATCTATGCCGCGCGCAAGGACCAGCGCGCGTTCGAGACGCAGGCCGCGGAACTCTACAGCATGACGCGCGGGCAGGGCGACGAGTGGGCGCAGGCCGCCGCGCTGGGCCTCACCATCGATCCGCTCAACCCGCTGTACCAGCACACCGCCGCACCAAGCGGTCCGGTGGCGAGCACCGAAGAACTGGGCCAGCAGGCCCTGCTGTCGAAGGAGCTGGACGACGTGTTCAGCGCGCCCGACCCGCAGGCCACGCCGACGGCGGCGCTGGCGGGCGAGCCGCTGGACTTCAGCCAGCATTTCGCCGACGCGATGGCGACCGCGCAGCCGGCCCCGGCGCCCGTCACCAACGCCCCGTCGACCGAACCCGCGCCGATGGAAGACGATCACGTGCTCGACTTCGACCTGGGCGGCCTCGCCTTCGAACCGGTCGAGCCGGCGCCCGCGCCGCAAGCGGCCGCGGAACCAGCCGCCGACCTGGGCGGCGTGCACGATCTCGACTTCGACATGAGCGCGTTCGAGAAGCCGGCCGAGCCGCCGGCGGCCGAGCCGGCTGTCGCACTCGACAAGGCCGAACACGACCCGCTCGACTTCTCGTTCGACATGGACTTCGCCGCCCCGGCCGCGAACCCGGTGCCGCAACTGGAAGTGCACACGGACGATGATTTGCTGGCGCCGGCGGCGGCTGCGGCTGCAAGCACCGCTGCCGCCGCCGACATCGAGATGGCCAACCTGGCCCGCGAATTCGACCTGCCCGACCTGCCGACGGAACTGCAGGCCAACCTGCCGCCGGAACCGGAGCAGCCGGCGCGCGATCCGCTGTTCGACCTCGACGCGATGGACTTCGGCCTGGACGAGACGCCGCGTGCAGAAGGTTCGGTTGCAAATTCGGCGGCCTCGATCCCGACGGCCGCGCTGGACGAGCACCTGTTCGACATCCCGGCCACGCCGGCACCGGCCGACGCGCCGTTCGCCGAGCATGACCGCATCGTGCTGGAACCGGCCACGCCGCAGTTCGACGTCGGCGGCTTCGACCTCGACCTGCCGGCCGACGGTTCGCTGCCGCTGCCGGAAGTGCAGTCGCTGTCCGAGCCGCAGTTTGCCGCGCCGGCCGAACCGGCGGAGCCGGCCGCGTTGTCCGCCTCGCACATGGAGATGGAGACGAAGCTGGACCTGGCCATCGCTTACCAGGAGATCGGCGACAAGGAAGGGGCGCGCGAGCTGCTCGAAGAAGTCATCCGCGGCGGCAATCCCGAGCAGGCGGCACGCGCCAACTCGATGCGCGCGGCACTGGTGTAAGGCAGGACGATTTGACACGTATCGCATTGGGTGTCCAGTATGTGGGCACCGCCTGGAACGGGTATCAGAAACAACCATCGCGCGACACGGTCCAGGACCAGCTGGAGATCGCGCTCGAGAAATTTGCCTGCACGCGGCTCGCGACGACGTGCGCCGGCCGCACCGACGCCGGCGTCCACGCCATCGAGCAGGTCGTCCATTTCGACACGGACCTCGACCGCGCCCCGCAATCATGGGTGCGCGGTACGAACGCGTTCCTGCCCGAGTCGATCGTCGTGCGCTGGGCCCACGTCGTGGCACCGGACGCCGAAGGGCAGGACTTCCACGCGCGCTTCTCGGCCCGCTCGCGCACCTATCACTACGTGCTGTACAACCACGCCAATCCGTCGGCGCTGCTGGCCGGACGCGCCGGCTGGGTGTTCCGCCCGCTCGACGTCGAGCGCATGCGGGAAGCCGCCGCGCACCTGATCGGCACGCACGATTTTTCCAGCTTCCGCGCATCCGGCTGCCAGGCGAATTCGCCGATCAAGCAGATGCATGAGGTGAACATCGAACGGATGGGCGACATCATCGTGTTCACGGTGCGCGCGTCCGCGTTCCTGCATCACATGGTGCGCAACATCGTCGGCTCGCTGATCTACGTGGGGACCGGACGCAACGAGCCTGGCTGGATGGCCGAGGTGCTGGACGCGCGCTCGCGCGACGCCGCGGCGCCCACCTTCATGCCGGATGGGCTTTACCTTGCTACAATCGACTACGATCCGAAGTGGGGGCTGCCGCAGGAGAGGGGTCAGGAGAGGGGTCAGAGCCCGGTGTTTCCTTTAGGGCTCTGACCCCGGTGGTGAGTGGTAGCGCCCGTTATAACCCATATTTGGCTGAGCAACGGCCGGCGACTCCGGGGTCAGAGCCCCTCGACTCCGGGGTCAGAGCCCCTTAAAAAGCAACACCGGGCTCTGACCCCTCGATAACCGCTCGATAACCGCTCGATAACCGCTCGATAACCGCTCGATAACCCCTCGATATGCCCCGTACCCGAATCAAAATCTGCGGCATCACCCGCGAACAAGACCTGCACGCTGCCGTCGACGCCGGCGCCGACGCCCTCGGCTTCGTGTTCTACGCCAAGAGCCCCCGTTACGTCACCGCGGAGCGCTACGCCGAGCTGGCCCGTGAACTGCCGCCATACGTGAACGCCGTCGCGCTGTTCGTCAACGCGACCGTGGACGAGGTCCGTGCCGTTGTCGCGGCGGGGCCGGTGTCGCTGCTGCAATTCCACGGCGACGAAACACCGGAGGCATGCGCGCAACTGGCGCAGGCGGTGCAACGCCCGTTCACGCGGGCATTCCGGGTAAAACCTGACACGACCGCCGCCGATTTGCTAGAATCGGAAACTCAATACCGCGCCGATTCTCCCTGGTTCTCGGGTTTGCTGCTCGACACGTACGTGGATGCCTACGGCGGCGCAGGAAAGGTTTTCGATTGGTCTCTTATTCCAAAAGAGCTCGCGCCTCGGGTCGTTTTGAGTGGTGGCTTGAGCGTACACAACGTGACTGGCGCGGTGGCGCAAGTACGCCCCTTCGCGGTCGACATCAGTAGCGGTGTCGAGGCGGCGAAGGGGATCAAGGATGCCCGCAAGATTGCCGCGTTCATCGACGCGGTGCGGGCAGGCGATGCCACCCATTTGAGCCAGGAACACCATGAAAGCGAATCAAGTTAACGGCGCCCAGGCGCTGTTCAAGACCTCCGACTATCAGCTGCCGGACACCACCGGCCACTTCGGCCCGTACGGCGGCTCGTTCGTCGCCGAGACGCTGAGCCACGCGCTGGCCGAGCTGAACGACGCGTACGCGCGCTACAGCCAGGATCCCGAATTCCTCGAAGAATTCCGCTACGAGCTGGCGCACTTCGTCGGCCGGCCGTCGCCCGTCTACCACGCCCGGCGCTGGTCGGAACAGAATGCTAAGGAAAATCGCGGTGCGCAGATCTTCTTCAAGCGCGAAGACCTGAACCACACGGGCGCCCACAAGATCAACAACGTGATCGGCCAGGCGCTGCTCGCGAAACGCATGGGCAAGCCGCGCATCATCGCCGAGACGGGCGCCGGCCAGCACGGCGTCGCGACGGCCACGATCTGCGCCCGCTTCGGCCTCGAATGCGTCATCTATATGGGGAGCGAGGACGTCAAGCGCCAGGCGCAGAACGTCTACCGCATGAAACTGCTGGGTGCGACCGTCGTGCCGGTGGAGTCGGGCTCCAAGACCTTGAAGGACGCGCTCAACGAAGCGATGCGCGACTGGGTCACGAACATCGAGAACACGTTCTACATCATCGGCACCGTGGCCGGTCCGCACCCGTATCCGATGATGGTGCGCGACTTCCAGTCCGTGATCGGCGAGGAATGCCGCGTGCAGATGCCGCAGATGACGGGCCGCCAGCCGGACTACGTCGTCGCCTGCATCGGCGGCGGCTCGAACGCGATGGGCATCTTTTATCCGTACATCGACGAGCCGGGCGTGAAGCTCGTGGGCGTCGAGGCGGCGGGAGAGGGCCTCGACTCGGGCAAGCACGCGGCGTCGCTGACGGCCGGCTTCCCGGGCGTCCTGCACGGCAACCGCACCTATCTGCTGCAGGACGAGCATGGCCAGATCATCGAGACGCATTCGGTGTCGGCGGGCCTGGATTATCCGGGCGTCGGACCGGAACACGCGTGGCTGAAGGACAGCCAGCGTGCGGAATACGTGTCGATCACGGACGACGAGGCGCTGGCCGCCTTCCACGACTGCTGCCGCATCGAGGGCATCATCCCCGCGCTGGAATCGTCGCACGCGATCGCCTACGCCGCCAAGCTGGCGCCGACCCTGCCCAAGGACCAGATCATCCTGGTCAACCTGTCGGGCCGCGGCGACAAGGACATGCACACCGTGGCGCAACGGGCGGGACTCAACTTCGGCTGAGCCCCCATCCATCGTTTGCAACCACAGAATAAGGAATAACAGCATGTCCCGTATCGCACAAACTTTCGACGCCCTCAAGGAACAGGGCAAGACCGGCCTCGTCACCTTCATCACCGCCGGCGACCCGGCCCCGGAACTGACCGTCCCGCTGCTGCACGCCCTCGTGGAAGGCGGCGCCGACGTCCTCGAACTGGGTGTCCCGTTCTCCGACCCGATGGCGGAAGGCCCCGTCATCCAGCGCGCCTGCGAGCGGGCGCTCACTTTCGGCGTCAGCATGACTGACGTGTTCGGCTACGTCGCCGAGTTTCGAAAAACGAACCAGCACACGCCGGTCGTGCTGATGGGCTACGCGAACCCGATCGAGCGCATGGGCCAGAGCGAATTCGTCCGCCGCGCGAAGGCGGCCGGTGCCGACGGCGCCATCGTCGTCGACTACCCGCCGGAGGAATGCGAAGCGTTCGCGGCCGAGATGAAGGCCAACGACCTCGACGTGATCTTCCTGCTCGCACCGACGTCGACCACGGAACGCGTGAAGCAGGTGGCGCGCCACGGCAGCGGCTTCAGCTACTACGTGTCGCTGAAGGGCGTGACGGGTGCCGGCGGCATCGACACGGCCGACGTGGCCAAGCGCGTGGCCGCGATCCGCGAGCACGTCAAGCTGCCGATCGGCGTGGGCTTCGGCATCCGCGACGCGCAGACGGCGAAATCGGTGGCGAGCGTCGCCGACGCGGTCGTCATCGGCAGCCGCATCATCCAGGAACTGGAAAACACGCCGAAAGAGCAGGGGCCCGCGGCCGTGCGCGCCTTCGTCGCCGGGATCCGGGAAGCGCTGGACGCCCGCTGATTCATCCGCAGCACGACACGAACCGGGGCATGCCCCGGTTTTTTATTGCCCAAATTCGGGGTCAGAGCACATTTTCGAGAAAATGTGCTCTGACCCCGAATTTGGGAAATTGCTCGAAATCGGGAGCTGACCCCGGTGTTTTTTGATGCGGTCGATTTTCTTGGTGGAAATGGAGCGATAGAGTGGAAGTGCAGTTTTCTTCCACTCAACCCCGGCATCCATCATGAAAAAACAAATCGTGCAGGTTTCCGTCGTGCAGTCGGCCAAGGTCATGGCCGCTGTCTATCTCATCACCGCCATCCCCGTCGTCGTACTGGCCGGGTTGTTCATGTCATCGTTCATGCCTGCAGGCGCCGGCATCGCCATGCTGATCATGATGCCGGTGGCCTACGCGGTAGGCGCCTTCATCGGCGCTGCCTTCGGTGCGTGGATTTACAATCTGGTCGCAGCCCGCATCGGCGGCTTCGAATTCACGACGGCGGAGGTCGGCGAGGCTGCCGTGCGCTGACGCCGGGATCGTGCACGACATTACCGGGGCCAAGCGCCCCGGTTCTCATGTCTGCTAGCGCAACTTTGCTAAGAAGGCAAGTAATTAACGGCAAGAATTCGACAAGCCTGATGCGAACGGCTACACTACGCCCAATTCCAGAATTGCCGCAAAGGAGAGAACATGAGTTGGTTGGAAAAGCTGCTGCCCCCCCGGATCCAGCGCTCCGATGCCGCCAAACGCCAGACCATGCCCGAAGGCCTGTGGGTCAAGTGCCCGTCGTGCGAGTCGGTCCTGTACCGCGCCGACCTGGAGTCGAACCTGCATGTCTGCCCGAAATGCAGCCACCACATGCGCATCCGCGCCCGCGAGCGCCTCGACGCACTGCTCGACGAGGGCGGCCGCTACGAGATCGGCCAGGACGTGCTGCCGGTCGATACCCTCAAGTTCAAAGACAGCAAGAAATATCCTGATCGTCTGAAGGACGCGATGGAAGCCACCGGCGAGACCGATTCGATGGTCGTGCAGGGCGGTTCGATCATGAGCCTGCCGGTCGTGGTCGCCTGCTTCGCCTACGAATTCATGGCCGGCACGATGGGTTCCGTGAACGGCGAGCGCTTCGTGCGCGGCGCCCAGGTGGCGCTCGAGCAGAAGGTGCCGTTCATCTGCATTACCGCCAGCGGCGGCGCGCGCATGCAGGAAGGCCTGCTGTCGTTGATGCAGATGGCCAAGACCACGTCGATGCTGACCAAGCTGGCCGAGAAAAAACTGCCGTTCATCAGCGTGCTGACCGACCCGACGACGGGCGGCGTGTCCGCTTCGTTCGCGTTCATGGGCGACGTCGTCATCGCCGAACCGAAGGCCCTGATCGGCTTCGCAGGTCCGCGCGTGATCGAGAACACGGTGCGTGAAAAACTGCCGGAAGGCTTCCAGCGTTCCGAGTTCCTGCTGCAAAAAGGCGCCATCGACATGATCGTCGACCGCCGCAAGATGCGCGAAGAAATCGCGCAACTGCTCGCCCTGCTGCAAAGCCAGCCGGCCGACGTCATCGCCTGATTCGCTGTCACCGCGCGGCCGGCTGCTTGTGCAAAGCAGCCGGCCGCGCGCATTCCGGAAGCCATCCCATGCCTAACCTGCCGACTACCTTGCCCGACTGGCTGGCGCTGCTCGAGTCGCGCCATGCCGAAACCCACATCGACATGGGCCTGGACCGTGTGCGCGCCGTCAAGGAGCGCATGGGCCTCGCCTTTTCCTGCCCCGTGATCATGGTCGCGGGCACCAACGGCAAGGGCTCGACCTGCGCCATGCTGGAAGCCATCCTGCTGCAGAGCGGCTACAAAGTCGGCCTGTACATCAAGCCGCACTTCCTCGACTTCAACGAGCGCGCCCGCATCAACGGCGACATGGCCAGCGACGACAAGCTCATCGCCGCCTTCAACGAGGTCGAGGCGCGCCGCGGCGACATCGACCTCACGTATTTCGAATTCACGACGCTCGCGATCATGCACCTGCTGTCGACGTCCGGCGTCGACGTGGCGATCCTGGAAGTGGGTCTCGGCGGCCGCCTGGATGCCGTGAACGTGATCGATGCGGACGTGTCCATCGTCACGAGCATCGACATCGACCACAAGGATTATCTCGGCGACACGCGCGAAGAGATCGGCTTCGAGAAGGCCGGCATCTTCCGTCCCGGGAAGCCCGCGATCTGCAGCGATCCGCAGCCGCCGCAAGCGCTGATCAAGCATGCGGAAGACATCGGTGCCGACCTGTGGCTGCTGGGCCGCGATTTCAACTACCAGGGCGACAAGCAGCAGTGGGCCTACGGCGGCCGCACGCAGCGCCGCAATTCGCTCGCGTATCCGGCGCTGCGCGGCGCCAACCAGCTGCTGAACGCATCGGCCGCGCTGGCCGCGCTGGAAGCGCTGCGGAACAGGCTGCCGGTCGGTGCGCAGGAAACGCGCGCGGGCCTTGCGATGGTCGAATTGCCGGGCCGCTTCCAGGTGCTGGCGGGCCGTCCGACGACGATTCTCGACGTCGCGCACAACCCGCACGCGGCCGCGACGCTCGCCCAGAACCTGGGCAATATGGGGTTCCACCGGTTCACGTACGCCGTGTTCGGCATCATGCAGGACAAGGACATCGACGCCGTCATCGCCCACCTGGCGCCGACCATCGACCACTGGTGCGTGACGGCGCTGCCGTCGCCCCGGTCGGCCGACCCGGCCGTGCTGGCCGAGAAGCTGCAGGCATTGAAGCCGAGTGGTGCGAAAGACGACGAATTCTCGGTCAAAACGTTCGCGAATCCGGCCGATGCATTCGCAGATGCAACAAGCCGGGCCGGACAGGATGATAGAATAGTGGTCTTTGGCTCGTTCTATACCGTGGCTGGCGTGATGGCAGCCCGTAAATCCTCTCTTCATTGACGTGACACCGCATGGGCTTGTTCTCCCGTAAAAGCAAGCAGGACCGCCTCACCGAGGACAGTGGCCGCTTCTACAGCAAGGACGACGACGCCGCGATTGGCGAGCGCGCCCGCGCCAAACGCGCCAGCAATGCCGGTGGCGGCGCATCGCGCCGTCCCGGTGCCGACCCCATGCTCCCCGAAAAGAAGCGCGCCCGGCGCCGCCTCGTCGGCGCGATTGCGTTGGCGCTCGCGGCCGCCGTCGGCCTGCCGATGCTCCTCGATTCCGAGCCCAAGCCGCTCGCCGGCGACATCGCGATCCAGATTCCCGCGAAAGACAAGGCCGCGCCGCTGCCCGTGCCGGCCGCCGACAAGGCCGTGTCCGCCGCGGACAGCGTCGACAAGGGCGAGGAAGTGGTCGACGCACCGCCGCCCGCGCCCGCCGCGAAGGCCCCGGCCGCCGTCGCCGCCGCCAGGCCGGAGAGCGCCGCGACGCAGCCGCCGGCCGTGATCGCGCCGAAACCGGAGCCGAAGGTCGAGCACAAGCCCGAACACAAGGAAACGCCCGCGGCCGAGCACAAGGATGCGAAGGCCGAGGCGCGCCTCGCCGAGAAGGAAAAGGCGGAACGCGCGAAGGCCGAGCACGACCGGGCCGAGCACGAGAAGGCGGAGCGCCTCGCGCGTGAAGCCCGGGAGAAGGCGAAGAAGGCCGAGGACAAGCCCGTGAAGCCGAAGGACGACGCGGCGCGCGCCATGGCCATCCTGGAAGGCAAGCCGGCGGAGAAGGACAAACCGGCCGAGGCCTCGTCGCAGCGCTTCGTGCTGCAGGTGGCCGCGCTGTCGAGCCAGGAAAAGGCGGCGGAAGTGCAAGCGAAGCTGCGCGAAGCGGGCATCTCGTCGTACACGCAGAAGACGTCCACCCCCTCCGGCGAACTGATCCGCGTTAGAGTCGGCCCCCTGAACAAGGAAGACGCCGAGAAAGTACGCGCCAAGCTGGGCCGCCTGGGCTTGTCCGGCGCCATGACCCCGGTCTGATTCGATTGAAGCCGTGACGATTTTCGACTACGTGGTGTTGTTCATCCTGATCTCGTCGGTCGTCATCAGCACCATGCGCGGCCTGGTGAAGGAAATCCTGTCGCTGGTCGGCTGGGTGGCGGCCTTCATCGTGGCCAACGCCTTCGGCGCGAAACTGGCACCCATGCTACCATCCGTGATTCCGGGCGAAGCCTTGCGGCTGATCGTTGCCTTCATTGCACTGTTCCTCGGCGTGCGCGTGCTGATGGGCCTGCTGGCCCTTGCGATCAGCGCCCTGATCGAGGCCTCCGGCCTGTCCCTGGCCGACCGCGGACTCGGCGGCCTGTTCGGATTGGGCCGGGGTATTGTGATCGTGCTGGCCGGCGTCATATTGTGCGGGATGACATCCATCCCCCAACAGGCTTTCTGGAAAGACGCGCTGTTCTCGCCCATGGCGGAAACCGGAGCGCGCACCGTCAAACCTTTCTTGCCCGCTGCCTTCGCGCAGCACGTGCAGTTTTGAAACACCCTTTTGTCTAGCTGTCCAAGTTTAGGAGCACACCATGTGTGGCATCGTCGGCGTCGTCTCGCAAGCCCCCGTCAACCAGCTGTTATATGATGCGTTGCTGCTGTTGCAGCACCGCGGTCAGGACGCAGCGGGGATTGCAACCAATCACAGCAGCATGTTCTCGATGTACAAGGCCAACGGCCTCGTGCGAGACGTCTTCCGCACGCGTAACATGCGTTCGCTGCAAGGCAATTCCGGCATTGGCCACTGCCGCTACCCGACCGCCGGCTCGTCCAGCGAAGAGGAAGCGCAGCCGTTCTACGTGAATGCCCCGTTCGGCATCACCCTTGCGCACAACGGTAACCTCACGAACCAGGAACAACTGAAGGAAGAGCTGTTCCGCATCGACCGCCGCCACGTCAACACGAACTCCGACTCGGAAGTCCTGCTGAACGTGCTGGCCCACGAGATCGCCACGGCCGCCGACGGCTACTCGCTCGATCCGGACGCCGTGTTCAAGGCCGTCGCGCACGTGCACCGCCGCGTGCGCGGCGCGTACGCCGTCATCGCCCAGATCGCCGGCCATGGCCTGCTCGCGTTCCGCGACCCGTTCGGCATCCGCCCGCTGTGCCTCGGCATCAACGAGACGGAAAACGGCCCCGAATACCTCGTCGCCAGCGAATCCGTCGCGCTGGAAGGCCTGGGCTTCCGCTTCGTGCGCGACATCGCGCCGGGCGAAGCCGTCTGGGTCGACGCCGATCGCCAGCTGCACACCCGCCAGTGCGCCGAGAATCCGTCGCTGAATCCGTGCGCGTTCGAATACGTCTACCTGGCCCGCCCGGACTCCGTGATCGACGGCGCCTCCGTGTACGCCACCCGACTGCGCATGGGCGAATACCTGGCCGAGAAGATCCGCAAGGAGATTCCGGTCGAAGAGATCGACGTCGTGATGCCGATCCCGGATTCGTCGCGTCCGGCCGCCATCCAGCTCGCGCTGAAACTGGGCGTCGAATACCGCGAAGGCTTCATCAAGAACCGCTACGTCGGCCGCACGTTCATCATGCCGGGCCAGGCGATGCGCAAGAAGTCGGTGCGCCAGAAGCTGAACGCGATCCCGTCCGAATTCAAGGACAAGAACGTGCTGCTCGTCGACGACTCCATCGTGCGCGGCACGACGAGCCGCGAGATCGTGCAGATGGCGCGCGAATCGGGCGCCCGCAAGGTGTTCTTCGCGTCCGCCGCGCCGCCGGTCCTGTACCCGAACGTGTACGGCATCGACATGCCGACGCGCGACGAGCTGATCGCCCACGGCCGCACCGTCGAGGAAGTGTGCCGCGAGATCACGGCCGACCGCCTCGTCTACCAGGACCTCGATGCGCTGAAGAAGTCGATCTCCGACGTCAACCCGGCCCTGACGAACGTGGAAGCGTCGTGCTTCGACGGCGTCTACGTCACGGGCGACGTCACGCCGGCCTACCTCGACCAGCTGGAGCACGCGCGCCACAAGTCGTCCGGTAAATCGTCGGAAGACATCGTGCGCACGCAACTGAACCTGAACCCGCCCGTCGCGGCGGAATAACGCGTATTCCGTAGGGCGGGCACCCGGTGCCCGCCTGGCGTATCGCGGCCCATCATTCAAAAGACCATGAGCGACAAACCCAACTACGGCTTCACCACCACCATCCTGCACAACGATCGCAGGAAGTCGATCGAACACAACTCGCTGCACAAGCCGATCCACACGTCGGTCGCGTTCGGCTACACGGATGCGCGCCAGCTCGCGTCCGTCTTCCAGGGCAAGGAACCGGGCTTCCGCTACGGCCGCCAGGGCAACCCGACCGTCAGCGCGCTGGAAGACAAGATCAGCAAGATGGAAGACGGCGTCGCGTCGCTGTGCTTCGGCACCGGCATGGCTGCCATCGGCGCGCTCGCGCAGGCACTGCTGCGCGCCGGCGACCACGTCGTGTCGTCCTCGTTCCTGTTCGGGAATACCAACAGCCTGTGGAACACGGTGGCCGCGCAGGGCACGGAAGTGTCGTTCGTGGACGCGACCGACGTCGCGAACGTGGAAGCCGCGCTGAAGCCTAACACGCGCCTCGTGTTCGTCGAGACCATCGCCAACCCGCGCACGCAGATCGCGGACCTGGCCCGCATCGGCGCACTGTGCCGCGCGCGCGGCATCCTGTACGTCGTCGACAACACGATGACGACGCCCTACCTGTTCCGCCCGAAGGCGGTCGGCGCGGGCCTCGTCGTGAACGCGCTGACGAAGTCGATCGGCGGCCACGGCATGGCGTTGGGCGGCGCGCTGACGGACACCGGCGTGTTCGACTGGAGCGCCTATCCGAACATCGCCGACAACTTCCGCCGCCAGCCGTCCGCCGCGCAGGGCATGGCCCAGCTGCGCGCGAAAGCGCTGCGCGACTTCGGCGCATCGCTGGCGCCGGAAGCGGCGCACCACATCGCGGTCGGCGCCGAAACGCTCGCGCTGCGCATGGAGCGCACGTGCGCGAACGCCCTGGCATTGGCCCGCATGCTCGAGGCCGATGATCGCGTCGCCGCCGTCCACTATCCTGGCCTGGAATCGCATCCGCAGCACAAGCTGGCGTCCGAACAGTTCCGCGCGTACGGCTCGCTGTTCAGTTTCGAGCTGAAGGAAGGCATCGACTGCTTCGATTACCTGAACCGCCTGAAGGTGGCGATTCCGGCGTCGAACCTGGGCGACACGCGCACGCTCGTCATCCCGGTCGCGCACACGATCTTCTTCGAGATGGGCGCCGAGCGCCGCGCCAGCATGGGCATCGCGGAATCGCTGATCCGCGTGTCGGTGGGTATCGAGGATACGGCCGACCTGCTGGCCGATTTCGGTAACGCGCTGAACGGTTGAGCCCGGGCGACGCTGCGGTTATGATCGACTTGTTGCCATTCATCTATTCGCCATGAAGACTGTCCTGTTCTGTGCCGCATTGCTGTGCGGCGGTGTCGCGCTGGCTGCCGAGCCCGCAGCAAAAAAAGGTGCTGCGCCGAAGCCGGTCGCCGCCGCCCCGTCCGCCAACGTCGCCGCCGAGCTCGCTGAAGCGGACGCGCTGTTCGCCAAGAAATCGTATCCGGACGCGCTGGCGAAATACACGAAGCTGGCGAACGCCGGCAACGTGATGGCCCAGCAGCACCTGGGTGAAATGTATTTCTACGGCGAGGCCGGCAGCGTCGACATGGACAAGGCCGCGCAATGGTTCCAGAAGGCGGCCGCCAAGGGCAATGCCGTCGCCATCGCATCGCTCGAGCTGATGAAGCAGCGCGAGGCCCGGCGCGCCGACCTCGACTACTGGATCGCGAAATACGACGGTTCCGACGTGCGCACCAACGACTACCGCTGCCCGGCGCCGCGCTTCCCGACCATGTCCAAGGTCAACGAGGAAATCGATTACTACAGCGGCAAGATGAAGGATTGGGAAGCGTGCCACAACCGTTGGGTGAAGCAGCTGAACGCCTCCCTGCCGCTGACGAAACGCATCCCGGAAGACATCGCGAAGCTGATGACGAAGGACGAGACGGAGAAGGCGAACGTGCACCTGAAGGAGGTGGGTGATCGCCTGGCGGAAGACACCAAGGTGGCCGGCCGGATGATCGTGGCGGACTTCGACGCCTGGCGCGCAGGCACGGAAGCCTACGTCAAGGAACACAACGAGATGGTCAAGAACGCGCCGCCGCCGGATAACGACAAGTAAGCGTCGGGGAGGCGCGCTAGCGCGGGCATGTGGTGTTCATGGGCGCGCTGCCGTTTGCCGGGTAGGTGCGGCAGAATGCGCCCACCGGCGTGACGATGCGGTACACGCGCGCGTTGCCGTCGGCTGCCGTCGTGATGTCTTCGATGCGCGCCGACCGGAACCAGCTGCCGCCCGCCGCGTGAGCGGCGTCGAACCGGCGGTCGATTTCATCCTGTCCGCGCGAGCGGAAGCGTTGCGGCACGCCAGGTGCGTGGTTCAGTTCGCGGGCAATCACGGCCGCATCGCGCGTGGCGGCCGCCAGCATGTCCATGCGCCCCGGAGGGCGCGCGTCCGTCGGCGCGGCAGGCGCGGGGTCGGGCTGCGGCTCGGCGGCGGCTTGCGGCGGCACGTCATCGTGGCCGGGAAAACGTGGCAGGGGAACGGACGTCGTCTCGACCAGGCCCAGCCACAGCAGGTGCGCCGCGCCGGATACCAGCACGGCAAGTGTCAG
Organism: Massilia orientalis; assembly: GCF_030411975.2. Lineage (NCBI taxonomy): Bacteria > Pseudomonadati > Pseudomonadota > Betaproteobacteria > Burkholderiales > Oxalobacteraceae > Massilia > Massilia orientalis. Next base: position 105,536 of record NZ_JASNRB020000012.1, on the reverse strand, counting down.
CCTTCCGTGCGCACGGGCGCCGGGCAGTTGGATTCTGGGGGAGGGCGGCACAAGACTCCTTCGCGGTACGGCGCCGCAGGCCGACGCACCAGGATCATATCTAAAAAATATCGTTGTTTTCTCACCAAAAGTCGCTTCGGCATATGCTCATCATCACCATCAAACAAGGCAAGGAAAAAAGCCTGCTGTCCGGCGACCCGTGGATTTATTTGTCCGCCGTCGAGAAAATCGAGGGACGGCCCCAGGAGCGCGGCAAACCCGGCGTCACTGCGATCGTGCAGTCGTCGGCACGCCAGTTTCTGGCGCGCGCGGCCTACAACGCGAAGTCGCAGATCGCGGCCCGCGTCTGGACGCTGCGCGAGCACGAGCCGGTCGATCACGCCATGATGAAACGGCGCGTGCAGGCCGCGGTCGCGCGGCGCGCCGTGGCCGTGCGCGGCGCCGATCCGCAAGCCCTGGTCCTGGTGATCGATGGCGAAAAAGACGGCCTGCCGGGGCTGCTGGTGCACAGCTATGGCGGGACCGGCGGTTACCTGGTGTGCCAGTTCAATGCCGCCGGCGTCGACGCGTGGAAAGTGACTATCGTGCAGGCGCTGGTCGCGGCGACGGGTTGCGCCAACGTATTCGAGCGGAGCGACGAGCTGTTGCGCAAAGGAGAGGGGTTGCCTGTCATCTGGCGCGCCCTGGCCGGCGACGAGCCGCCGCAGCGCCTGATGGTACGTGACGGCAGCCGGCTGCTGCCGACGGATATCCGTACCGGTTTCGTCTATCCGCGCTGAGAGCAGGATAAAACGACAAGGCCCGCATGACGCGGGCCCGTGTGCAGGCGGAAGGTCAGTGCCAGGACCGCAGCAGTCCGACGGCCAGGCCTTCCAGCGCGAACTCGTCGGCCTGCGGGTCGACGGTAATCACGGAAAAGTCCGGGTTTTCCGGCAGCAGTTCGATCGTGGAACCGGTCTTGCGGTAGCGCTTGACCGTCACTTCGTCGCCGATGCGGGCGACGACGATCTGGCCGTTCTTCGCGCTGTCGACCTTCTTGACGGCGAGGAAGTCGCCGTCGCAGATGCCGGCGTCGCGCATCGACCAGCCCTTGACCTTCAGCAGGAAGTCGGGCTTGCTCGAGAACATGGCCGGGTCGACGGAGTAGGTCGCTTCGACATGTTCCTGGGCGAGGATGGGCGAGCCCGCAGCGACGCGGCCGACGAGCGGCAGCGACATCAGGTTCGGCGGAATCGGCGGCACGAAGGCAGGTACCGCGGCCGCAGTCGCCTTGGATTCGACGGACTGGCCGACGAGGCGGATACCGCGCGAGGTACCCGGGGAAATTTCGATCGCGCCCTTACGGGCCAGGGCCTGCAGGTGTTCCTCGGCGGCATTGGCCGAGCGGAAGCCAAGCTCCTGGGCGATTTCGGCGCGAGTCGGCGGGAAGCCAGTGTTGTCGATGGCTTCCTTGATCAGGTTGAGGATCTGTTCTTGCCGTGCGGTGAGCTTAAGCATGTTCGTCTTCGTTGGTACGGGGTCAGACTGTATTTTTGTACAGTATTGCGCCACGCGCAAGGGGATTTCAAATTTTTTTTGCGGTGCGGTACGCAGCGCACGTTTACAACTCTTTGCGGTGCGGTACGCAGCGCACCTGCAAGCGGTACCTATTGAGCACTTGACGGTCTTGCTGTTATAATGTTGGGCTTTCCCTTCCCACACTCGTCTTGACGCCGAGGTGGGCATTTGTTTAAACGTCCTTAAGGAGTGTTTCATGCGTCATTATGAAATCGTGTTTATCGTCCACCCGGACCAGAGCGAGCAGGTCCCGGCGATGATCGAACGCTACAAGGCTACGGTCACCTCGCGCGGCGGCAACATCCACCGCGTCGAAGATTGGGGCCGTCGTCAAATGGCTTACCAGATCCAGAAGCTGCCGAAGGCACACTACATCTGCCTGAACATCGAGTGCGACAACGAGACCCTGGTCGAGCTGGAAACCGCATTCAAATTCAATGATGCCGTGCTGCGTCACCTGACCGTGAAGATGAAGAAAGCTGAAACCGCACCGTCGCCGATGATGAAGTCGGTCCAGCGCGAAGACGCAGCCAAGAGCCACCGCGCCGAGCAGGCCGCCGCTCCGGCCGCCGCAGCCTAATCTCGCGGGAGCAACAAGCTGTAGTGAACGAGCTGTCCCTGGTCGCGAGCATCCTGGAACGCGACGTCCTGCGCTACACACCGGCCGGCATCCCCATCGTGGGCGGCATCCTGCAACACGGATCGACGCAGACGGAAGCGAGGCTGGACAGGCAGGTCGAATTCGAGATTCCCGCGGTTGCCGCGGGCGAGATTTCGGGGCGATTTGCCAATGCCGAGTTGGGCGCGATGTACCGCTTCACGGGATTCTTGGCCAGGAAAAGCCGTCACAGCAAAAGCTTGGTGTTTCACATCATTGATTTCAGTGCCGCGTAAATGCGGGCACGTTTATAGATAGATACAGGAGCCTCAAAATGGCATTCGGTAAAAAGTTCGACAAAAACAAAGCTAAGCTCAAAGAGAAGCGCAAACAGCAGAACCCGCTGTTCAAGCGCAAGAAGTTCTGCCGCTTCACCGCAGCAGGCGTGGAACAGGTTGACTACAAAGACGTCGACACCCTGAAGGATTTCGTCCAGGAAAACGGCAAGATCATGCCGGCACGCCTGACCGGCACCAAGGCTCACTACCAGCGTCAAGTGGACACCGCCATCAAGCGCGCCCGTTACCTGGCTCTGCTGCCGTACACCGACCTGCACAACGCTTAATCGTCGGTTACGACATCGAAGCATAGTCAGATTACTGGAGAATAAAATGCAAGTTATCCTGCTGGAAAAAGTCGTCAACGTCGGCAACCTGGGCGACGTCGTCAAGGTCAAGGATGGTTACGCTCGTAACTTCCTGATCCCGCAAAAAATGGCCCGTCGTGCAACGCAAGCTGCCGTGGCCGAGTTCGAAGTCAAGCGCGCCGAACTGGAAAAAGCAGCTGCCGAGAAACTGGCTGCCGCTCAAGGCCAAGGCGACAAGCTGAACGGCATGACCGTCACGATCGCCCAGAAAGCCGGCGTCGACGGCCGTCTGTTCGGTTCCGTGACCAACTTCGACATCGCTGAAGCCCTGACCAAGCAAGGTTTCGCCGTCGAAAAGGCACAAGTGCGCATGCCGACCGGTCCGCTGAAGACCACCGGCGAGCACCCGGTGTCGGTCGCTCTGCACACCGACGTCGTGGTGGAAATCACCATCGCTGTCGTGGGCGAAGCCGCCTAATCAGAGTTTCAAAGTAATACCGTCGTCCCCGCGCAGGCTGGGGCCCAAGTTGCGACTTCGGATGCAAAGCTTGGGTCCCCGCCTCCGCGGGGACGAATTATTTTTGCAACAGCAAAAATAATTCGTTTTTGGAAACTCACCAATGATTTCAGCGCCTGATCGGGAACGGGTATAATGCCGGCCATGAACACCCCAGCAGACCCGCAGATCGAGTCGCTCCGCATCCCCCCGCATTCCATCGAAGCAGAACAGTCCGTCATCGGCGGCCTGCTGCGCGATAACGCGGCGTGGGACCGCATTGCCGACTTCATGCATGCGGAGGATTTTTACCGCTACGACCACCGGATCATCTTCGAACAGATGGTCCGCCTGATCAATGCCGGCAAGCCTGCCGACGTGATCACCGTGTACGAGGCGCTCGTCCAGCTCGGCAAGGCCGAGGACGTCGGCGGCCTGCAGTACCTGAATGCGATGGCGCAGAACACGCCATCCGCCGCCAACATCCGCCGTTATGCCGAGATCGTCCGCGATCGCGGCGTGCTGCGCCAGCTCATCACCGTTGCCGACGAAGTGTCCGGCAAGGCATTCAATCCGCAAGGCGCCGAGGTCAAGCAGATCCTCGACGAGGCGGAATCGCGTATCTTCGCGATCGCCGAGCAGGGCGCCCGCGGCGCCCAGGGCTGGCTGCCCGTCCAGCCGCTGCTGACCCAGGTGGTCGAGCGCGTGGACGAGCTGTACAGCCGCGACAACCAGGGCGAGATCACCGGCGTCCCGACGGGCTTCACCGATCTCGACAAGATGACGTCCGGGCTGCAGCCGGGCGACCTCGTCATCGTCGCCGGCCGTCCGTCGATGGGCAAGACCGCGTTCTCCGTCAACATCGGCGAAAGCGTGGCGGTCGACGCCGGACTGCCGGTCGCGATCTTCTCGATGGAGATGGGCGGCGTGCAGCTGGCGATGCGTATGCTCGGCTCCATCGGCCAGCTCGACCAGCACCGCCTGCGTACCGGCAAGCTGCTGGACGAGGACTGGCCGCGCCTGACGCACGCGATCCAGAAGATGAACGATGCGCAGATCTTCATCGACGAGACGCCGGCGCTGAACCCGATCGAGATGCGCGCCCGCGCGCGCCGCCTGGCCCGCCAGTGCGGCAAGCTGGGCCTGATCATCGTCGACTACCTGCAACTGATGCAGGGTTCCAAGCCGGGCGACAACCGCGCGTCCGAAATCTCGGAGATCTCGCGTAGCCTGAAGGGCCTGGCGAAGGAACTGGGATGCCCGGTGATCGCGCTGTCCCAGCTGAACCGCTCGCTGGAACAACGCCCCAACAAGCGTCCCGTGATGTCCGACCTGCGCGAATCGGGCGCTATCGAACAGGATGCGGACGTGATCATCTTCCTGTATCGTGACGAAGTTTACAACCCGGACTCGCCCGACAAAGGCACTGCCGAGATCATTATCGGCAAACAGCGTAACGGCCCGATCGGCGCCATTCGCGTGACCTGGATGGGCATGTACACCAAGTTCGGCAATTACACCGGCAACCTGGCTGTGTACCAGGGCGATTAAGCCGGCGGCAGTCAAGGATCGCGGCGCCCGGTCCACCCTGGAACGGGCGCCGCGACTTTCAAAGAAGTCCCAAGAGATTTACCCAACGGAGAACCTATGTTTGGACGCCTGATGCCCACGGAGGGCAAATTTTTCGACCTGTTCAACCAGCACGCCGCGTTGTGCGTGAAGGGTGCACAAGAGATGGTCGGCCTGATGACCAACTTCGACGACCTGGAAAACCGCACGCACGCCGTGGAGAGCATCGAAAAACAGGCGGACAAGGTCACGTACCAATGCGTGGACCTGCTGCACAAGACGTTCATCACGCCGCTCGACCGCGACGACATCCATAAGCTGATCACCCGCATGGACGACATCCTCGACATGATGGAGGACGCCGCCCAGACCATCTCGCTGTACGACCTGCACGCCGTCACGCCGGAAGCGAAGCGCCTGGCCGAGCTGTGCCTGGCATGCTGCGAAAAGGTCCAGCAGGCCGTCGGCATGCTGCACAACATGGACAACGCCCAGAAGATGGTCGCCATCTGCGAAGAGATCGACCGCCTGGAATCGGACGCCGACCACGTGATGCGCGCCGCCATGTCCAAGCTGTTCCGCGACGAGCCGGACGTGCGCAACCTGATCAAGATGAAGGCCATCTACGAAATCCTCGAGACCGTGACCGACCGCTGCGAAGACGTTGCCAACATCATCGAAGGCATCATCGTCGAGAACGCGTAACGACCGGAACAACAAAAACAACATGGACTCTCTACATATCAGCATTTATGTGCTGGGCCTGCTCGTCTTTTTAGCGCTGGTCTTCGACTTCATGAACGGCTTCCACGACGCCGCCAACGCGATCGCGACGGTGGTGTCGACGGGCGTGCTGCGTCCGCAGACGGCCGTCGCGATGTCCGCGATGTTCAACTTCGTCGCCATCTTCACCGTCGGCCTGCACGTGGCGTCGACGGTGGGCAAGGGCACCGTCGACCCGCACATCGTCGACCACTACGTCGTGTTCGGAGCGCTCGTCGGCGCGATCATCTGGAACATCATCACGTGGTACTACGGCATTCCGTCGTCGTCCTCGCACGCCCTGATCGGCGGCCTGGTGGGCGCGGCCGTCGCCAAGAGCGGCACCGGCGCGCTGGTCGGCGGCGGCCTGCTCAAGACCGTGCAATGGATCATCCTGTCGCCGCTGCTGGGCTTCATCCTCGGTTCGCTCGTGATGCTGGCCGTGTCGTGGATCTTCGTGCGCACCCCGCCGCGCAAGGTCGACACGTGGTTCCGCCGCCTGCAGCTGTTCTCGGCCGCGGCGTACAGCCTGGGCCACGGCGGCAACGACGCGCAGAAGACCATCGGCATCATCTGGATGCTGCTGATCGTGGCCGGCGTCTCCAAGGCCGGCGATGCCACGCCCCCGCTGTGGGTCATCATCTCCTGCTATACGGCGATCTCGATGGGCACACTGTTCGGCGGCTGGCGCATCGTGCGCACGATGGGCCAGAAGATCACCAAGCTCAAGCCGGTCGGCGGCTTCTGCGCGGAATCGGGTGGCGCCATCACGCTGTTCATCGCCAGCGCGATCGGCGTGCCGGTGTCGACGACGCACACCATCACGGGCGCCATCGTCGGCGTCGGCTCGGCGCAGAAGGCGTCGGCCGTGCGCTGGGGCGTGGCCGGCAACATCGTATGGGCCTGGATCTTCACCATCCCCGCGTCGGCGTTCATGGCGGCGATCGCGTGGTGGGTCGGCACCCACATCCTGTAAGCGCACCGCGCCGTCATCCACAAGCAGCCTCCGGGCTGCTTTTTTATTTCCCAAAACCGAAGTCAAACCCCAGCTTTAGGAAATTGCCCAAATTCGGGGTCAGAGCACTTTTTCAAAAGATGCGCAGAAGCGACGCTGCTACGATCACTGACCACATTGGTCGCCGTTTTGTGCCCGCAGCGCAGTCGAAATTTCTTGCAGTTTCTTCCCTCAAAAAGGGCTCTGACCCCGAATTTGGGTTTTGCGCCACATTTCGGTGTTTCCTTTTCATTTTTGCTAACGCACGTAGTAATATTACAGGCGATCGTCGGCCAGCGTTGCCGTCCGGGCCACGCCCGTCGGTCAGAATAAGAATGAAGAGGGGACAATATGATATTGAGAAGTAGTTTGACTTCATGGTTGGGGCTCGCCGCGGCCGCCTGCGCCAGCCTGCTGCTGGCCGGTTGCGGCGCCGGCGGTACCGGCCAGCAGGCCACCCAGTCCGGCACGCGGCTGCTGGCGGCCAGCGCCACCACGGCCACACCCGTCGCGCCGGGCAGCATCCGCATGCACTTCCACCGCGTCCAGAACGACACGGCCCAGTGGGGCGTATATTCGTGGGATGGTCCGCAGCATCCCAGTTCGGCGTGGATCACCGACCGCTTCATGTTCACGGGCACCGACGGTTTTGGCGGCTACGTCGATATTCCGGTGGCGGCGGGCAAGAGCGCGATCTGGTTCCTCGTCACCGACGGCAACGGCAGCAAGAATTGCGGCGCCGACCAGCACGCCGACTTGAATGCCGACGTCGCCACGAAGGGCCAGGAAGCCTGGATGCTCGAAGGCGACTGCGCGGTCTACGCCACCCAGCCCGCGCTCAGCTTCGGCAATCTCGCCTTCGCCAACGCCCAGTGGCTCACCAGCACGACGCTGGCCTGGCCGGGCGTGCCCACCGGCGGCACCTATAAACTGTTCCATGCCGCGAACGGCGGTCTCGCGGCGAGCGAAGGCGGTCCCGTGGGCCTCAGCGGCGCGGAGGTCGCCTTCGACCTCACCGTGTCCGCGCTGCCGGACGCCATGCGCCAGAAATATCCGCACCTGGCCGGCGCGACCGGCCTGCGCCTGAAGGACGCCGACGCGGCCAGGGTCGCATCGCTGGTCAGCGGCCAGTTCGCCATCGCCCAGTACGACGGTGCCGGCAACCTCGTGCAGGTGACGTCGCTGCAGACGGCCGGCCTGCTGGACGATCTGTACGCGGCGCAAGCGGTGCAGGCTCAACTGGGCGTGTCGTTCGACCGCAGCGGCCGCGCGACGTTCCGCGTGTGGGCGCCGACGGCGAAATCCGTCGCGCTGAACCTGTACGCGAGCGCCAACGCGGCGACCGCGACGACCGTCCCGATGACGCGCGACGCGGCCAGCGGCGTGTGGAGCGCCACGTCGAACGATCCGACGCTCGCCAACCGCGCCTACTACACGTACACCGTGCAGGTGCTGTCGCGCTGGGCCGACAACAAGATCGTGACGAACACCGTGACCGATCCGTATTCGCTGAGCCTGTCCGCGAACAGCGCGCGCAGCTTCGTCGCGAACCTCGACAGCCCGCAACTGAAGCCGGCCGGCTGGGACGACCAGCGCATTCCGAAACTGGACGCGCCTACCGACATCGCGCTGTACGAGCTGCACATCCGCGACTTCTCCGCGTCCGACGCCACCGTGCCGGCCGCCCACCGCGGCAAATACCTGGCCTTCACGGACGGCGACGCCAACGGCATGCGTCACCTGAAATCGCTGCAGAAGGCGGGCATGACGCACGTGCACCTGATGCCGAGTTTCGACATCGCCAGCGTCGACGAAAAGGGCTGCGTCACCCCGGCCATTCCGAACGCGGGCGCGGATTCGACCGCGCAGCAGGCCGCAGTCGCCGCCGTGGCGGATACGGACTGCTTCAACTGGGGCTACGACCCGGTCCACTACAATACGCCGGAAGGCAGCTATGCGACGAATGCCGACGACGGCGCCGTGCGCGTGCGCGAGTTCCGCGCGATGGTGCAGGCGCTGCACGAGACCGGCCTGCGCGTGACGATGGACGTCGTGTACAACCACACGAGCCAGTCGCAGCAAGGTCCGCTGTCGGTCCTCGACCGCATCGTGCCGACCTATTACTACCGCCTCGCCAACGATGGCCACATCCTGAACGACAGCTGCTGCGCCGATACCGCGCAGGAAAACGCGATGATGGGCAAGCTGATCGTCGATTCCGTGTCGCTGTGGGCGCGCCAGTACAAGGTCGACAGCTTCCGCTTCGACATCATGGGCCTGTCGCCGCTGGATCTCATCAAGCGCCTGCAGGTCAGCGTCAACCAGGCCGCGGGCCGCGACATCTACCTGTACGGCGAAGCGTGGAACTTCGGCGCCGTCGGCAACGACGCCCGCTTCGTGCAGGCGCGCCAGGCCAACATGGCGGGCACCGGCATCGGTTCGTTCAACGACCGCATGCGCGACACGGTGCGCGGCGGCGGTTGCTGCGACGGCGGCCAGGCGCTGGTCAAGGAGCAAGGCTTCATCAACGGCGTCTACACGGACCCGAACGCACTGTCGACGCAGACCCGCGACGATGCGCTGCGCCTCGCGGACCTCGTGCGCGTCGCGCTGTCCGGCACGTTGCGCGACTACCGTTTCACGGACCGCTTCGGCAACGAGCGCACGAACGCGCAGATCGATTACTTCGGCCAGCAGGCCGGCTTCGCGGCGAGTCCGGCCGAGACGATCAACTACATCGAGGCGCACGACAACCAGACGCTGTTCGACATCAACGCGTTCCGCCTGCCGCAAGCGACCTCGCTGTCCGACCGCGTGCGCGTGCAGACGCTCGGTGCCGCGATCAACGTGCTGGCGCAAGGCATCCCGTTCTTCCACGCCGGCCAGGAAATCCTGCGCTCGAAATCGCTCGACCGCGACAGCTACAACGCAGGCGACTGGTTCAACAAGCTGGATTACAGCTACGCGTCGAATAACTTCGGCGTCGGCCTGCCGATGGCGGGGCAGAACCAGGACAACTGGTCCTTGATGGCGCCCATCCTCGCCAACCCGCTGATCAAGCCGGACACGCGCGCGATCCTCGCCGCGAAGAACGCGTTCGAGGACTTCCTCGCGATCCGCGCGGACAGCACGCTGTTCCGCATGCGCACGGCGCAGGACGTGATCGACCGCCTGAAGTTCTACAACGTGGGACCGAACCAGGTGCCGGGACTCGTCGCGCTGAGCATCGATGGTGCGCGCTATCCGGGCGCCCGGTACAAGGCGGTCGTCGTCGTGTTCAACGTCGACAAGATCCCGAAGACCATCATGATCCCGGAACTGAAGGGCCGCAAGCTGCAGCTGCATCGCATCCAGCGCAACGGCAGCGACGACGTCGTGAAGGCCTCCACCTTCGTGCCCGGCGTCGGCATCTTCGCGATCCCGGCGCGCACGGCGGCGGTGTTCGTGCAGAACGCGAACGACTGATCGGGGTGCAATGAAAAAGGGCCGGGGATGCGATCTCCGGCCCGTGTGCCATGGCGTGTTGCGACTCAGGGCTTGCCGGCTGCCCAGTTGTTGGTGCCGCTGCCGTTGGTGCGGTCGTTCTCGAGCGCCTGCTTGTCGACGATCGTCAGGTTGTCCGTGCGGCTCGGCGCCTTGCGCGGGATGAGGGTGCCGGTCGGCGTGTAGCTCGAATCGAGGTAGGTGTTGCCACCTTGCGCCGGTTTGGCGCCGTCGGCGGCGCAGCCGGGCAGCAGGATGGCGGTGGCCGCCAGGATCGGCGGAACGATGCGGTTCATTACGTTACTCTCCTGTAGTGAGTTGCGGTTGGCAGGTCATTTGATACAGACGGCACGCACCATCTTGATGTCGGTGACGCCGCCCAGGATCTTCTCGATGCCGTCCATTTTCAGGGTCAGCATCCCGTCCTCCAGCGCGGCCGCGAGCAGGTCGGCCACGCGCGCGTGCTCGGTCAGCAGGCGCTTGATATGCTCGCTGCCCAGCATCAGTTCATGCAGGCCGACGCGCCCGCGGTATCCCTTGTTGCACTCGGCGCAGCCCACGGCGCGGTACAGCGTGAAGCGCCCCGAAGCGTCGCCGTGGCGCTGGCGCCAGCCGGCCAGCACGGCCGCGCGCGCGGCCTGCGGGTCCGTCTTGTACGAGGCCTGGCCGCGCAGCTCTTCGCAGTACTCGTCGAGCAACGCCTCCACCTCGGCGTCGTCCGGGCGGTAGGGCTGGCGGCACGCGGTGCACAGGCGGCGTGCGAGGCGCTGCGCCAGGATGCCCAGCAGGGCGTCGGCGAAATTGAATGGGTCCATGCCCATGTCGAGCAGGCGCACGACCGATTCGGGCGCGCTGTTGGTGTGCAGGGTCGAGAACACGAGGTGGCCCGTCAGCGAGGCCTCGATGCCCGTGCTGACGGTCTCGCGGTCACGCATCTCGCCGACCATGATCACGTCCGGATCGGCGCGCAGGAAAGCGCGCATGACGGTGGCGAAGTCGAGGCCCGTCTTGCGGTTGACCTGCACCTGGCGCAGGCCCTTCTGGGTGATCTCGACCGGGTCCTCGGCAGTCCAGATCTTGGTTTCCGGCGTATTCAGGTGCGCGAGGATCGAGTGCAGCGTCGTCGTCTTGCCCGAGCCGGTCGGCCCGCACACGAAGAACAGGCCGTATGGCTTGGCGACGGCGGCCTTCAGGCGCCCCAGGTTGTGCGGCAGGATGCCCAGGCTGTCGAGCGGGATCGGTTCGCCGGCCTGCAGGATGCGCATCACGACGTCCTCGACGCCGCCGCTGGACGGGATCGTCGCCACGCGCAGTTCGATGTCGAGCGGACCGTATTTGCGGAAGCGGATCTTGCCGTCCTGCGGCTTGCGCCGCTCGGAGATGTCGAGGTCGCACATGATTTTTACGCGCGCGACGAGGGCGTTGCGGTAGCTGGCCGGAATCTCGATGTACGGTACGAGCACGCCGTCCTTGCGGAAGCGGATGCCCGTCTTGCCGCGGCCCGGCTGCGGTTCGATGTGGATGTCGGACGCGCCCTGGCGGTGCGCGTCGACGATGATCCGGTTCAGCAGCTTCACCAGTTCGTTCTCGACGGCGGCCGAGACCTCGGTGCTGCCGCCCTCCGTCTCCTCGTCCGGATCGCCTTCCTCGTCCAGGTGCGACAGCAGTTCGCCGACACTCCCTTCGTCGGCCACGGGGGCGCCGAAGAACTGGGTCCCCGTAAGGCGCAGGTCGTGCCGGGTCGTCACGCGCCACGCGATGCGCGCGCGGCCGAACACCTGCGCGGCGATGTGGCTGGCGGCCACCCGCTCCGGGTCCAGCGCCATCAGCACGAGGCCGTCGGGACCATCTTCCAGCGGCAGCCAGCCGTGTTCGAGCGCGTATTGCGGCTTCAGGTTGCGCAGCAGCTCGACGGGCTTCACGCGCTCGGCGCGGAACGCTTCGTAGGGCAGGCCGCAGTACGCCGACAGCGCCTCGCCGATCTGGCCCGGCTTCAGGTGGAAGTCGGACAGCAGCACGTCCTCGATGTCGGCATCGCGCTCGCGCGCGAGGCGCGTGGCCAGTTCCAGTTCCTGCACGGCGAGGACCGCGCGCGTGACGAGGGCATCGTAGCGGCCGCGCGGCAGCGGGGCGCGCAGGCGCTGGCTGAACGCGACGGCCAGGGTGTCGCACAACTGCTTCACGCCGTCGAGGCACAGCTGGGGGAAGGGGCCGCCGGCGCGGTGGTTGATGAACTGGATGACGCCGAGCAGCGCACCGCCCGCGTCGATCAGCGGCGCCACCAGCATCTCGCGCGTGCGGTAGCCCGTGCGCTGGTCGACGCCGCGCTGGAAGCGCAGCGTGGGCGCCAGGCGGCGCAGCTCGGCCTCGTCGTAGACGTCGGCGATGTTGACGGTCGCGCGCGCCAGCGCCGCGAAGCCGGCGATGGAGCCGGGACCGATCGGCAGCTGCAGGTGGCGGATTTCGGACAGGCCGGTCTTGACCTTGGCGACGAGGGCGTCCTGCGCCGGCGTCACGGCGTACAGGGTAAAGCGGTCGGCATCGAACAGGTCGCAGAAGTCCTGGCCCAGGTCGAGCATGATCTGGTCCAGGTTGGCGGTGGCGTGGATCCTCGTGGTGATCGCCTGCAGGCGGCGCTGGAAGTCGAGGCGCCGCGCCGTGTCGTCGGGCGCGCGCCGGTCTCCCTTGCGCTGTTCCACGAAGTCCCCGCTCATCAGAGCTCCACTTCCAGGCCTTCGAAAGCCAGCGTCACGGCGAGGCCGTTCAACCGGTCCCGCCAGCGCGCGACGGCCTGCGCGAACACCGCTTCCAGCTCGTCGTCCGAGCGGGTCGGCTCGTGGTGGGTGCAATACAGGCTGCGCGCGCCGACCTTCAGCGCCAGCGCGATGGCGCCGTCGAACGTGCCGTGGCCCCAGCCCTGCTTGGCGGGATATTCCTCGAACGTGTACGAACAGTCGGCGACGAGTGCGTCGACGCCTTCCATGGCGCGCTCGATCTCCCGCTCGCGCCGCTCGATCTCGCGCTGGGCCGCGTCGTAGGCCGCGCTGCCGGGCGCGTGCGGGTTGAAGAACGCTTCGTGGTCGCCCGTGAAGAACATGGCGCGGCCGTTGCATTCGACGCGGTAGCCGAGGTTCGTCACGGGGTGGTTCATCACGACGTTGTGCACGACCACGTCGCCCACGGCGTGCGGCACGCCGATGTCCAGGGTCCGGTAATCGATGGTGGCGTCCATCCGTTCCTCGCTGACGGGGAAGTAGCTGTTCTGCAGCTGCACACCCATCACATGCTCGATGCCCTGGCCGGTGACGGGATCGTGGGCGCCGTGCAGGCAGACCCGCGTGCCCTTCACGAACAGCGGCGTGAAGAAGGGCAGGCCGTGGATGTGGTCCCAATGGCTGTGCGTGATGAAGATGTTGGCGCGCACGGGCGCGCCGTCTTCCGCGCGCCGGCGCATCAGGTCCTGGGCGAGCGCGTAGATCCCGGTGCCGGCGTCCAGCACCACGAGGGTGCCGTCGTCGCCGCGCACCTCGATGCACGTGGTGTTGCCGCCGTAGCGCACGGTACGCGGCCCGGGGGACGGGATCGATCCGCGTACTCCCCAGAATCTGAATTTCATTGGGACTCCCCTTGCTGTGCAGCCTCGTCGTCTGCTCTGTTTTTTGTCGCGGCCAGGCCAGCACCGTTGCAATATATGTCAGATCATAACGTTTATTTGTAACTGATTATCTGGAATTTGCAATTATGCATCGGTTGGTGTACAGCAGGGCGTAATGACGTTACACTGTGGTAGAATTTCACAGCGGCAACTAATGTGGCGATACATCACATGCAAGAGCTCACCCCGGCCAATATCGTGGAGCGCCTCGACCTGCTCACGGAGGTCAGTGTCGCCCTCGGCGACGGCCATGACATCGGCACCTTCCTCGACCGCATCCTGAAGGTCGCCAAGAGCATGACGCATGCGGACGGCGGCACGCTGTACCGCCCGAGCAGCGACGAGCGCAGCCTGTGCTTCCACATCTCGCTGAACGACACGCTGGACCTCTACCAGGGCGGCGCCAGTGGTGTGTCCATCGACCTGCCGCCGATTCCCCTGTACGACCAGCACGGCAACAAGAACCTCGCGTCGGTGGCGGCCTATGCGGCCAACTTCCACCAGTCCGTGAACATCGCCGACGTCTACAGGGCCGACGTCTTCAACTTCTCGGGCATGCGTTCGTTCGACCAGACGTTCGGCTACCGGTCCAAGTCGATCCTGACGGTGCCGATGACGAACCACGAGGGCGAACTGCTCGGCGTGCTCCAGCTGATCAACGCGAAGGACCGGGACACCGGCGAGATCGGCGCATTCTCCGACACCGACCAGCGCTTCATCGAGGCGCTGGCGGCGCAGGCGGCCGTCGCGCTCACGAACCAGCAGCTCGTCGTGCAGATGGAACAGCTGCTGGAAGCCCTCGTCAACCTGATCAACATCGGCATCGACGAAAAATCGCCGTACACGGGCCGCCATTGCCAGTTCGTGCCGGAGCTGACGATGATGCTGGCCGAGGCCGTGCACGAGACGCCCCTCGGGCCGATGGCGTCGTTCCGCATGAGCGACCGCGACCGCCGCGAACTGTGGCTGGCCGGCCTGCTGCACGACTGCGGCAAGATCACGACGCCGGTCCACGTCGTCGACAAGGCGACGAAGCTGGAAACGATCTTCGACCGCATCCACATGATCGACACGCGCTTCGAGGTGCTGCTGCGCGACGCCGAGATCCGCGCGCTGAAGGCGCAATGCCAGCCCGGGGCGAACCGCGCCGCGATCGCCGACCGCCTCGCGTCCGAGCAGGCGCGCCTGCGCGCGGACCGCGACTTCCTGCGCCAGGCGAACATCGGCGGCGAAGGCATGTCGCCGGACGACCAGGAGCGCGTGCGCCGCATCGCCGCGGTCCGCTGGACGGGGCCGGACGGCCGGGAACGGGACTTCCTCGACGAGGACGAAGTACGCAACCTGACCGTGCGCTTTGGTACACTCAACGACGATGAACGCAAGATCATCAACAACCACATCGTCGTGACGATCCGCATGCTCGAATCCCTGCCCTGGCCGAAGCACCTCAAGAACGTCCCGGAATACGCCGGCGGCCACCACGAGCGCATGGACGGCAAGGGCTATCCGCGCGGCCTCACGCGCGAGCAGATGTCCGTGCAGGCGCGCGTGATGGCCATCGCCGACATCTTCGAGGCCCTGACGGCGCGCGACCGCCCGTACAAGAAGGGCAAGTCGCTGTCCGAATCGCTGCATATCCTGGGCAAGTTCGCCCTCAACGGCCACATCGACCCGGACCTGTTCGACATCTTCGTGCGCCAGAAGGTGTACCTGAAATTCGCGCGCAAGAACCTGGATCCGTCGCAGATCGACCACGTCGACGAGGCGGCGATCCCGGGCTACACGCCGTGAAGCTGCTGCGCCGCTACGGCGCGCGCTGGGCACTGGGGCTGGCGCTCACGCTTGCCGCGCTGGCCTACGTGATGGGCATGTGGAGCAGCCACGCGATCGCGCGCCAGGACACCATCATCGGCGATGTGCGCATGCGCCTGGAGGCGCCGGTGCTCGATCCGCGCATCGTCATCGTCGACATCGACACGAAGAGCCTGGGCGAGGTCGGGCGTTTTCCCTGGAGCCGCAACGTGCTGGCGAAGCTCGTCGACCAGCTGGCCGGGCATTACGGCGCCGCCGCGATCGGCTTCGACATCTCCTTTCCCGAGCCGGACACGAGTTCCGGCTATGCGGTGCTGGACCGCCTGGCGGCGCACGAGCTGAAGGACGTTCCCGCGCTGCGCGCGCAACTGGCGCAGCTGCAACCGGCGCTCGACTACGACGGGCTGTTCGCGAAAGCGCTGCAAGGCCGGCCCGTCGTGCTGGGCTATAACCTGGCCGACGTGAAGCGGGGCGTGCTGCCGGCGCCCGCGTTCACGGCGGCCGACCTGCGGGGGCGCGAACTGGTCGCCTACGCGGCGGACGGCTACGAGGCCAACCTGGCGCGCCTGCAGGCGGCCGCGCGCGGCGCCGGCAGCTTCACGGTGATCTCCGACGACGACGGCATGGTGCGATCCAGTTCGCTGCTGCAGCAGATCGGCGACGGCTACTACCCGTCGCTGGCGCTGGCGACGGCCGCCGTGTACCTGGATGCCGGCAAGCTGACGCCGGACTTCGGCAAGTACGATGCGGACAGCGGCGCCGCCGACGCCATCCGCGTGGTGGGAACGCGCGGCAAGCGCCGCATCCCGGTCGGCCTGGGCCTGCTCACGGCCGTGCAGTTCCGCGGCACGGGCGGGCCGCAGGGCGGGGCGTTCCGCTACGTGTCGGCGGCGGACGTGCTGGCGGGACGGGTGGACCCGCGCGTGCTGAAGGGCGCGATCGTGCTGGTGGGGACGACGGCGCCCGGCCTGCAGGACTTGCGCGCCACGCCCGTCAACAAGGAGTACCCGGGCGTCGAGGTGCACGCCAACGTCATCAAGTCCATCCTCGACCAGCACTACAAGACGCATCCCGATTATGCCTCCGGCATCGAGTTCGCGCAGGTGATCGTCGTCGGGCTGGCGTTGTCGCTGCTGCTGCCGGCCCTCGCGCCGCTGGCGGCCGTGCTCACGTCCGGTTTCGCCTTCGCGGCCGTCGTGGGCCTCAACTGGTACGCCTACCGTGCGCTCGACTGGACGACCGACATGTTCATCTGCCTGTTGCTGGTGGCCGTGCTGTTCGTGCTGAACCTGGCGTGGGGCTGGTTCTTCGAGCACCGCAAGGGCCGCGCGCTCGTCTCGCGCTTCGGCGAATACGTGGCGCCGGAACTGGTCGCGCAGATGGCCGAGAATCCCGAAGCCTATACGATGGAAGGCGAAAGCCGCGAGCTGTCCGTGATGTTCGTCGACGTGCGCGGCTTCACGACGATCTCGGAAGGCCTGTCGCCGAAGGCGCTGCGCGAGTACATCAATCTCTATCTCACGGCGATGTCCGAGGACATCCGCGGCAGCCACCAGGGCACGCTCGACAAATACATCGGCGACGCCGTGATGGCCTTCTGGGGCGCGCCCGTCGCCTTCGCCGACCACGCGCGCCGCGCGGTGGCCACGTCGCTGCTGATGCAGGCCAGCGCGGCGCGCCTGAACGAGGATTTCCAGCGGCGCGGCTGGCCCCCGCTCGCGATCGGCATCGGCATCAACTCGGGCCTGATGCACGTGGGCGACATGGGTTCCGCGATCCGCCGCGCCTACACGGTGATGGGCGACGCGGTGAACCTGGGCTCGCGCCTGGAAGGCATCACGAAGGTGTACGGCGTCGGGATCGCGGTGGGCGAGGCGACGCGCCTGGCCGCCCCCGAATTCGTCTACCGCGAACTGGATCTCGTCCGTGTAAAAGGCAAGAACGAGCCGGTGGCGATCTTCGAACCGCTCGGCAAGCCGGCCGATCTCGATCCCGCCGTGCTGGACGAGCTGGCCGCGTGGGATGGGGCGCTGGCCAAGGTGCGCGCGCAGGACTGGGATGGCGCGCAAGGCGCGATCGCGGCGCTGCACGCGGCGCATCCGCAGCGCGCGCTCTACACCCTGTACCTGGAACGGATCGCGCACTGGCGTGCGGACCCGCCGGGGGCAGGGTGGGATGGCGTGACGACGTTCGAGACCAAGTAGCGCCCGCGCAACGTCCTTACCCGTAATCCCCCCATCCCATGGGGAAGATGCCTGATTTTTCCTGATTTTTCTCTCAGGCAAGGAAAACCTCTTTACACTCGTGACAAACCGAAGTTTTCCTTTCGGCGGCATTGCCGCAGGCCCGGGGATGCATGGGCCAGAACAATAACGATATGGTCATCCACAACATGAAACTACGCTTGGCACGCCTGGTCGCGGGCTCGGTGCTGGCTGCCGCCGTCGGCGCCGCCTGGGCCGACGATGCGATCCGGTTCGAGATCAGCCGCTTCGATGTGAGCGGCAATACGCTGCTGCCCGCAGCCGACGTGCAGGCCGCCGTCGCCCCGTACACGGGCACGGGCCGCGATTTCGGCGACGTCCAGCGCGCGCTGGAAGCGCTCGAGGCGCTGTACCACGCGCGCGGCTGGAACGTCGTCACCGTCCAGTTGCCGGAACAGGAACTCAATGGCGGCGTCGTGCGCCTGCACGTGGTGCAGACGACCGTGCGCCAGGTCGAGGTGACGGGCAACCGCTGGTTCTCCGAGGCGAACGTGCGCGCGAGCCTGCCCACGCTGGTCCCGGGTGCGACGCCCAACCTGGCCGAGGTGTCGCGCAACCTCCGACTCGTCAACGAGAACCCGGCGAAGAAGGTCAAGCTGAGCCTCGCCGGTGCGAACGGCGAAGACGCGGTCGACGCGAAGGTCGAAGTGGCCGATGAGCGTCCGTGGAAGGTGATGTTCAATGCCGACAACACGGGCACCGAGTCCACCGGCCAGACCCACGCCGGCGTGCTGCTGCAGCATGCGAACCTGTGGGGCCGCGACCACGTGGGCACCCTGCAGTACACGACGACGGCCGAGCGCCCGGACCGCGTGGCCGTGTGGGCCGCCGGCTACCACGTGCCGCTGTACGCGCTGGGCGATTCGATCGACCTGTTCGCGAGCTATTCGGACGTCGACTCGGGCGCCGTCAACGCCGGCCTGTTCGACCTCGCCGTGAGCGGCAAGGGCACGGTCTACGGCGGCCGCTACAACCACGTGCTGCCCAAGCGCGGCAACCTGGAGAGCCGCATCGTCCTTGGCTTCGACGTCAAGGCCTACCGCAACAACGTCGTCTTCGGCACGCAGAACTTCGGCAACGATGTCACCGTGCGCCCGCTGAGCATCGCCTGGGCCGGCGGCCACGCGACGGCCGACGGCCAGGCCGATTTCTCCATCGCCCTGCTGCAGAACGTGCCGGGCGGCTCGCGCGGCAGCGCGGACGACTTCGCGGCCGTGCGCAGCGGCGCCAAGGCAGGCTACCGCATGGTGCGTTTCGCGGCCGCCTTCACCAACTTCGTGGCACACGACTGGCAGACGCGCGTGCTGCTGAACGGCCAGTGGACGCACGACGCGCTGGTGCCGGGCGAGCAGTTCGGCGCCGGCGGCGCGACATCCGTGCGCGGCTTCGGCGAGCGCGATCTCGCGACGGACACGGGCATCGTCTCCAACATCGAACTGTACACGCCCGACCTGTGCGGCCGCGCGGGCTGGCAGTGCCGCCTGCTCGGCTTCTACGACACGGCCTGGGGCGAGCGCAATCGCGCACTCCCGGCCGAGCTGCATCGCACCGCGATCTCCAGCACGGGCCTCGGCCTGCGTGTCTCGGCGGGCGGCGCGGCCAGCGTGCAGCTCGACTACGGCCACGGCCTGCACGTGGGCCAGGTGGCGGCCACCAGCAGGAACAAGCTCCACGTGCGCGTGGCGCTCGCGTATTGAGGATCCATCCATGACTTCTTCCATCCAAAGACGGCTCGGTGCGCTGCTGCTCGCGGCGTGTTACTGCGCCACCGGTTCCGCCGCGCCCACGCTGCCGCAGGTCGTCGCGGGCCAGGCGACGTTCAACCAGCAGGGCAACGTGTTCTCGATCACGAACACGCCCGGCGCGATCATCAACTGGCAGAGCTTCAATATCGGCGCAGGCGAGGTCACGCGCTTCATCCAGCAGGGCGCGGACAGCGCGGTGCTGAACCGCGTGCTGGGCCAGGACCCGACGAAGATCCTCGGCGCGTTGCAATCGAACGGCAAGGTCTTCCTGATCAACCCAAACGGCATCCTGTTCGGCCAGGGCGCGCGCGTGGACGTGAACGGCCTCGTGGCCTCCACGCTGGACATCGGCGATGCCGACTTCCGGGCGGGCCGCAAGCGCTTCCAGGCCGGCACCGTCGCGGGCAGCGTGCGCAACGAAGGCACGATCGCGACGCCGTCCGGCGGCCAGGTCTTCCTGATCGCGCCGCACGTCGAGAACACGGGCATCGTCACGGCGCCGGACGGCGACGTCATCCTCGCGGCGGGCCACAGCGTGCAGCTGGTGGATTCGAACGATCCGGACCTGCGTGTGGAGCTTTCCGCGCCGGCCGGACAGGCCATCAACCTGGGCCAGGTGATCGCGCAGGGCGGCCGCATCGGCATCTACGGCGCGCTCGTGAACCAGCGCGGCGTCGTCAACGCGGACAGCGCCGTCATGGGCGCGAACGGCCGCGTCGTCCTGAAAGCGACCCGCGCGGTCGCGCTGGACGCGGGCAGCGTGACGCGCGCTGCCGGTAGCGCGGGCGCGGACGGCGGCACGGTGCAGGTGCTGGGCGAGCAGGTGAATGTCGCCGCCGGCGCGGGCGTGGATGCGAGCGGCCGCAATGGCGGCACGGTGCTCGTCGGCGGCGGCTGGCAGGGCGGCGGCGGCATCATGCGCGCGCAGACCACCAGCGTCGCGAAAGGCGCCGTCATCCGCGCCGACGGCAGTGCCGGCAACGGCGGCAAGGTCGTGCTGTGGTCCGACGGCGCGACGGCGGCGCACGGCGTCGTGTCCGCGCGCGGCGGCGCGGCCGGCGGCAAGGTCGAGACGTCGGGCCATGCGCTCGACGTGGACGGCATCGCGGTCGACGCCTCCGGCAGCAAGGGGAAGAACGGCACGTGGCTGCTGGACCCGTACGACATCGAGGTCGTGGCGGACGGCACGGCGGGCACCGACAACGTCACCCGCGTGGCGCCCGCCACGTTGACGGCCCCGGGCACGGACGTCGTCCTGCAGGCGGAGCACGACCTCACCATCACGGACGCGCTGGACGCGGCCGCCAGCGTACGCGCGACGGCGGGCAACGACATCCGCATCAACGCCCAGGTGAGCGCGGGCGGCGACCTCGATTTCCGCGCGCAGAATGCGTTCACGCTGGGCGCCAACGGCCTGCTCAAGACCGGGAACTACATCGACATCAGCGCCAACCGGATCACGCTGGCGGGTGGCATCGCCGGTACCGGCCAGTTGCCGATCCTGACCCTGACGTCGGCCGATCCGGGCCGCGCCATCAGTATCGGCACGGGCACCGGCAGCACGGGAGCGCTGGCGCTGGACGCCGCATCCCTGCAGCGCCTGAGCACCAACCTGTTCGAGATCAACGTGGGCAACAGCGTGCACAAGGGCACCGTGTCCGTCGACAGCGCGCTCTCTGCGGCGACCAACGTGGTGCTGGAAAACGCCGGCGACATCCACATCGGCGCGCCCGTCGACCTGACCGCGAACGCGGGCAGCCGCTTCATCGCGAGCCAGTATGCCGATGGCGGCCGGATCGACGTCGCGGGCGGCGTGAAGGCAGCGAAATCCGTGCTGCTGCAGGGCGACCAGCTCGCCATCGGCGCGACCGTATCCGCCGACAAGGTCACGCTGCAGCCCAGCAGCGCGGGCACGCACATCAGCATCGGCGGCACGGGCCAGTCCGACGGCTTCATGATCGGCCAGGCGGCCCTGTCCAATGTGCGGACGAACGATCTCACGATCGGCGGGCTGGCCGGCGGCTGGGGCGGCATCGACGTCGACGGCGCCGCGAGCTTCGCGGGCGCGAAGCTGACCCTCGATGCGGGCGCCGGCGAGCTGGCGATCAAGGAAGCGTTGGGCGCAACCGGCACGCTGGCGCTGGCGTCGACCGCGCGCATCTATGAACTGGACCTCGGCACCGTCAGGGCGGGCAACGTGGCGCTGCGCGGCGGCCAGGTGATTCTCACTGGTGCCAACGAGATCGGCACGCTGTCCGGCAGTGCGGGCGGCGACACGTTCCACGTCGTCAACCGGGGTGCCGTGCGCATCGGCACCGCCGACGGCATGAGCGGCATCGCCGCGCAGAACGCCAGCGTGCAAGTCATCACCGGCGGTCTCCTGGCGCTCGATGCCGGCATCGCCGGCGCCGACGCGACCCTGGACGCGGCGGGCATCGCGGGCAGCGGACTGCTGCAGGCCGGCACGCTGACGCTGAAGTCCAGCGCCGGCATCGGCACCACGACGAGCCCGCTCAAGACCCGCACCGGTGTCCTGACGGCGTCCAACCAGGGCACGGGCAGTCTTCCGATCAACATCGCCAACGATGGCCCGCTGCTGCTGCGCCGGGCCGTGCAGGATGGCGCGGGCAATGGCGGCGCGATCGCCATCGACAGCGTGGGCGGCATGACCGTGCCCTTGTTCGATGTCGAGAACGGCGCCGGCGAAGTGCGGACCAACAGCGGCGACATCAGCCTCACGACGCACAGCCCGCTGACCATCGACGGCCGCGTGGCGACGACGAGCGGCAACGTGCGTCTCTTCGCCGACAATGGCGGCGTCCTCAAGATCAGCGACAGCGCCAGCGTGATGTCGGTCACCGGCAACGTCACCATCACGGCAGGCACCACGGAGATCGCGCCGAACAGGGTCACGGGCGCGCACGTCGACATCACTTCCACGAACGGTGGCACCACGACCCCGCCGCCGACGCCGACACTCGACGCCTGCCTCGCCGACCGCACCGCGGCCGGCTGCGCGCCCGTGCTGGCGGCCGCGCTGCAGGCCTGCACGGCGAATCCGTCCGCCCCGCACTGCGGCGAGATCATGCCGACGTACGAGACGTGCTCGGCCCAGCCCACCGCGGCGGGCTGCGGTGCCATCATCAAGGAACACGATGCGATCACCGCGTGCATGGCCGACCCGAAGGCGCCGGGCTGCACGACCACGCTGCCCGTGTACGACGTCTGCAAGACGGCGCCGGCGACCTATGGCTGCGCGGTCGTCATCAAGGAACACGACGCCATCTCCGCCTGTATCGCCGATCCGAAGGCGCCGGGCTGCACGGCGACCCTGCCGCCGCTGGACCAGTGCCGCGCGGACGGCAGCGCCTACGGCTGCGCGGCCGTGCTGGCGCGCGCCCGGTTCGACGCCTGCCTCGCGAATCCGGCCGGCGCGGGCTGCGGCGACGTCCTGCCGAAACTGGACGTGTGCAAGCTGACGCCGTCGCTGGAAGGTTGTACGCAGGTGCTGGCGCTGGGCTTCCAGGCCTGCCTCGCGAACCCGCACGATGCGAGCTGCAGCGGCATCCTGCCCACGCTGACGCAATGCCAGGGCAATACGAAGCTGCCCGGCTGCGACGCCGTGCTGCCGACCCTGGCGCAATGCATCGGCAGCCCGAGCCTGCAGGGTTGCGACGTGCGCCTGCCGAGCCTCGCGGTGTGCGCGGCGGCGCCGAACACGGCGGGCTGCGAAGCCGTGCTGCCGACGGCGTCGTTCTGCAGCACGCATCCGGGCGATGCCGTCTGCGTGGTGTTCGGCGGCAGCGCCGGCGCCGGCCAGGACGCGAAGGGCACGCCGGTGGCCCAGGCGGTACAGACGGTCGTCCAACTCATCAACACGTCGACGCCCACTGTCTCCGGCAGCGGTGCCGACAAGAGCGACAAGGACGCGGCGGCCGCCAAGCCGGGCGAACGCCTGTCGGGCCTCGCGCAAGCGGAACAATCTGGAGTCAAGAATGAAAAACCTGCGACCAAAATGTACTGCAATTGAGGCGCTGGCGCGGGTCATGCTGTGCGCCGTGCTGCTGTTCGGCGCAGGCGCGGCATGGGCAGGGCAGGCCGTGGGCATCGTGGAGCACCTGAGCGGGCCGCTGATGGACCGCAAGGCCGACGGCACCGTCAAGATACTCGCAGCGAGGTCGGAAGTGGAGAGCGGCGACACGCTCGTGGCGGAGAAGAACACCTACGCGCAGATCCGCTTCATCGACAACAGCGAGATCACGCTGCGACCGGGCACGACCTTCAAGATCGACAACTTCGCGTATGACGCCGACAAGCCGGAAGCCGACAGCGCCGCATTCAGCCTCGTGAAGGGCGGCCTGCGCTCGATCACGGGCCTGCTGGGCAAGCGCAACAAGGAGAAGTTCCAGCTCAAGACGCCGGCCGCCACGATCGGTATCCGCGGCACGACGTTCATCGCGCAGTGGGTCGAAGACGCGGCCGCGGCGAAGCAGGCGCCGGGGCCGGTCACGCCCGGTCTCGCGCCCGACCTGGCGCCGGGTCTGCACGTGGCCGTCCTGGACGGCATGATCGTCGTGACGAACCCCGGCGGCGCCCAGCATTTCCAGGCCGGCCAGTTCGGCTTCGTGCCCAACATGACCGTGCCGCCGATCGTGATCCCGCAGAATCCGGGGCTGAAGTTCACTCCGCCGCCGACGTTCAATATCGGTACGGGTGGACCGCTGGCGTCGCAGGGGCCTGCGGCGCAGCAGAACAAGGTGGATTGCATCGTGCGCTAAGCCGCACGGCAAAACAACGTCGCCCCTGCGCAGGCAGGGGCCCAATTTTGCAAGCGCTGCGGTAACGCCAGCAAAATTGGGTCCCCGCCTTCGCGGGGACGACGGTGAAAAAAAAGCCTGTGCACCTTTCGGCGCACAGGCTTTTTTATCGGGGAAGTCGACCGTTACAGCACGTCGCTCGCGTGATCCGCCAGGCGCGAACGCTCGCCGCGCGCCAGGGTCACGTGGCCGCCGTGACCCCAGCCCTTGAAGCGGTCGACCACGTACGTCAGGCCGCTCGAGCCCTCGGTGAGGTAAGGCGTGTCGATCTGCGCGATGTTGCCGAGGCAGAGGATCTTCGTGCCCGGACCCGCGCGCGTGACCAGCGTCTTCATCTGCTTCGGCGTCAGGTTCTGCGCCTCGTCGATGATGAGGAACTTGTTCACGAACGTGCGGCCGCGCATGAAGTTCAGCGACTTGATCTTGATGCGCGAACGGATCAGGTCCTGCGTCGCCGCGCGGCCCCAGTCGCCGGCGTCGCCGTCGCCCTTCATCAGCACTTCCAGGTTGTCGTCGAAGGCGCCCATCCACGGCGACATCTTTTCTTCCTCGGTGCCCGGCAGGAAGCCGATGTCTTCGCCGACGGGCACCGTCACGCGGGTGACGATGATCTCGTTGTAGACCTTCGTCTCCAGCACCTGCGCGAGACCGGCGGCCAGCGCCAGCAGCGTCTTGCCCGTACCGGCCTGGCCGAGCAGCGAGACGAAGTCGACTTCCGGATTCATCAGGAGGTTCAGCGCGAAGTTCTGCTCGCGGTTGCGCGCCGTGATGCCCCACACGTTGTTCTTGTTGCTGGAATAGTCGCGCAGGGTCTGCAGCACGGCGGTCTTGCCGTTGATCTGCTTGACCTGGGCGTACAGCGGCGCTTCGCCGTTCTTCGGTTCCAGGTACACGAACTGGTTGACGAGCAGGGTCGGGATCAGCGGACCCGTGATGCGGTAGAACGTGGACGAGTAGCCGCCCTTGATCTCCTGCCACGATTCGACGCCCTTGCCGTGCTTCGTCCAGAAGTCGTCCGGCAGCTGGACGATGCCCGAGTACAGCAGGTCGGTGTCTTCCAGCACGTGGTCGTTGAAGTAGTCTTCGGCGGCCAGGCCCAACGCACGCGCCTTGATGCGCATGTTGATGTCCTTCGACACCAGCACGATCGCGCGGCCCGGCTGCTCCGCTTCCAGCGCGCGCACGACACCGAGGATCTGGTTGTCGGCCTTGCCGGACGGGAGACCCTCCGGCAGGGCGGCGCCGTTCAGGCGCGTCTGGAAGTGCAGGCGGCCCTTCGCATCCTTGTTGCCCAGCTTGGCCAGCGGGATGCCGGTCTCGATGGCGTCGTCGTCGACATTGGCGATCAGCGCGTCCAGCGTACGCGAGACCTGACGTGCGTTGCGCGCGACCTCCGACATCCCCTTCTTGTGGTTGTCGAGTTCTTCCAGCGTCATCATCGGCAGGTAGACGTCGTGTTCCTCGAAGCGGAACAGCGAGGTCGGGTCGTGCATCAGCACGTTCGTGTCGAGCACGAACACCTTCGTGGTGCCCGACGTGTCGGCCTTGCGGCTCGCTTGCGACTTGACGTTGATCTCGACCGGCTTGTGCTTGGCCGGATGCGGTTCGTTCATGTCGCTCTCGCGCAGCTTGGCGCCGGCGCCTTCGGCCTTCGCCTTGCCGGGTTTCGCAGGCTTTTCGCCGCGTGCGGGCATCGGGGGCGTGGGTGGCGCAGCCACCGGCGTGTCTTCGCGCGCGGGCGCCTCGGCCAGCAGGGCGGCCTTCGACTTGCGCGGCTTCGTCGCCTTCGGGGCCGGCACGGCCGGGCCGCTGATCAGGTCTTCGACGGGGTCGTTTTCCGCTTTCGCGGTTGCGCGCACAGGCGTCTTGCCCGGTTCGGCCCTCGGGTAATCCTTGGCCAGCAAAATGGTTGCCGGCTTGGTGGGGAGTTTAGGCAGTGGCATCAGGTTCTCAATCCAGAAAAAAAGTCGGAAAAACGCACCGCACGGCACGCGCGCGCCGCCGGGCAGACAGATGCAACTGGGGGGAGCTGCGAGGCGCCGGCGAGCCCAGACGGGGGCCCTGGCCGGCAGCCAGATTGGAATGATGCGGTGAGGTAAAACAGTGACTCAAAATAGGCGAACGCTCGGCTAAAGGTTTGTAAGAACCATCGCCAGCCCGCTCTTCAAGGCTGGCTTTGTAGAAATTCCAGCACTTCTTGGACGTGATCATTGACTTTCACGCCACGCCATTCTTTCACCAACTTGCCGTCAGCGTCAATGACAAACGTACTGCGCTCGACCCCCCGCACTTTTTTGCCGTACATATTCTTCATCTTCATGACGTCGAACTGGGTGCACACGGCTTCGTCCGGATCGGAAATCAGTTCGAAGGGCAGGCCCAGTTTGGTCTTGAAGTTTTCGTGCGAGCGCAGGGAATCGCGGCTGATGCCGTAGACGTCGGTGTTCAGCGCCTTGAATTCGTCGTAGCGGTCGCGGAAGTTCATCGCTTCCGTCGTGCAGCCGGGAGTATTGTCTTTGGGATAGAAGTACAGCACCGTGTAGCGCGCGGGGCGACCGTTCAGTTGAAAAGTCCGGTCGCCGGTCATCGGCGCGCTGAAATTCGCCAAGGGCGCGGCGGCGCCGTCTGCGGTTGCGGGTGCTGCGGTTGGGCTTTCGGCCACGGTTTTCTCCTGTCTCGCGGCCCTAGCACCGCGTGCTTACATAGTCTTGTCGAGGATGATCAGTTCGCCCGATCGTCCCGGTAACTCGCCCCACTGGACCGGATGCTCGGGCAGCGGGTCGCCTTTTATCTTCTCATAATAGTCCGCCATCGAGGCAAGTCGGTAGCCCTGGGCTTTCCAACCTGACAACAGCTGCTCGAATATGGGGGCGAGTTTCTGTCCTTCAAGCTCTGCGTGCAAGGTATACACGTGGTCGCGTTGCGGATCCGCCGTCAGCTTGAGCAAATGGGCGGCGATATTGTTCTCGTCGATGACGGTGCCGTCGATCTCGCGGCCCAGCAGCTCGTCCAGCGTGGGCAGCGTGGTGGGCATCTGGATGTGCGACAGGCCCCGGTAGCGGTACGGGCCGAACTGCGGATCGGCCAGCGAGCCATCGTCGCGCAACTGGGCGCGGCCGTCCGACGCGTAGCGGTAGCCGACGGCGTCATGACGGGCGAAGGCATGCGGGTTCATTTGCCAGCCCGCCGCGCCGTGCGTGTGCGGCGGCTCGCCGAACACCTGCGTATAGCGCTGCTCGCTCTTCTTCATCATGCGGTCCGTCCACGCGGCATCGCGCCCGCGCACGTTGTCCTGCCACCAGACGTGGTCCCACGTGTGGATGCCGCATTCGAAGCCGGCATCGCGCGCGGCGCGCATCTCGGCCGCCGCCTTCGCCCCGATGTCCGGGCCGGGCAGCAGCACGCCGTACATCAGCGTCCTGACGCCGTAGTGTTCAACCACGGACGTGCGCGACACCTTCTGGAAGAAGCCGGGACGCAGCGCGCGCCGCATCGCCCATCCGGTGTGGTCGGGGCCCAGCGAAAACAGGAACGTCGCCCCGGCCCCGTGCTTGCTCAGCATGCGCACGAGGTTGGGCACGCCTTCGCGCGTGCCGCGGTAGGTGTCGACGTCGATCTTGAGGACGAGCAGCGGTGCCAAGGTCGTTCCTTAATCGACGAGGGCCTGGGCCGCCGCGACCTGGCCGCGGTAGGCGTCGAAGATGTGGCGCAGCGCGTCCGCCATCGTCACGGTCGGTGCCCAACCGAGATCGTTCTTCGTGTTCTCGATCTTCGGCACGCGGTTCTGCACGTCCTGGTAGCCGGTGCCGTAGTAGGCGCCCGAGCTGGTCTCGACGATCTGCACCTTCTGCGCGCCGGCCGCGTATTCCGGGTACTCGGCCGCGAGCTTCATCATCATGTCGGCCAGTTCGCGGATCGAATAATTGTTGACCGGGTTGCCGATGTTGTAGATCTGGCCGGTGGCACGGCCATCCTTGTTCTCGATGATCTTCATGAGCGCCGCGATGCCGTCGTCGATGTACGTGAACGCGCGCTTCTGGTGGCCGCCGTCGACGAGCTGGATGGTCTCGCCGCGCACGATGTGGCCGAAGAACTGCGTCAGCACGCGCGACGAACCTTCCTTCGGCGTGTGGATGGAGTCCAGGCCGGCGCCGATCCAGTTGAACGGGCGGAACAACGTGAAGTTCAGGCCTTCCATGCCGTAGCCCCAGATCACGCGGTCCATCAGCTGCTTCGCGCAGGCGTAGATCCAGCGCGGCTTGTTGATCGGGCCGTAGACAAGTTCCGAGTTCTCCGGATCGAATTCGGCGTCGCGGCTCATGCCGTAGACTTCCGACGTCGACGGGAAGATCAGGTGCTTTTTATATTTCGCGGCCGAGCGGACGATCGGCAGGTTCGCCTCGAAGTCCAGTTCGAAGACTTTCAGCGGCTCCTTCACATACGTCGACGGCGTCGCGATGGCGACCAGCGGCAGGATCACGTCGCATTTCTTGACGTGGTACTCGACCCATTCCGTGTTGATCGTGATGTCGCCTTCGAAGAAGTGCATGCGCGGATTGTCCAGTAGGTGCGCGATGCGGTCGGACGCCATGTCCATGCCGTAGACTTCCCAGTCGGTCGTCTCGAGGATGCGCTTGGACAGGTGGTGGCCGATGAAGCCGTTGACGCCGAGGATGAGGACTTTTTTCATGTGGGTTTTCCTGGATGCTTGTTCAGGCCTGGCCTTCTGCGAGTTGTGCCCGCAGTTCGGCAGGGGAGACGCGCAGGCCGTCGGCCAGCAGGCTGTGGATGACCAGCGCGCGGCCGTCGCCGCAGACGCCGAGGATGGCATTATCGACGACCGCAAGACCCGGCGAGAGGCCCTGAACATTACCGTTCTGTAATCGAGCGCGTTCGATGACGTAGCGGCGCGGTCCGACGTCCGTGAAGGCGCCGGGGTAGGGCGGGGCGACGGCGCGGTGCAGGTTGTACACCTCCTGCGCCGGTTTGGTCCAGTCGATGCGGCCGTCTTCCGGCTTGCGGCCGCCGAAGTAGCCGCCCTTCGTCAGGTCGTTGGGCGTGCGCGGCGCCGTGCCGGCGAGGAGGCTCGGCAGCACGTGGTACAGCGCCAGCTCCGCGGCGACCGTCACCTTGCCGAACACTTCGAACGCGGTGTCGTCCGGCAGGATCGGGACGGCCTGCTGGGCGACGATGGCGCCGGCGTCCGGTTTCACCGTCATCTCGTGCAGGGTGGCGCCCGTCTCGGTGGCGCCGTGCAGCACGGCCCAGTTGGTGGGCGCGCGGCCGCGGAACGCCGGCAGCAGCGAGCCGTGCATGTTGTACGCGGGCGCGATGTCGAGGATCGCCTGCGGCAGCATGTGGCGGAAGTAGAAGCTGAACATCAGGTCCGGCTGCGCGGCCCGGATGGCCTCGGCCAGGTCGGCGCCTTTCGCATCGATCGGCGTGAGGTAGGGGATACCTTCGGTCTCGCACAGCGAGAGGACGGATTCGAACCAGATGTTTTCGGTGGCGCTGTCCTGGTGCGTGATGACGAGCGCGACGTCGACGCCGCCGGCCAGCAGCACCTTCAGGCAGCGCACGCCCACGTTGTGGTAGGCGAAGACGACTGCGCGTTTGCGGGGTTGGGTCATAGTGTTCGAGTCAATTTGGGATGAGCATGCAAAACACCGTCATCCCCGCTTTCGCGGGAACGACGATTTTATTGCCGCGGCCAGATACTCAGCGCGCGACCTGCCGCTTCTCGATCCCGTCGAGTTCCGCCAGGTCCGGCGGCACGCCCTCCAGGATCGTCGCGACGACGTAGCGCGGCCGTGCGCGCACCTGCTGGTAGATGCGGCCCACGTATTCGCCCACGAGGCCGATGCCGAACAGGATCACGCCCATGAAGAAGAACGCGATCGCGAACAGCGTGAACACGCCTTCCGCCTCGGCGCCCAGCAGGAAGCGGCGGAAGATGAGCACGATCACCAGCAGCGCCGACAGCAGCGACAGGGTCATGCCCAGCAGCGAGAACATCTGCAGCGGCACGAGCGAGAAGCCCGTCATCAGGTCGAAGTTCAGGCGAATGAGGCTGTACAGCGAATACTTCGATTCGCCGGCCGCGCGTTCCTCGTGCTCGACGACGATCTCCGTCGGCTTGCGCGCGAACTTGTACGCGAGCGCCGGCACGAAGGTGTTCACTTCGCCGCACTGGTTGACGAGGTCGATCACGTTGCGGCCGTACGCGCGCAGCATGTTCCCCTGGTCCGTGATGTGGATGTTCGTGATGCGCTCGCGCACCCGGTTCATCGCCTTCGATGCCACCGTTCGCCACGCGGAATCCTGGCGCTTGCGGCGGATCGAGCCCACGTAGTCGTAACCCTCGCGCATCTTGGCGATCAGCTTGTGGATCTCTTCCGGCGGGTTCTGCAGGTCGGCGTCGAGCGTGATGACGATCTGGCCGCGCGTCTGCTCGAAGCCCGCGAGGATCGCCATGTGCTGGCCGTAGTTGCCGTTGAAGAGGACGACGCGCGTGACGTCCGGGCGCTTGCGGTACTGCTCCGCCAGGATCGCCACCGAGTTGTCGCGGCTGCCGTCGTTGACGAAGACGACTTCGTACGCGATACCGAGCGCATCCATGGCGGGGTACAGGCGCGCGAACAAATTCGCCAGGCCCGCTTCCTCGTTATAGACCGGAATGACGACCGAGACTTCCGGTTTCATCGCCACCGCCGTCATTTTGCGAGCACCGCGCTGTTGAGTACCGACTTTACGGCTGCGACGGCACGCTCGACGTCCGCGAACGTCATCGCATTGAACATCGGCAGCGTGACGGTCAGGCGGCCGATCTTCTCGGCGACGGGGAACATCCCTTCCTTGAAGCCGCGCTCGCGGTACAGCGTGAACAGGTGGATCGGCGCGTAGTGGTAGCCGGTGCCGACGTTGTGTTCCTTCTGCATGCGGGTCATGAAGTCGGCGCGCGTGCCGGGGCCGTTGTCCGGCAGGATGATCTGGAACAGGTGCCAGTTGCTCGTGCCGAAGGCCTGGATCGGCAGCTGGGCGCCGGTCTGCGCCTCGAAATCGGGGCCGAAGCAGTCGAAGTAATGGCGCGCCAGCGCGGCGCGGTGCGCCGTCAGCGTCTCCAGGTTCTTCATCTGGCCCAGGCCGATGGTGGCCATGATGTCGCTCATGTTGTACTTGCCGCCCAGGACGTCGACGTCGATGCCGTCCACGCCGCTGCGCGTCACGCCCTGCAGGCGGTACTTCTCGGCCAGGCGCGCTTCTTCCAGGTTGTTCAGCACGAGGCAACCGCCTTCGCCCGTCGTGATGTTCTTGTTGGCCTGGAAGCTGAACGACGCGAAGTCGCCGAACGAGCCGATGCGCTTGCCGTTCCACAGCGAGCCGATGGCCTGCGCGGCATCCTCGACGACGCGCAGGTCGTGCTTGCGCGCGATCGCGTACAGGCGGTCCATGTCCAGAGGCAGGCCGGAAAGGTACACGGGGATGATCGCCTTCGTACGCGGGGTGATCGCGGCTTCCAGCTTGTCCAGGTCCATGTTGCGCGTGACCGGGTCGATGTCGGCGAAGACCGGCGTCGCGCCCACCTCGATGATCACGTTGGCGGTGGCCGGCCACGAGATCGGCGTCGTGATCACTTCATCGCCCGGACCGACGCCGGCGATGCGCAGCGCGATCTCCATCGTGCAGGTGCCGGAATTGAAGGTGCGGACCGGGCGGCCGCCGAAGTATTCCGACAGCAGGGCCTCGAATGCCTGGTTTTTCGGACCGGTCGTGATCCAGCCGGAGCGCAGCACTTCGCCGACGGCGGCGATGGTCTCTTCGTCGATGGTGGGCCGGGAAAAGGGCAGGAAGGGCAGCTCGGCAGTCATGGGAAACTCGTTATTCTCTTGATAAAGATATATGCGGACAAAGCGGGCATTGTAACAGCGCCCTGTCCGACGCTAAATTAGGTTCTCGCCAGCAACACGACGCCCACCACGATGACGCCGATGGCCGCCAGGCGCTGCGGCGACACCGCCTCGCCCAGGAACATCCACGCGCCGAACGCGGACACGACATAGCCCAGCGACAGCATCGGATACGCGATCGTCACGTCCGTGCGCGACAGGCCGATGATCCACACGACCAGCGAGACGGCGTAGCACGCCAGGCCGCCCAGGATCGGCAGCTGGGTCACGACCTTGACGAAGGTCTCGAACCAGTTGCTCATGGTGAGGTGGATGGCGCCGCCGATGGCGTTGGTGCCCGCTTTCAGCAGCAGCTGGGCACAGGCGTTCAGGATCACGCCGGAGATGATGAAGGCAAAGGTGGTGAGGTTCATTCGGGAGTATCAAAAATTCGCGATGACGGTACGGCGCGCGTCCGCCGCCACGATGCGCAGGGGGACGCCCTGGCGCTGCAGGTCCGCGGCGATCTCGGGACGGGTGATCGCCACGTCGTGCACGCCCGCGGCCGCATCGAGCCGCCAGCGGGCGACGAACTCGGGAATCGTCGGGATCGTGAGTTCCGGTTGCTGCTGGAGGCCGAAGTCGAACTCGTCGCGGTAATCGACGAGCGTCACGGGACGGCCGAGATAGAAGGTCAGCGACTGCTCGTAGATGCCGACCGAGTAGACTTTCACGGCCGGATTCGCGGCGCCGGCGGCCTTCAATGCGGGCAGCAGGTTGACGCCCGCGCGCACCTGCCCGATCGGCTCGAAGCCGACGAGCAGCAGCTGCGTACCGGCGAAACCGGCGACGGCCAGCACGACGACGAACAGGTCGCGCAGCATCTGGCGTGCGTACAGCAGGGCGAGGCAGCCGCCGATCAGCAGCACGAGGCCGGCCGCCAGCACCCACGGCTGATAGGCCGCGTACAGCACGTCCTCGCCCGCATGCTTGGCGAACTTCAGCATGAACGGGACGGTGACGAGGAAGCCCACGCCCAGCAGCGCCGTCAGGGCCGCCGTGATCATGCGGCCGCGGCGCGTGCCGGCGTCCAGGTAGACCGCCACCAGCAGCGCGACGGCGGGGAACACGGGCAGGATGTAGCCGGGCAGCTTGGAATTCGACTTGGTGAAGAACAGCGTGATGAACGCGACCCACACGAGCAGCATCAGGCGCGGGCGGAATTTGGTCGTCTCGCCGTCGCGGCGGGCGGCGCCGATCAGGCTTTGCACCAGCACGCCGACCCACGGCACGCTGCCGGCGGCCAGCAGCACGAAGAAGATGTACCACGCCGCTTCGCGGTGGTGTTCCTTCTTGAGGAAGCGGTCGAAGTGTTCGTGGACGAAGAAGAAGTGCGGCTGCTCCGGATTCTTCAGCCCGACCAGCACGAACCACGGCGTGGCGATCAGGAAGAACAGGAGCAGGCCTTTCACGAGGTGCAGGCGCTTCCAGATGGCCCAGTCGCGCGAGAAGATCGTGTAGAACACGAGCACGCCGCCCGGCAGCACGAGGCCGATCAGGCCCTTGGACAGCACGGACAGCGCCATGCCGGCCCAGCACACGAGCATCCAGTTGCGGCGCTCGGACTCGGAAGCATCGTCGCGCTGGGCGATGAGCAGGGCGCACAGGGCCACCGTCATCATGCCGGACAGGCCCATGTCGAGCGAATCGATCTGGCTGCACGCGACCCAGTAGAACGAGGAGCCGAGCACCAGCGCGGCGTAGAAGCCGATGCGCGCGCCGAACACGCGCGTGCCCGCGACGCCCGTCAGGACGACGCCGAGCAGGCCGCACAGGCCCGTCCACAGGCGCGCCTGCCAGTCGCCAAGGCCGAACAGGGTGAACGACAGGGCGTTCATCCACGTCTGCAGCGGGGGCTTTTCGAAATACTTGATGCCGTTCAGGCGCGTCGTGATCCAGTCGCCGCTGGCGAACATCTCGCGCGCCATCTCGGCGTAGCGGCCTTCGTCCGGCGGCACGAGCGTGCGCGCGCCCAGTGCGTACAGCAGGACGGCGGCAAAGACGATCAGCAGGGTCCAGGTGAGGGTTTTATTCCGGTGCAGGTCGTTCATGCGGCCTTCGCGTCCCCTTCGATGATCAGCGCCAGCGTCACCTTGCGGCCTTCGCCCATCAGGATGTTGTAGGTGCGGCAGGCGGCGTGGCTGTCCATGCTTTCGACGCCGATGCGCTGGCTGGACAGGCTGGTGACGAGGCGCGGATGCACGAAGCGCTGGCGCTCGCCGGTGCCGAGGATGACGACGTCCGGCTTGTCGGCCGCGATCGCCTCGAAATGCTCGGCTTTCAGGTCCTCGAAGCGCGTGACGGGCCACGCGCGCGGTGCCGTTTCGGGCATCACGAGCACGCTGTAGTCGAAGCGCTGGGCGTTGATCTCGACGCCGGCCCGGTCGTAGCCGGTGACAGTCTGGTATTTTTCGGTGCTGCTGGAATGGAGCTTCATGATGGCAAGCCGGGGAATGACAGGCACAGGGCGCGTATTGTAACTGGTTTCCATGACGTCCCAGCAATGGGCGGTTGCTTAATCCCCGCCAATTGGGCAGAATGGAATTTTTCGCATTGCAACAACGCGCTACAGATCAGGCTGCTTAACAGGCACTTTTCCGCAGCTTTTATTTCCAAGGTGATATTTTGCGACCGATTCTGAAATCCAACAAGCTCGACGACGTCTGCTACGAGATCCGTGGCCCGGCGCTGCAGATCGCGCGCCAGATGGAGGAAGACGGCCACAAGATCATCAAGCTGAACATCGGCAACCTGGCCGTGTTCGGGTTCGACCCGCCGGACGAGATCGTGCGCGACATGATCCTCAACATGCAGAACTCGGCCGGCTACACGGATTCCAAGGGCATGTTTGCACCGCGCAAGGCGATCATGCATTACACCCAGGAAAAGAATATCCGCGGCGTCGGCATCGACGACATCTACCTGGGCAACGGCGCCTCCGAACTGATCGTGATGGCGATGCAGGGCCTGCTGAACAGCGGCGACGAAGTCCTCGTCCCGGCGCCGGACTACCCGCTGTGGACGGCGGCCGTCAGCCTGGCCGGCGGCAATCCGGTGCATTATGTCTGCGACGAGCAGGCCGGCTGGCTGCCCGACATCGACGACATGCGCAAGAAGATCACGCCGAACACGCGCGCGATCGTCGTCATCAACCCGAACAACCCGACCGGCGCGCTGTATTCGCGCGACGTGCTGCTGGAAATCGTCGAACTGGCGCGCCAGCACCAGCTGATCGTCTACGCCGACGAAATCTACGACAAGACTCTGTACGACGGCGAGGAGCACGTGTCGCTCGCCTCGCTGGCCGACGACGTCCTGTTCGTCACGCTGAACGGCCTGTCGAAGAACTACCGTTCGTGCGGCTACCGCGCCGGCTGGATGGTCCTCTCCGGCGAAAAACGCCATGCGAAGGACTATATCGAAGGCCTGAACATGCTCGCGTCGATGCGCCTGTGCGCCAACGCGCCGGGCCAGTTCGCGATCCAGACCGCGCTCGGCGGCCACCAGAGCATTGCGCACCTCGTGGCCCCCGGCGGCCGCCTCGCTCGCCAGCGCGACCTGGCTCACCAACTCCTGACCGATATCCCGGGCGTTACCTGCGTCAAGCCAAAAGCGGCGCTGTACATGTTCCCACGCCTCGACCCGAAGATCTACCCGATCGCCGATGACCAGCAATTTATCTGTGAGCTGTTGTCCGAGGAAAAAGTCCTGCTGGTGCAAGGCACTGGCTTCAACTGGAAGACGCCGGACCATTTCCGCCTGGTCTTCCTCCCCAATTCCGACGACCTGACGGATGCGTGCGGCCGTATCGCCCGCTTCCTCGATGGCTACCGGCGCCGCCACGCGCGCTGAGAACGACAGACAGCAGACAGTACATTCATATGAAACCCATCAAAGCAGGCTTGCTCGGCCTCGGCACCGTCGGTGCCGGCACCTACCACGTCCTCCAACGCAACCAGGAAGAGATCCGCCGCCGCGCCGGCCGCGGCATCGAGGTCAGCATGGTCGCCGTCCGTAACGTCGAACGCGCAAGGAAGATCATTAACAGCGGCATCGTGGGCAGCGAAGTCGAGGTCGTCGCCGACCCGTTCGCCGTCGTGAACAATCCGGACATCGACATCGTCGTCGAACTGATCGGCGGCTACGACCTGACGCGCGAACTGGTGCTGCAGGCGATCGCCAACGGCAAGCACGTCGTCACCGCCAACAAGGCGCTGCTGGCGCTGCACGGCAATGAGATCTTCGAGGCGGCCCAGGCCAAGGGCGTGATGGTGGCGTTCGAAGCGGCCGTCGCCGGCGGCATCCCGATCATCAAGGCGCTGCGCGAAGGCCTGTCCGCGAACCGCATCGAATCCGTCGCCGGCATTATCAACGGCACGACGAACTTCATCCTGTCCGAGATGCGCGACAAGGGCCTGGATTTCAACACCGTGCTGAAGCAGGCGCAGGAACTGGGCTATGCGGAAGCGGATCCGACCTTCGACATCGAAGGCGTGGACGCGGCGCACAAGCTGACCATCATGTCCGCCATCGCGTTCGGCATCCCCGTGCAGTTCGGCAGCGCCCACATCGAGGGCATCAGCCAGCTGCAGGCCGTGGACCTGCGCTACGCCGAACAGCTGGGCTACCGCATCAAGCTGCTGGGCATCACGCGCCGCACGACGGTCGACGGTAAAGAGGGTATCGAACTGCGCGTGCACCCGACCCTCGTGCCGGGCGCGCGCCTGATCGCGAACGTCGAAGGCGCGATGAACGCCGTGCTCGTGCAGGCCGACGCCGTCGGTGCGACGCTGTACTACGGCAAGGGCGCCGGCGCCGAGCCGACCGCCTCCGCCGTCATCGCCGACCTGATCGACGTGACCCGCCTGGCGACCGCCGACCCGTATTCGCGCGTGCCGCACCTGGCGTTCCAGCCGACTGAACTGGCCGACGTGCCGATCCTGCCGATGGATGAGATCCGCACCAGCTACTACCTGCGCGTGACCGTGCAGGACCAGCTGGGCGTGATGGCCGACCTGACCCGCATCCTGGCCGACGCCGGCATCTCGATCGACGCCGTGCTGCAGAAGGAGCCGGGCGAGAAGGCGCGCACGGACATCGTCATCATCACCCACCAGACCCGCGAAAAATACGTCAACGCCGCGATCGCCAAGATCGAGAGCCTGGCGACGACCGTGGGCAAGGTGGTGCGCATCCGCCTGGAAAGCCTGGGCTGATCGTCCTCGCTCGAATCGAAGCCGCCGCCGTGCGAACGGCAGGCGGCTTTTTTTACGTCTCATGGTGCGGTGCGCCAGCGCCGCGCGAGCGGGATGGGAGACAGGCCGATGTGGCCGAGGAAGCCATCCGCGAATTCATCCACGCAGCGGCTTTCCGCCTGTGTCGGCGCGTGCAGCGGGGCGGTGGTGAGCGCCAGCAGGCGGCGCTCGATGTGGTCGAACAGCGCGTCGTCCGCGCCGGGCGATGGGGGAGGGAAGTCGGTCGTTTTCATCCGCACATCTTACCTGTGCTGCGGCGCACAAGAAATCATGTCCGAAGGCATGCTTGCGGTCGCTCAACGATGTGAGAATGTGCCGCGACGCATGCTTATCTCCGCGCAATGTGCGGTGAAAAATGGATTTTTTTGAAGTCGCGTGGCGTCATACCGGCAGGCGCGCCACGCGAGCTTCCGCGAGATTACGGGTACAGGCCGCGCACTTCACGCGCCTGCAGGATACGCGTGCAGGCCACTATGAACGTCGCGGTGCGCAGGCTCACCTTCTTCTCCTGAGCGACGTCCCACACGGCGCCGAACGCGCTCTGCATGATGCGGGTGAGGCGGGCATTGATCTCGTCTTCCGTCCAGAAGAAGCTGGAAAAATCCTGGACCCATTCGAAGTACGACACGGTGACGCCGCCCGCGTTGGCCAGCACGTCCGGCACGACGAGGACGTCCTTGTCGGCCAGGATGTCGTCGGCTTCCGGCGTCGTCGGGCCGTTCGCGCCTTCCAGGATGATCTTCGTCTTGAGCCTCGCCGCGACGTCCTCCGTGATCTGCCGCTCCAGCGCGGCCGGGATCAGGATGTCGGACTCGATGTCCCAGAACGCGTCACGGTCCAGCGTCGCATCCGCGCCGGGGAAGCCCTTCACGCCGCCCGCTTCGGCCACGTGCTTGTGCAGTTGCGCGACGTCGAGGCCGTCTTCGCGCACGATGGTGCCCGT
Source organism: Massilia orientalis (assembly GCF_030411975.2). NCBI lineage: Bacteria > Pseudomonadati > Pseudomonadota > Betaproteobacteria > Burkholderiales > Oxalobacteraceae > Massilia > Massilia orientalis. The sequence goes on along the minus strand of NZ_JASNRB020000012.1, from coordinate 66,994 downwards.
GTGATCCTGCACGGCGACGATCTTCGCGCCGGCATCCGCGAAGATCGTGGCCGCGGTGCCGCCCACGTTGCCGAAGCCCTGGATGGCGATGCGCGCGCCGGCCAGCGCCACGCCGCGCCGCGCCGCCGCTTCCTGGCCGACGACGAACACGCCGCGGCCCGTCGCTTCACGGCGTCCCAGCGAGCCGCCGAGCGAGATCGGCTTGCCCGTCACGACGCCCGTCGACAGATTCCCTTCGATCATGGCATACGAATCCATCATCCAGGCCATGACCTGTTCGTTGGTGTTCACGTCCGGCGCGGGGATATCCTTCGTCGGGCCGATCAGCATGCTGATCTCGCTCGTGTAGCGGCGCGTGAGGCGCTGCAGCTCGCCCTTCGACAGGGTGGACGGATCGACGCGGATGCCGCCCTTGGCGCCGCCGTACGGCACGTTGACGGCCGCGTTCTTGACCGACATCCAGGCCGACAGCGCCATCACTTCCGACAGCGTCACGTCCTGGTGGAAGCGCACGCCGCCCTTGCCCGGGCCGCGCGACAGGTTGTGCTGGACGCGGTAACCCTCGTAGTGCGCGATGGTGCCGTCGTCGCGTTCGATCGGCACGTCCACGGTCAGGATGCGCTTCGGACGCTTCAGCGTTTCGACCCAGCGCGACAGGCCGCCCAGGTGCGGGGCGACGCGGTCGACCTGTTGCAGGTACTGGCCCCACGGGCCGAGGTCGTTCGGGTTCAGGTAGGAAGGGATGTAGTCGTGGCTCATGGCAGGTCTCCGTGTGTGATTCAAGGCTGAGCGCATCATAGGATGGGCTGCCGGAGCCTGGCCAATGCTGCTTGCGCATGCGGTCATGCGCAAAAAGCATGGCTGTGTTTGCGTGGTTTATGCGGGCCGACAGCGGTTGTCGCGGTCGAGAGTATTGTCATGATCGCGCTTACCGAATGGCGCCGGATGGCATGGACGTTCGATGTTCGTTTGTTGGGCGTTCTTAGCTTGGCGGCATTGCTTCCAGCGCGTGCGCCGCAGCCAGCACGCCATCCAGAACCTTGTCCGCTACGGCGGCCGAGAAGCCATCCGGAAGCTCACCGCGGACCTTCTCCACGACGTCCGGCGTGCGGGCGATGAACTCCTGGAGCAGCGGTTCCGCGTTATCGCCGTAGCCGACCTTTTTCGCGGTGCTGTTGAAGTGCCTTCGTTGGATGTCGCGTGCGAGGTAGTGCCGGTTCTTGCCGAGGAGGGCCATCGCCATTTTGACTTCGTATTCCGACCACTGGTTCGGGCTTGGGCCCATGACGGGGTAGGCCGACATCACGTCATAGATGGGCGTCAGCTTGAAGCGGCCCGTGCCGGCCAGCAGCTGGATACTGAAGTTCTTGGCGTGGCCGTCCGGCGCACGCATCATCCAGAACAGCAGCTGCGACGCCATCAGCGTGCGCATGTCCTCTTTGGCCTGCTGCGACTGCTGGACCATGGTGAAAATTTGCTTCAGGTCCGGGCCGCCTTCATTCTCATACTTCACCAGAGGCGACACGCCGGTGGCCTGGCAGAAGTCTTCCTGAACGAGCCGGAACAGGTGCTGACCGTTGGCCGAGCGCACCCGGTCGAAGCGCTCGACGACGAGGACACGCTGCTTGCCGAAGGTAGCAATCTCGGCGTTCGCCGTCGGCAGGCCGAATTCCTTGAACAGTCGCAGGCAGAGCCACTCGTTGTCGACCGAGGTCGAGAAGTCAGCTTTGCGGCCGCCGACCAGCCCGATTGGAAGCTTGAAGATGTGCGTCGTCGGCGTGGCGCCGCGCGGCTTCATCCATTTGCCATTCCACCTCAGGAACGCGTCCTTCTCCTGCGCGCCGGCCAGAGAAATCCGGAAGTCGTCGTCCGGGTCCCGTGGGCCGCCGCGCTGGTCTGGGTTCACCATGTCCAGCAGGTGGCGTTCGATGGCTTCGTCATCGACTACAATGCCGTCCACCTGGTCAAGACCCTCCGGCTGGGCGCCATCCGGCAGCAGCTGCAGGGCACCAACGCAGTCGCGGCCGATGGCGGCCAGCAGGTCGAATGCGTCAATGGAGCCCGTCTTGAACCGGGCCGCAACCCGTCTGCGAATCGAATCGCTGTCGGGCAGCAGGCCGTCGAAGTAGTGGGAGACCCGGACTCCCTTCAGCGGCTCATTGTGCAGGTTGAAGGGTAGCGACAGCGAGATAGGGCGGCCGCGCGGGGAGGCGCACCAGGCGGCATCGTACTGCAGCTCCGAGTTTCCGGCAGCATTGACCGTCCAGCGGCCGACATACTCTCCGTTGGCCCAGAGATTGAGGGTTTGGCTGTGCGAGCGACGGCCCATGATTACCATTCCGCCGAGTTGCTGGCCGCTGACGTGTCCCTCTCGCCGAGTTTGAGCTCCAGCTTTAGCGCCGAGCACCAGCTGAGCAGCTGCCTGATGCTGAGTTCCTCGGGGTGATTCTCGAGGTGCGAGATACGGTTCTGGCTGACCCCGACATAGCCAGCCAGCTCGGCCTGCGTGATTTTTTGCCGTTTGCGCGTGGTCTTGAGGAGCTGGCCGAGGTGGGACGCCGTAGAGAGCGTGTGGTAGTCAGGCGCGGAGGACATAGGAAATATCCGATATTCAGATACGTCGATTTTATCTGAGTAACAGATAAAGTCAATATATCCGAATATCAGATAAAAAGGGTTTGGCTGATATTCGGATAATCGCAGGCGACTGGCCAAGCGGTCAATCCGTTGTAGCTCGCGCGGGATGATCGGCCGGAATAATTGACACCGGCACATCCGCCATCGACGCCTGCGGGCGTCTGCAACGCGCGCGCCAAGTAGCGATGTGACATGCCAGACGCAAACACCGCCACCAGCATCACGTCGCCGACTGCTGCGCGACGAGGTACTCCCACAGTTCCGCGACGATCTGCTTGCCCGGCCGCGCATCGGAAGGCCGTTCGCGATACAGCCGGATCTCCATCTCGATCTCCCACTGACCCGGTTCGCTGGCACGCGCCAGCTGCCCCTGCGCGACCTCGCGCGTGACCGCCGACTCGGGCAGGAACGCGATGCCGTGGCCATCGAGCGCCATCATCTTGAGGCCTTCCGCCATGTCGGTCTCGTAGCGCTTGTCGACGTGCAGGCCGGGCTTCGCGTCGGCGAGGATCAGGTCCACCATCCGACCGAGGTAGGCGTTCGTCGTGTAGGAGAGGAACGGCAGCGGCGCGTCCCTGCGGCCGGGCAGGCGGTATTCCGCCTGGCCGTCCGCGCCGCAGCGGGCATACGCGCACAACGCCTCGCGGCCCATCAGCAGCATGTCGTAGCGGCCCGGGTCGAGCTGCACCGGCTGGCGCGGATGGTGGTAGCACAGCAGCAGGTCGCACCCGCCCTCGACGAGCTGCAGCACCGCGTCATGGACGTTGAGGGCGATGAGGCGGCTGTTGATCGACGCGAAGTCGCGTTCCAGCGCGGCGAGCCACTTCGGCACGAACGTGAGCGACAGGGTATGCGGGACGGCCAGGTCGATCGTCTTCGTCGCCGTGACGCGGTTGTTGCGCAGCATCTCGCGCACGCCGTTGATCTGCCCGAGCATTTCCAGCGCCTGTTCGTAGAAGATCATGCCGGCCGGCGTGACGCGGGTGGGGAACGTGGTGCGGTCGATCAGGTCCGTGCCGAGCCAGTTTTCCAGCGAGCGGATGCGGCGCGAGAACGCGGGCTGCGTCACGTGCCGCAACTGCGCGGAGCGGCTGAAGTTCTTGGTCTCGACCAGTGAAATGAAATCTTCCAGCCATTTGGTTTCCATGCCGCGTCCCGCACCGTTGAATATCGCGGCATTGTAAGGCCATTCCCGGCCCCGCAGACAGGGCCTTGCGGCGCCTTCCAAGTATTCATACAGCCCCCGCCGAGCGCGTCCCGAAAGTTGGACGCTCCGCGCCGGCCAACTTCAGTTTCCAAAATAAAACACATTTGTAATCAGGAGTTTACGACGTAAATATTTCAAAGATCTCTCTGGCATGCGGCTTGCTGTTGTGGTCGCACCCGGTTCCCGCCGGGTCACGACAACACGCGGCGACAGTAAAACGCCGCGATTCTTGGAGATCAAAGTGAAAAAGAAGCGTCCCCTGACCCTGTACATCCTGATCGCGATGGTGCTGGGCGCCGCGGTCGGCTACGGCCTGCATGAAACCGTCGCCGACAAGACGATCAGCGCCGACATCGCCGCCCACATTTCCATCGTCACCGACGTGTTCCTCCGGTTGATCAAGATGATCATCTCGCTGCTCGTGTTCTCGACGCTGGCCGTCGGCATCGCGCACATGGGCGACGGCCGCGCCGCGGGCCGCATCGGCATGAAGGCCATGGCCTGGTTCGTGATCGCGTCGCTGGTCTCGCTGAGCCTGGGCATGTTGCTGTCGAACGTGATGCAGCTGGGCGCGCACCTGAACCTGCCGCTGCCGCCGGTCGACGCGGCCACGGGCCTGAAGACCACGGCGTTCACCTTGAAGGACTTCGCCGCCCACCTGGTGCCGAAATCGCCGATCGAGGCGATGGCCAACAACGAGATCCTGCAGGTGCTCGTGTTCGCACTGTTCTTCGGCGCCGCGCTGGGCGCGCTGGGCCCCGCCGCCGCCGGTCTCACCGCCGTGATCGACCAGCTGGCGCAGGTGATGCTGCGCATTACCGGCGTCATCATGAACATGGCGCCGCTGGCCGTGTTCGCGGCGATGGCCTCCATCATCACCACCAACGGCCTGGGCATCCTCTTCACGTTCGCCAAGTTCATGGGCGGCTTCTACCTCGGTCTCGTGACGCTGTGGTTGCTGCTGATCCTGGGCGGCTCGCTGTTCATCGGCAAGCGCGTGCTGCACCTGCTGGCGCTGATCCGCGAACCGTTCCTGCTCGCGTTTTCCACCGCCAGCTCGGAAGCCGCGTATCCCAAGCTGCTGCTGGCGCTCGACCAGTTCGGCGTGCAGCGCAAGATCTCCAGCTTCGTGCTGCCGATGGGGTATTCGTTCAACCTGGACGGCTCGATGATGTACTGCACCTTCGCCGTGCTGTTCATCACGCAGGCGTACGGCATCGACCTGTCGCTGGGCACGCAGATCACCATGCTGCTGCTGCTGATGCTGACCTCCAAGGGCATGGCCGGCGTGCCGCGCGCGTCGCTGGTCGTCATCGCCGCCACGCTGAACCAGTTCCACATTCCCGAAGCGGGCCTGCTGCTGTTGATGGGCATCGACCAGTTCCTCGACATGGGCCGCTCGGCCACCAATGCCGTCGGCAACGCCGTCGCCACGGCCGTCGTCGCCAACTGGGAAGGCGCGCTGGAAGAAAAACCGCAACAGGTCGCACCCGTCGTCGCGCAAGTCGGCTGACCACATAACAAATCAAATCAACGGAGACTTCATTGAAATATCGTCATATCGCCGGCGCCGGCGCCGGCGCGTGCGCGCTCGCCCTGTTTGCCACCTGCGCGCAGGCGCAATCGTTCGTTAAAGTCTACGGCGTCGCCGACGCTGGCATCGTGCTGGACCGCGGCGGCGCCGCCGGTTCGTCGCAGAACATCGGCAGCGGCGTGGCGTCCGGCTCGCGGCTGGGCTTCAAGGGCAAGGAAGATCTCGGCGACGGCCTGAGCGCCGTCTTCGTGGTGGAAAACGGCTACAACATCGACACCGGCAAGGCCGCGCAGGGCGGCCTGCTGTTCGGGCGCCAGGCGTACGTGGGCCTGTCCGGCGCGGCCGGCACGATCAGCCTGGGCCGCCAGTACGCGCCGTACTACAAGGTCATGCGCGACATCGCCGACCCGTTCTGCACGGGCCTCGCGGGCAATGCGCAGAACATCCTCCCCGGACTCGGCCGGGTCGACAACTCGGTCGAGTACCAGTCGCCGAAGTGGAACGGCCTGTCCGCCGATGTGCTGTACGGCGCGGGCGAAGTGGCCGGCGACGCCGCGAAGAACCGTACTTTCGACGCGTCGGCCACGTACGAAGCGGGTCCGCTGACGCTGGCGCTGACGCATCACCGGCAGAACGATGCGACGGGCGCCGCGCACGAGCGCAACACGATGCTGGTGGGCCGCTACCGCTTCGGCACCGTGACGGCGCACGCAGCCTTCGCGCGCAACCGCAACGTGCTGGGCCACGCCAGCCGCGACGCGCTGCTGGGCGCGGCCGTGCAGGCCGGCGCCGCGGGCAGGGTGCTCGCGTCCGTGATCGTCCACCACGACGATTCCGGCCGCGGTGCAAACGCGCGCCAGGCCGCGATCGGCTACGAGTACAGCCTGTCGCGCCGCACCGACCTGTACGCGGCGTATGGCCATATCGTCAACAGCGGCGGCGCCGCGTACACGGTCGGCGACGCCACGAACGCCGGTACCGGCACCACGGGCATCAACCTGGGCGTGCGTCATGTGTTTTAATCGCACAACGTAAACATTCCAGGACCGCCATGCCCGCAGCCGCACCCACCGTCAACCCGCAGCAGACCGGCCGCTGGCCGCGGCGGCTGGGGCTGTCGCTCATGCTGCTGCTGGTGTGCGCGGCGCTGGCGGCCGTGGCGTACCGCTATGCCGAGGATGCCGCGATCGACCGGCTGCGGCTGTCTGGCGCGCAGCGGCTGGACACGTACGCGGCCGGCCTCGAACACCTGCTGGCCAAGTACGATTTCCTGCCCGGCACGTTCGAACTGAACAAGGACGTCATCGCGCTGCTGCGCCAGCCGGGCGACGAGGCGCTGCGCCGGGACGTGAACATCTACCTGGAGCGCGTCAACCGGCTCGCCGGGTCGACCAGCATCTACATCGTCAACCTGAAGGGCGTGACGCAGGCCGCCAGCAACTGGCGCGCGCCCGACAGCTACGTCGGCGACTACATCGCGTTCCGGCCCTATATCCGCGAGGCCCTGCGGGGCATGCCGGGCGGCTTTTACGGGGTCGGCACGACCCGCGGCGAGCCCGGCTATTACTTTGCCCGCGGCATTTATCACGAGGGCCGCATGCTGGGCGTGGCGACCGTCAAGGTCAACATCGAGAGCCTGGAGGCGAGTTGGGCGGAGGCCGGCGGCAAGGCCTTGCTCACCGATGCGCATGGTGTCGTGTTCCTGAGTTCGGTGCCCGAATGGAAATACCGGACGCTTGCGCCGCTGACACCGGCCGCGCGGCAGGAACTGGAACAGTCGCGCCAGTATTTCTCGCATGCGCTCACGCCGCTGGGCCTGCGCGAGGTGCGCGCGCTCGACGCCCGCGCGCGCATCGTCGCCGGACCGCCGCCGGCCACCGGGCCGATGCTGAGCCAGTCGCGCGGGCTGGTGACGCGCAACTGGCAGATGGTGTACCTGTCCGACCTCGCGCCGGCCCGCGCGAGCGCCCGCGCGGCGGCGCTGCTGACGGTGCTGTCGGAAGCGCTGGCGGTCATGCTCGTGCTGTATGCGCGCCAGCGCCACCGCCTGGGCCGGCAGCGCCAGCGGGCGCGCGAGGATCTGCAGCGCGCGTACGACCAGCTGGAACACCTGGTGGCCGACCGCACCGCGAGCCTGGAGCAGATCACGCGCGAGCTGCGCGACGAGAACGCCGTGCGGCGCCAGGCCGAAGAGCAGTTGCGCAAGGCGCAGAGCGAATTGGTCCAGGCGGGCAAGATGGCCGTGCTCGGGCAGCTCTCCGCCGGCATCACGCATGAACTGAACCAGCCGCTGACGGCGCTGCGCACGATGGCGGACAATGCCCGCGTGCTGATCGAGCGCGGCCGGCACGCCGACGCCTCCGCGAACCTCACGACCATCTCGCAACTGGTCGAGCGCATGGGCCAACTGACCGGGCAGTTGCGCCAGTTCGCGCGCAAGTCCGACACGCGGCCGAGCGCCGTGCCGGTGGCGGATGCCGTCACCGCGGCGCTGTTCCTCGTCGAGCGCCGCATCGCGCAGGAACGTGTAGGATTCCGGATGGCGACCCATCCGCGCGACCTGTACGCGCTGTGCGACAGCAACCGGCTGCAGCAAGTCCTCGTCAACCTGTTCGGCAATGCGCTCGATGCGATGGAGATGGCGGGAAGTCATCCGCGCCAGCTCGTCGTCGAAGCGGGAGGCGCGGGGGCGCGCGTCGTGATCTCCGTGACGGACAGCGGTCCCGGCATCCCGGAGGACGTCCGCGCGCACCTGTTCGAACCCTTCTTTACCACCAAGCCGCAGGGCAAAGGACTGGGCCTCGGGCTCGCGATCTCCGAGCAGATCGTGCGCGAGTCCGGCGGCCGGCTGCGGGCCGAGTCGCTGCCCGAGGGCGGCGCCCGGTTCATCATCGATCTGCCCCGGGCGGAGTAGGAGACAACCATGTACGAATCCATGAAAGTGCTGCTCGTCGAAGACGACGCCATCGTCCGCGCGGGCAGCGCGCAGGCGCTCGATCTCGCCGGCTTCCAGGTCGAGGCGTTCGACGCCGCCGAGCCGGCGCTGGCGCAGATAAAGCCCGGTTTCGCGGGCGTCGTCGTCAGCGACGTGCGCCTGCCCGGCATGGGCGGCATCGAGCTGATGGCCGCCGTCAAGGCCATCGATGCGCAGTTGCCGGTGATCCTCGTGACGGGCCACGGCGACATTTCGATGGCCGTCGGCGCGATGCGCGGCGGCGCCTACGATTTCATCCCGAAGCCGTATTCGTCGGAACAGCTGGTCGAGGCGGTGCAGCGCGCGCTGGAGACGCGGCGCCTGATCCTGGAAGTCGAGACGCTGCGCCACCGCATCGCGAACGGCGAGGGCATCGAGGCGATGCTGCTGGGTGATTCGGCCCCGATGCGCGACCTGCGCCGCCTGATCCTGGACCTGGCCGACGAATCGGCCGACGTGCTGATCTACGGCGAGACGGGCACCGGCAAGGAGATGGTGGCGCGCTGCCTGCACCAGTTCAGCCGCCGCCGCGCGCATCATTTCGTCGCCCTGAATTGCGGCGCGATCCCGGAAAACATCTTCGAAAGCGAAGTGTTCGGCCACGAACCGGGCGCGTTCACGGGCGCGACCAAGCGCCAGGTCGGCAAGATCGAGCATGCCGACAAGGGTTCGCTGTTCCTCGACGAGATCGAAAGCCTGCCGCTGTCGCTGCAGGTCAAGCTGCTGCGCGTGCTGCAGGAGCGCTACGTCGAGCGGCTCGGTTCCAACCACCCGGTGCCGGTGGACGTGCGCGTGATCGCCGCGTCGAAGGTCGACCTGAAGGAATGGTCCGACCAGCAGAAATTCCGCAGCGACCTGTACTACCGCCTGAACCTGATCGTGCTGAACCTGCCGCCGCTGCGCGAGCGGCGCGAGGACATCCCCTTGTTGTTCGAACACTTCATGCTGGGCGCGGCGGCCCGCTACAAGCGCGCCGCGCCCACGGTGCCGGGGCCGCTGATGCAATCGCTGATGGCGCACGACTGGCCCGGCAACGTGCGCGAGCTGCGCAACATCGCGGAGCGCTTCGTGCTGGGCCTGTCCAGCGGCGCGGACGGCCTGCTGACCGCGCGCACGGCGGCGCCGGTGCCGCTCGCGGACCAGGTGGGCGCGTTCGAGCGCGCCGTCATCGAACAGGAGTTGCGCCGGGCGGCGGGGAGCGTCGTCGACGTCGCCGCGGCGCTCGGGGTGCCCAAGCAGACGCTGTACTACAAGATGCAGAAATACGGGCTTACTCCGGACGACTACCGCTAGATTAAATTGACCGACGTACTTGCGTTACAGGCCTAACGGGAACGTCACGCTGACCTTCAATCCGCGTCCGCTTTCCGCTCGGTCCAGCGCCAGCGTCGCCCCATGCACCGTGGCGATGTCGCGCACGATGGCGAGCCCCAGCCCCGTGCCGCCCGGATTGCTCTCCAGCGTCGCCTGCGCCCGGTAAAAGGGCATGAACACCTTGTCGTATTCGGCCGGATCGAGTCCCGGCCCGCTGTCCTGCACGTCGAGCACGACGACGCCGATCAGCCGCCGCACGCGCAGCAGCACGGTGCCGCCCGGCGGCGTGTAGCGGATCGCGTTGTCGACCAGGTTGCTCGCCAGTTCGTGCAGCAGCAGCGCCTGGCCGTCGATGGTCGTGGCGCCGTCGTCTTCCGCCTCCAGCGCCAGGTCGATGCCTTTCTGGACGGCCGGCAGCGCCAGTTCCAGTCCGACCTGGCGCGCCACCTCGGACAACGCCACCGGCGCCAGCGCCGCGTTCGCGCCGCCGTGCTCGATGCGCGCGAGCGTCAGCAGGCGGTTCGCGAGGTGCACGGTCGAATCGGTCGTCGCCGCGATCGAGCGCACGATGGCCTGCATCGCGGCCGGGTCGTTTTCGCGCAGCGCCAGCTCGGCCTGTGTCTTGAGCACCGTCAGCGGCGTGCGCAGCTGGTGCGAAGCGTCGGCGATGAAGCGGCGCTGGCTCGCGATCAGGTTCTGCATGCGCGCCATCGTCCCGTTCATCGCGGCGACCAGCGGCCGCACTTCGCGGTGCACGAGGGCTTCGTCGACGTCGGACAGGTCGGAGATCGCGCGCGTCTCCACGACCTGTTTCAGCTGCATCAGCGGCTGCAGCACGAGGCGCACGGCGAACCACACGAGCGTCGCCACGGCCAGCACGAGCAGCGCCTGGCGCAGCAGGGTGTTGAGCAGGATGCGCCGCGACAGCGCGCGCCGTGCGTCCAGCGTCTCGCCCACCTGGATCAGCGCGATGCCGCGCATGGAATCGTCGTACACGGGTTGCAGCAGGGCGGCGATGCGCACCGGCTCGCCGTTGTAGTCGGCGTGATAGAAACGCACGAGGGCCGGATACAGTTCCGAGCGGGGCGTGTCCTTCGGGACGGGCGGCAGGTCGTCGTAGCCGGACACCGTCTCGCCATGCAGCCCGCCCACGCGGTAGTAGATGCGGCCGAGCGTGTCGGTCTCGAAGCTGTCCAGCGCCACATAGGGCACGTCCGCCACGACCTTGCCGTCGCGGACGGACACGCGCTCCGCCAGCGCGCGCGTGGACGCGAGCAGCGAGCGGTCGTAGGCGATGTCGGCGGCGTCGAGCGCATCGCGGTACAGCGAGACGGCGTTGGCCGCCACGAGGATCACGAGCGGCACGATCAGCCAGCGCAGCAGCTGGCCGCGCAGGCTGCCCAGCTTCGTCGTCGCCGCCGGCAGGAACCGCATGCTCAGGACGCGGCCGGCGGCCGTTCCTGCAGCAGGTAGCCGATGCCGCGCAGGGTGGCGATGGCGGCGCCGCCGTCCGGGCGCTTGTCCAGTTTCTTGCGCACGCGGTGGATGTACAGTTCGATGGCGTCGAGGTTGGCGTCGTCGTCCAGCGCGAACACTTCGTCGAACAGCTTTTCCTTCGAGACGGCGCGGCCCGGGCGCGAGATCAGCGCTTCCAGCACGGCGTGCTCGCGCGGCGTCAGCGCCAGCGGCTCGCCGCAGTAGGCGAACATGCGCGATACCGTGTCGAAGCTGAGCTGCCCGCACGTGTGCACCAGCGCCTCGTTGCCGACGCTCCGGCGCAATAGCGCCTTCACGCGCGCTTCCAGTTCGGCGAGTTCGAACGGCTTGGCGAGGTAATCGTCCGCGCCCAGGTTCAGGCCCTGCACCCGTTCTTCCAGGCCGCCGCGCGCCGTCAGGATCATCACGGGCGTGCGCCCGCGCGTGCCGCCGCGCGCCCGCAGGCGGCGCAGCACTTCCAGGCCGTCCATGCGGGGCAGGGTCAGGTCCAGGATCACGAGCGCGTAGTCCTGGGTGTGCAGCAGCGCGTCGGCGTCGGCGCCGGTGGCCGCGCATTCGACGGTGAGATTGGCGTCGCGCAGGGCTTTGGATACCCAGTGCGACAGCTCGACGTGGTCTTCGACTAACAGGATTCGCATCGCGCCAGTGTAAGCGACGATCCGCTTCGTGTCTCCATCCCTAAGTGATTTCCACAACACCCGACATTGAAAGGTTCAGTGAAAGCTGATTGAAAGGTTGGCGGACCTATCCTTGGTCTCACGAAGCGGCACACGACCGCCTTGATGACAACAACGGAGACAATATGAAGAAATCGGCCCTCGCGCTCGCCGTCCTGGCAGCGCTTTCCCTGAACGCATCCGCCCAGACCAATGTCCAGGTCTACGGCATCATGGATGCCGGCGTCGAATACGTGAACCACGCAACCGCCAGCGACGGCAGCCAGGTGCGCGTCGTCTCGGGCGGCAAGAACACGTCGCGCTGGGGCTTCCGCGGCAGCGAAGACCTGGGCGGCGGCCTGAAAGCCATCTTCAACCTGGAAGGCGGCGTCATGCTCGACACCGGCGCCCAGGACGGCAACCTGTTCAAGCGCCAGGCCAACGTCGGCCTCGAAGGCGGCTTCGGCCGCGTGATCATCGGCCGCTCGTTCACGACGACCTACGACCTGGTCATCAAGTTCGACCCGATGGGCTTCGCGCCCAACTATTCGTGGGCGACGTCGAGCAACGCCACCGGCCCGTCGAAGTACGGCATGACGACGGCGTTCGACAACCTGATCAAGTACACCGGCACCACGGGCGGCTTCACCTACGGCGCCACCGTCGGCATGGGCGAGCAGGCCGGCAGCGCGGCCGATGGCCGCAAGTACGCCGTCGGCGGTTCCTGGTTCGGCGGCCCGGTCGGCCTGATGGCGTCGTACGAACAAATCAACGGCAACACGCTCGCCGCCACCGGCGACCGCGACAAGACGACGGCCTTCCACCTGGGCGCCCTGTACAAGGCGGGTCCGATGACCTACCAGGCCGGCATGCGCGGCTACAAGCTCCAGTCGGGCAAGGCAGCCACGCCGGACGTGCGCGGCGACACCTACTGGGCCGGCGCCACCTGGGCGGCCTACCCGTGGACCCTGACGGGCGCCGTCTACCACGTCAACACGAAGAACCTGCCGTCCGCGAAGGACGCGGATCCGACGATGCTCGTGGGCCGTGCCATGTACTCGCTGTCCAAGCGCGTCTGGCTGTACGCATCGGTGGCGCATGCCAAGGCCGACCACGGCCAGCTCGTGGGCCTGTCGCGCGACGATCCGGGCTTCGGGTCGACGCAGACCGGCGTCACCACCGGCATCCAGTACCGGTTCTGACCTACCCCTGGCCGCAACATCATGAAGCGCGCCATCTCGATCCTTACCGCCGCGGCGCTGTCCGCGGCAGCGGCGGCGGCCAGCGCCAACGCCGAATGCGTGGTGCCGTCCAAACCGGGCGGCGCCATGGACCTGACCTGCAAGCTGGCCCAGAAGGCCTTGCCGGACGCGAAGCTGAAACTGGCCTACCTGCCGGGCGGGATCGGCGCCGTCGCGTGGCACACCCTCGTGTCGCAGCGGCGCGCCGAGCCTGACACGCTCGTCGCGTTCTCGGGCGGTTCGCTGCTGAATCTCGCCGAAGGAAAATTCGGCAAGGCGCTTGCTGCCGACGTGCGCTGGGTCGCGGCGCTGGGCGTCGACTACGGCATGATCGCGGTGCGTTCCGACGCGCCGTGGCACAGCCTGGACGAGCTGATGGACGCGATCCGCAAGAATCCGCAGCAGGTCCTGATCGGCGTGTCCGGCACCATCGGCAGCCAGGACTGGATGAAGGTCGCGCTGCTGGCGCGCCACGCCGGCATCGAACCGCGGCGCCTGCGCTTCGTCGCGCTGGAAGGCGGCGGCGAGACGTTCACGGCGATGAGCGCGAACTATGTGCAGGTGATTTCGGGCGACGCATCGGAAGCGGTGCTGTATGCCGGCCCGGGCAAGGTGCGCGTGCTGGCCGTGCTGGCCGAGAAGCGCCTGGCCGGCGTGCTGGCGTCCGTGCCGACGGCGCGCGAGCAGGGCTACGACATCGTGTGGCCCGTGATCCGCGGCGTGTGGATGGGCCCCGGCGTGCCGGATGCCGACTACCGCCGCTGGGTCGACGCCTTCGCCCGCGTGCAGGCCACCCCCGATTTCGCGGCTTTGCGCAGCCAGGCCGGCCTGTACCCGTTCTCGCTCACGGGCGACGCGCTCACGCGCTGGGTCAAGCAGGCCATCAACGATTACAACCGACAGGCCAGGGAATTCAGCCTGGTCCGCGAACACTGACAACAACACCCTAGGAGACAACCATGAATTTCAAGAAGACCGCATTTGCCACTTCCTTTGCAGCTGCCGTTTTCGCCTTCGCCGCACCGGTGCAGGCGCAGGCCCCGGCAGGCTACCCGGCCGGCTACCAGCAACTGATCGACGCCGCCAAGAAGGAAGGCAAGCTGGTGATCTACGGCGCCACCGACAGCAAGGCCGCCGAACCGCTGATCTCCGATTTCAAGACGATGTACCCGGGCATCACGGTCGAGTACAACGACATGAACTCGACCGAAGTCTACAACCGCTTCTTCTCCGAGAACGCGGCCGGCGGCGACACGGCCGACGTGCTGTGGTCGTCGGCGATGGACCTGCAGATGAAGCTGGCCGCGGGCGGCTATGCGCTGCCCTATAAATCGGTCGAAGCCGCGAAGATCCCCGGCTGGGCCGTCTGGAAGGACATGGCCTACGGCACCACGTTCGAGCCGGCCGCCTTCGTCTACAACAAGCGCCTGCTGAAGCCCGAGGAAGTCCCGCAGACGCACGCCGATTTCGTGCGCATCATCCAGCAGCCGAAATTCCAGGACAAGGTCACCACCTACGACATCGAGAAATCCGGCGTCGGCTTCATGTTCATGACGCAGGACGCGCGCGCCTACCCGCAATACAAGCAGCTGGAACAGGCGTTCGGCGCGGCCAGGGTGCGCGTGCAGTCGTCGACCGGCACCATGCTGGAGCGGATCTCGTCGGGCGAAAACCTGATCGGCTACAACGTGATGGGTTCCTACGCGCTCGTGCGCGCCAAGAACGATCCGTCGCTGGGCGTCGTGCTGCCGAAGGACTACACCCTGATCATTTCGCGCGTCCAGTTCATCAACAAGATGTCCAAGCACCCGAACGCGTCGAAGCTGTGGATCGACTACATGCTGTCGCACCGCGGCCAGACCGTCATCGCCAATGCCTCCAAGCTGTACGCGATCCGCGCCGACGTCACCGGCGAAACGACGTCCACTGACCTGATCAAGATGGTCGGCGAGAAGAACATCAGGCCGCTGCCGGTCAGCCCGGCCGTCGGGGAATACCTCGATCCGGCGCTGCGCCTGGCGTTCCTGAAGGAGTGGAAAGCCACTGCCGGCAAGAAGTAAGCCAACCCTTGAACCGTCGTCCCCGCGGACGCGGGGACCCATACTGAGCCGACCAGGACACTCAGCATGGGTTCCCGCCTGCGCGGGAACGACGGACTCAGGCTCCATCTCTATCGGACACTCCCATGCCTACTTCAACCATGCCACTGGAATCCAAGGGCGCCGACGCCGGCAGCCTGCCGGCCGTGCGCGCGCCGCGCTTCAACTGGACGCGCGGCATCGTCGTGCTGCTCACCTGCGTGGCCATCTTCCTGCCGCTGTACCTCATCTTCTACCAGAGCTTCCTGACGGCGCCGTTCTTCATGCCCGACAAGATGCTCGGCCTGGACGCGTACCGCTTCATCTTCGATGACCCCGACTTCTGGCTCGCCTTCAAGAACGGCCTCATTCTGGCCGGCGGCCTTGCCGCCATCGCCGTGCCGCTGGGCGGCATGCTCGCCTTCCTGATGGTCCGCACCGACCTGCCGGGCCGCGGCATCGTCGCGCCGCTGCTGCTCGTGCCGATCTTCGTGTCGCCGATGGTGATGGGCTTCGGCTACGTCGTCGCCATGGGCCCCGTCGGCTTCTACTCGACGTGGGCGCACGACCTGCTGGGCTTCGTGCCGTGGAACGTGTACTCGTTCGCGAGCATCGTCGTCATCGCCGGGCTCACGCACGTGCCGCACGTGTACCTGTACGCCTCGTCCGCGCTGAAGAGCCTCGGCTCCGACGTGGAGGAAGCGGCGCGCGTCTCGGGTGCGTCGCCGTGGCAGGTTATGTTCAACGTGTCGCTGCCGATGATCATGCCGGCCCTCGCGTATGCGGGCGTGCTCGTGTTCTTCCTCGGCTTCGAAGTGTTCGGCCTCGTGCTCGTGCTGGGCGACCCGGAAGGCCACCTCGTGCTGGCGACTTACCTGTACAAGCTGACCAACAAACTGGGCACGCCGTCGTACCACCTGATGGCCGCCGTCGCCGTCTGCCTCGTCGCCGTGACGATGCCGCTCGTGATGCTCCAGCGCTGGCTCCTGAAGTCGGCCAACAAATACGTGTCCATCAAGGGCAAGGGCGCGCGCCAGAAGCCGCTCGCGCTGGGCAAGTGGAAGTGGGTCGCCTTCGCCGTGCTGGGCGCGTGGATCGCCGTCACCATCGTGCTGCCGTTGACCGGCATCGTGCTGCGCTCGTTCGTCCAGTACTGGGGCGAGGGGGTGAAACTGGCCGACGTGCTCACCCTGCAGCACTTCCGCGACATCTTCGAGCAGCCGTCGCTCGTGCGCGGCATCGTCAACACGATCCTGATCGGCGTGATCGGCGGCGCGCTGGCCGTGGCCTGCTATACCGCGATCGCGCTGGCCATGCACCGCAAGAACGACGGCGTCACGCGCCTGCTGGACTACAGCGTCCTCGTGCCGCGCGCGGTGCCGGGCCTGCTGGCCGGCCTGTCGTTCCTGTGGGTGTTCCTGTTCGTGCCGAGCTGGCTGGACGGCATCCTGCACGGCATGGACAACGGCGTGGCCGCCTGGCTGTCGGAGCACGTCATCCCGGCCCTGCGCCAGCTGCGCTCGACGATCTTCGCGCTGTGGCTCGCGTACTCCGTCGTGTGGCTCGCCTACGGCATGCGCCTCGTGTCGACGTCGCTGCTGCAGGTGGGCCCGGAACTGGAAGAGGCGGCACGCGCCGTGGGCGCCAGCCGCGGCCGCGTGACCCGCGACGTGACGCTCCCGCTGATCAAGTTCGGCATGCTGGGCGCCTGGCTGATGGTGTTCCTGATCTTCGAACGCGAATACTCGACGGGCGTGTACCTGCTGTCGCCCGGCACCGAGGTGATCGGCGCGATGCTCGTGTCGCTGTGGGCCGGCGGCTCGACGGACCTCGTGGCCGCGCTCTCGTTCATCAACATCACGCTCGTGGCCATCGGCCTCGGTATCGCGCTGCGTTTCGGCGTGAAGCTTCATAACTAATAGAATCGCGAGACAAACATCATGAACGTTTTGACCGTCAACGACCTGCACCTCGACTACGGCCATGGCGCCACCGCCAACCCGATCCTGAAGGGCGTGTCGATGCATCTGCAGCGCGGCGAAGTGGTGGCGCTGCTGGGCCCCTCGGGCAGCGGCAAGACCACGCTGCTGCGCGCCGTGGCCGGCCTGGAAAGCCCGAAGGCCGGCACGATCGACATCGGCGAGCGCCGCGTGTACGACGGCAGTAAAAAACTCGAACTGCCGGCGGAAGCGCGCAACCTGGGCCTCGTGTTCCAGTCGTATGCGCTGTGGCCGCACAAGACCGTGTTCGACAACGTCGCCTACGGCCTCAAGCTGCGCAAGCTCGCCGCGCGCGACATCGAACCGAAGGTGCGCGAAGTGCTCGCGCAACTGGGCCTCGGCCACCTGGGCGAACGCTTCCCGCACCAGCTCTCCGGCGGCCAGCAGCAGCGCGTGGCGATCGCCCGCGCGCTCGTCTACAACCCGCCGGTGATCCTGCTCGACGAACCGCTGTCGAACCTGGACGCCAAGCTGCGCGAGGAAGCCCGTGCATTCCTGCGCGAGCTGATCGTGCGCCTGGGCCTGTCGGCACTGATGGTCACGCACGACCAGGCCGAGGCAATGGCGATCTCGGACCGCATCCTCCTGCTCAACAACGGCAAGATCGAGCAGCAGGGTACGCCGCAATCGATGTACGAAGCGCCGGACACGCTGTTCACCGCGGAGTTCATGGGCAGTAACAACCGCCTGCCGGCGCGCGTCGTGGCGCGCAGCGGCGGCGCGGCCCGCCTGCAGGTGGAAGGCATGGCGCTGAACGCGACGGCGCGCGGCAGCGGTGCCTCGGATCCGGACGTGGAAGCGTCGGCGCTGATCCGCGTGGAAGAGGTGCGCATCGGCCGCACGCCCGTCGACAACGGCATCCAGCTGCCGCTGTCCACCTGCATGTACCTGGGCGACCGGTGGGAATGCCTGTTCAAGCACGGTAATTCGAGCGTGCGCGCGTACTCCAAGCACCGCGTCGATCCGGGCCAGTACTGGCTCGAGATGCCGGCCGAGAAGCTCTGGGTGTTCTGATCAGGACGTTCCTCCCCGCGCTGGCGCTGGCCTTCACGGCGGCGCAGCTGTGCATCTTGCTCGACACGCCGCTGCCGTGGATGATCGGCCCGCTGTTCTCGACGGCGATCGCGTGCATGCTGGGCGCGCGCCTCTCGGCCCCCGTGCAGGCGCGCGAGGCGGGGCAGTGGGCCATCGGTAGCGCGCTGGGCCTGTACTTCAGCGCGCCCGTGCTGGCGGTGCTGGCGCGGCACCTCGGCTGGATCCTGCTGGCGGTCTCCTTCGCGATCTGTCTCGGCATGGCCGGCGGCGCGCTGCTGCGCCGGCTGTCCGGCAGCGACGACGCGACGGCCTTCTTCGCGATGGCCGTCGGCGGCGCCTCCGAGATGGCCGTGCAGGCGGAGCGCCACGGCGCCGTCGTCGAACGCGTGGCGGCCGCGCACAGCCTGCGCATCATGATGGTCGTCGGCACCATTCCATTCGCCGTGCGCTGGTTCGCGGCCCACGGCTGGGGCAACGGCCTCGATGCGTTCGTGCCGCTCGCCGGCCGGGTCGATGCGGCCGGCCTGTGCGTGCTCATCGCCGTCACCAGCTGCGCCGCGCTGGCGCTGAAACGCCTGCGCGTGCCGAACGCCTGGGTGATCGGCCCGCTGGTCGTGGCGATGATGCTGACGGCGGCCGGCGTGCAGCTGTCGCGTCTACCCGAGTGGATGATCCGCACGGGCCAGCTGTTCATCGGCGTCTCGCTCGGCACGCGGTTCACGCCCGCGTTCGTGCACACGGCGCCGCGCTTCCTGGCCAGCGTGGCGGCGTGCACGGCGGTCACGTTGCTGCTGGCGGGCCTGTTCGCGTTCTGCGTGGCGGCCGTGACGGGCCTGCACCCGGGGACGATGGTGCTGGCCACGTCGCCCGGCGGCATCGCCGAGATGGCGCTGACGGCGCGCGTGCTGCACCTGGGCGTGCCCGTCGTGACGGCGTTCCACGTCGCGCGCATGGTGGTCGTCGTGCTGGGGATAGCGCCGCTGTACCGGGTGTGGATGCGGGTCGGGTGACGCCGGACGCGCCTTGGCGCTGGCTTGGTTGCATATCCAGTCGCTTCGGGTAGCGGATTGCGCGACCATTGATTCACGCCCAGCAACATTGTGTGTTCAACGTGCCGGTTGTGTTGTAGATTGTCGCATCCCCGACATCCGCATCGTTGAACATGAGCCACCCGAACCACACCAGCCAGTTTGCCCTGCTGACCCAGCGCCGCTTCGGTCCGTTTTTCTGGACCCAGTTCCTGGGCGCCTTCAACGACAACCTGTTCAAGACGGCGCTGCTCGTCGTGCTGACCTATGACGCGCTGGCGTGGACGACGCTGCCCGCCGCGCTGCTGAACAACCTGATCCCGGGCCTGTTCATCCTCCCGTACGTCGTGTTCTCCGCCACCGCCGGCCAGATCGCGGACAAGGTCGAGAAGGGCCGGCTGGCGCGCTTCGTCAAGCTGCTCGAAATCGGCATCATGGCCATTGGCGCCATCGGCTGGCTCACGCACAACCTGTGGCTGCTCGTCGCCGCGGTCGTCGGCATGGGCGTCCATTCGACGCTGTTCGGCCCCGTGAAATACGCCTACCTGCCGCAGCACCTGAAGCCGGAAGAACTCGTGGGCGGCAACGGCGTCATCGAAATGGGCACGTTCGTCGGCATCCTGCTGGGCGAAGTGATGGGCGCGATCCTGGCCGGCCACGGCGCCGCCGGCGTGCACTTCGTCGCCTTCGGGACGCTGGCCGTCGCCGTGCTGGGCCTCGCCACGAGCTGGCGCATCCCGGCGTCGCCGGCGCCCGCGCCGGGCCTCAAGATCAGCGCGAACTTCGTCGCCGAATCCGTGCGCAACCTGGCGTTCTCGAAACGGAACCGCACCGTGTTCCTGTCGATGCTGGGGAACTCGTGGTTCTGGTTCTACGGCGCGCTCGTGCTGTCGCAATTCCCGCTGTACGCGAAGGAGTACCTGCACGGCGACCACAGCGTGTTCGTGCTGCTGCTGACCATCTTCTCGCTGGGGATCGGCGCCGGCTCGCTGCTGTGCGAAAAACTCTCCGGCCGCAAGGTCGAGATCGGCCTCGTGCCGTTCGGCGCCATCGGCCTGTCGCTGTTCGGCATCGACCTGTACTTCGCGAGCCTCGGCTACACCAACACGGTCCCCGTCGATTTCGTCGGCGTGCTGGCGCAGCACGGCACGCTGCGCATCCTGGCCGACATCCTGCTGCTGGGCGTGTTCGGCGGCTTCTTCATCGTACCGTTGTTCGCGCTGATCCAGACGCGCTGCGACCCAGCGCACGTCTCGCGCACCATCGCCGGCATGAACATCCTGAATGCGCTGTTCATGGTGGCGTCGGCCGGCGTCGCGGTGTTCCTGATCGGCCGCGGCTTCAGCATCCCCGAGATGTTCCTGACGACCGCGCTGCTGAATGCCGTCGTCGCCATCTACATCTTCTCGCTCGTGCCGGAATTCCTGATGCGCTTCCTGGCCTGGCTGCTGATCCACACGATCCACCGCGTGTCGACGGTGGACGTCGAGCGCATCCCGGAACAGGGCGCCGCGGTCCTCGTCTGCAACCACGTCAGCTACGTCGACGCCATCGTCATCCTGGCCGCGAGCCCGCGCCCGATCCGCTTCGTGATGGACCACCGCATTTTTAAAACGCCGCTGCTGGGCTTCATTTTCCGCACCGGCAAGGCGATCCCGATCGCGCCGGCGCACGAGAACCCGTGGCTGATGGAAAAGGCCTTCGTCGACGTCGCCCAGGCGCTGCACGAAGGGGAACTCGTGTGCATCTTCCCGGAGGGGAAACTGACGCGCACGGGCGAGATGAACGCGTTCCGCGGCGGCATCGCCAAGATCGTCGCGCGCAGCCAGGTGCCGGTGATCCCGATGGCGCTGCGCGGGCTGTGGGGCAGCGTGTTTTCGCACGATCCGTCCAACGTGTTCGAGCGCTCTTTTGCGCGCGGGCTGCGCTCGAAGCTGGCGCTGGCCGTCGGGCGGCCGGTGCAGCCGCAGCAGGTGACGCCGGAGGGGTTGTACGAGGAAGTGCTGGCGTTACGGGGGGATTGGAAGTAAGTTTCTCCATGATGCCCGGTGACAAAAAGACTAGTCATCCCGCGTGCCTCTGTTATAATTCTGGACCAAGTCGGGGCGTAGCGCAGCCTGGTAGCGTACGTGCATGGGGTGCACGTGGTCGGAGGTTCGAATCCTCTCGCCCCGACCAACGAATTCAAAGAATCAGGCCAGCTTTCGAGCTGGCCTTTTTCATTTCTAGGGGTTACCGCACGGGAATGATCGCAGCCGCTTGATGATTTCAGTATATTGATCGCCGAATATATACATCAGCGATCCGCCATGATCCCTCGACACGCGCGCGCAATGACGATAGTCCAGTCCCTGGTTGGATTATTGCTGGTTCTGACCCCCGCATTACTGATCTGGCAGCACTTCGGGATGACCCGGGTCTTCGAACTCTCGCCCCGGCAGTCCTACGGCGCGACCGTTACCGACGACCGTCACGAGAACGGCAAGTCCGTCGCGTCGCTGGTGCGTGCGAACGATGCCCTCGTCATGCGCTGCGACCTGCGCGCCGGCTATGCCTGGCCATTCTGCAAGCTGCAGTTCCACCTGGGGCAGGACGGAAAAGGCGTGGACTTGGGCCGGTTCGATTCGGTCACGTTCGACATGCGTTATTCGGGCGAGTCGGGCAGGAAAATCAGGCTGCACCTGACGAACTTCGAGCCGGAATTTTCCACCGTCGGCGACTGGAATTCGCAGCGGTACAACTCCGTCGAATTCGACGCGCCGGCGCAGGCCACGTTCACGATTCCCGTCAACGTCGTGCGCACTGCCGACTGGTGGATCACGGCGCACAACGTGCCGCTGGCGAAAACGTATACCCGGCTCGATAACGTCACGGCGGTGGAAATCTCGACGGGATCGGTGCCGTCCGGCCAGTCGATCACGATCGAAGTGCGGTCCATCCAGTTTCGCGGCAAATGGATATCCGACACCACGCTGCTGACCTGGCTCGTGGGCGCGTGGATCGGGTGCGGCCTGCTCGGGCTATCGCTGAGTCTCTTGCACGTCCGCTCCAGCCTGTCCGCCAGCAATGCGCGTGTGGAGTTGCTGGATGCGATCAACAAGGCGCTGCAACTGGAAGCACGCGACCTGGCCAGCCAGGCCCACACCGACCCGCTGACCGGCGCATTGAACCGCCAGGGCCTCAGGGAGGTGCTGATGAAACGCTTGCACGTCGCCGGCCACGTCGACGAAGAGATGGCGGTCGTCTTCATGGATCTCGACCATTTCAAGCGGATCAACGATCAACATGGCCACGACGCCGGTGACGAGGTGTTGCGGCGCTTCGCCGCGGTCATCCGGGGCGAAGTCCGGTCGAGCGACAAGCTGGTACGCTGGGGCGGAGAGGAATTCCTGCTCCTGTGTCCGGAAACCGACGTGGCGCATGCCATGACGATGCTGGACAAGCTGCGTGCGGCGTTCGCGACGCAGGACTGGCCGCACGGGTTGCGCATCACGTCATCCTTCGGCCTGACGTCGCTGAAGCCGGAAGAGGACATCGGGGCGGCGATCAAACGGGCGGACGGGGCGTTGTATCGCGCGAAAGCGAACGGCCGCAACCGGGTGGAAATCGCCTGACTTTGTTTTCCCATCTGTAGCATTTTTTCAACCTCACCCACCGAATTGATCAATGTTCGTAGTAAAATTTCATAACATTGCATTTTTTGCCGTGCCACGCTGTGTATAAAGGCTGGTATATACAAGGTATCTGCCCGCCAACGCTGGTTATCTGGTGCGTGTTCTGTAAATTATTTACATTTTGGAGAGCTGAATGAGCGTTGAAGAGGCACGGAACTTCAAGGAAGAGTTGCTGGGGCGGGATATCCGCCAGCTCGGCCGCATGCTGGGGGAAACGATCCGGGCCCAGGAGGGTAACGGGGTGTTCGACCGCATCGAGTCGGTCCGCAAGAGCTGCATCGGTTTCCGGCGCGACGAGGACGGCAGCGCGCACGAGGAACTGGCGGCGATCCTCGCAGACATCTCGGCCGACGAGAAGACCCAGCTGATCCGCGCCTTCACGTATTTCTCGCTGCTGGCCAACATCGCCGAAGACCAGCACCACATCCGCCGCAGCCGCGCGCACCTGTCCGCCGGCTCGGCGCCGAAGAAGGGCAGCATCGCGCACGCCGTCGACGGCGTGTTCGCCGCCGGCCGCATGGACGACCTGCGCGCCTTCTTCGACGACGCGCACGTGAGCCCCGTCTTCACCGCGCACCCGACCGAGGTGCAGCGCAAGAGTGTCCTCAACTGCCAGATGGCGATCGCGCGCCTGATCGGCGAACGTGACCGCACGCAGCTGACGCCCGACGAAGAGCAGGACAACGATGAAGCGCTCGCGCGCGCGATCCTGACGCTGTGGCAGACGCGCCTGCTGCGCCCCACCAAGCTGTCGGTGCTGGACGAAGTGGAGAACGGCCTATCCTTCTTCGACTACACGATGTTCAGGAGCGTGCCGCGCCTGTACTGCGCCCTCGAGGACACGCTGGCGCAGAAGGATACCGGCTGGGCCGACACCGAGCTGCCGTCGTTCATGAAAGTGGGCAGCTGGATCGGCGGCGACCGTGACGGCAACCCGTTCGTCACGGCCGACATCCTGCGTGAGACACTCCGGGCACAAGCGACCCGCGCACTGGATTTCTACCTGCCGGAAGTGCACACGCTGGCATCGCAACTGTCGCAGGCGCAGTCCCTGTGCGGCAGCACGGAAGCCCTGCACCGCATCGCCGAGCGCACGCCCGACCAGTCGCCGCACCACCAGGACGAGCCGTACCGCCAGGCGCTGCACGGCATGCATGCGCGCCTCGTGGCGACGCGCGACTGGCTCGTCGCCGGCGCCAGCGAACCGGATGCGATGGCCTACGCCAGCGCGGCCGAACTGCTGGCCGACCTGGACGTCATCCACGAGTCGCTCGTGGCCAACGGCGCCCGCCAGCTGGCACGCGGCCGCCTGCGCCTGCTGCGCCGCGCCGTGAAGGTGTTCGGTTTCCATCTCGCGCCCGTCGACCTGCGCCAGAACTCCGACGTCCACGAACGCGTACTCGCGGAACTGCTGACGCAGGCGCGCCCCGGCGTCGATTACCTGGCGCTGGACGAAGCCGCGCGCTGCACGCTGCTGCTGGAAGAACTGCAGTCGCCGCGCCTGCTCGTGTCGCCGTTCGAGGCGTATTCCGAAGAGACGGCGTCCGAGCTGGCGATCCTGCGCGAGACGAAACGCGCGCACCTGACGTACGGCCGCGCCGCCGTCACGAACTACATCATCTCGAAGGCGGCTTCCGTCTCCGACCTGCTGGAAGTGGCCGTGCTGCTGAAGGAGGCGGGCCTGCTGCATCCGACGCTCGGCACGCTCGACGTCAACATCATCCCACTGTTCGAAACCATCGACGACCTGCGCGCCGGTCCGGCGATCATGGCCGCGGCGTTCGGCCTGCCGTTCTACCTGCGCCTGCTGCAGTCGCGCGACCGCCTGCAGGAAGTCATGCTGGGCTACTCGGACAGCAACAAGGACGGCGGCTACGTCACGTCCGGCTGGGAGCTGCACAAGGCGGAGCTGGAACTCATCGCCGTCTTCCGCGCCCACGGCATCAAGCTGCAGCTGTTCCACGGCCGCGGCGGTTCGGTGGGCCGCGGCGGCGGGCCGAGCTACGAAGCGATCCTCGCGCAGCCGCCGGGCGCCGTGCAGGGACGCATCCGCCTGACGGAGCAGGGCGAAGTCATCACCGCGAAGTACGCCAACGCCGATGTGGGCCGCCGCAATCTCGAGGTGCTCGTCGCCGCGACGATGGAAGCGACCCTGCTGTCGCATGATCAGCCGCAGCCGGACGCGGCGCAGGTGGCCGCGATGGACCGCCTGTCGACGGAAGCGCTGCGCGCCTACCGTTCGCTCGTGTACGAAACGGAAGGCTTCGAGACGTACTTCTGGGAGTCGACGGTGATCACGGAAATCGCCGCGCTGAACATCGGCAGCCGTCCGGCGTCGCGCAAGAAGTCGCGCTCGATCGAGGACCTGCGCGCGATCCCGTGGGTGTTCAGCTGGGCCCAGTGCCGCCTGATGCTGCCGGGCTGGTACGGTTTCGGCACGGCGGTGGAACGCTTCATCGCGGACGCGCCGGCCGAGCGCCTCGCGCTGCTGCGCACGATGTACAAGACGTGGCCGTTCTTCACGACGCTGCTGTCGAACATGGACATGGTGCTGGCGAAGAGCGACATCGCGATCGCGAGCCGCTACGCCGACCTCGTGGCCGACGCGGCGCTGCGCGAGCGCATCTTCGGCGCCATCAGCGCGGAGCATGCGCGCACGGTGGAGATCCTCCGGCAGATCATGGAGCAGGACGAGCTGCTGGACGGGAACCCGCAGATGCAGCGTTCGTTGCGCAACCGCCTGCCGTACATCGATCCGCTGAACCACCTGCAGGTCGAGCTGCTGCGCCGCTACCGCGCCGGCGTCGACGACGATGCGACCCGCAATGGGCTGCACATGTCGATCAACGGCATCTCGGCAGGGCTGCGCAACAGCGGCTGATCACTCCTGATCCGTCACCCGCAGCGGCACGGCCAGCCGCTGCGCCACGTTGCGCACGTGGGCTTCCCACGCCTGCGCATCGGGAAAATCGCCGCTCTTGCTCCATCCCGCGCCCAGGTAGTGCACGAACGGCTGCCCGGGCTGCGCGGTCCCGACCAGCAGGGCGTCGCCGCCGTCCACCGCGGCGCGCGTCGCCTGGCCGGGGACGATGACCGCGCACGCCGTGTGCCCGTTCGGCGCGCTCTCCGGTTCCCAGTAACTCATCCAGCTTGCGCTCGTGTCGCGCACGAGCCGGCCGTCGCCCTTGCGCTGGGCGATGCCGACGGCGACGGGCAGCGCGCCCGCCTGGTCGCTCGTGTAGCGGCTTTCGACGCGGCTGAAGTTGGCGCCGGCGTCGATCGAGATGCGCTTCGTTTCCGCGACCCGGCGTCCGCCCGCGCTCCACGCGTCGTAGCGCAGCTCGAACACGGCGCGCAGCGGCCCGTCCGCGATCACTTTCCAGCCCGCGTAGACGGATGACGGATACGCCTTGCCGTCGCGGTAGACTTCCGTGCCGCCGCAGCCGCGGCCCGTGCCGACGCTGTAGTTGTCGAGGCCTTCGCCATGGTCGCTGTGGTATTCGCCGCGCTTGTACCACGTGTCCACGACGGGACGGCGCACGCGCTTGAGCCACACGTCCACGCCGCTGCCCACGTGTTCGTTCGGCACGTGCAGGATCGCGGGGCCGTACGTGCGGTGCGCGATGCGGTCGCTCTCCCACGCGAAGTCGTCGTAGCGTTCGGGCACGTAGCGCGCATGCACCTTGACGTCGGGCGGCGCCAGCGCGGGCAGGGCGCTTGCCGGCAGCAGCAGGAAGCGGCGTCGTTCACGGGGCGCGAAGTTCGCCTGGAACAGCAGCGTGTCGCCGATGCGCTGCGTGGGCAGCAGGCGCGACGTGCCGGCTTCCATCACGGCCAGCGGTGCTTGGGATGCATCCGGGCCGAGCGCGAGTTCGACCGTCTCGTCGGCACGGTAAAAGTCGCCCGGATTCGTCACGTGCACCGGGCGCGGCGCCGCGCGTTCGAGCACCGCCATGCGAAACACTTCGCTCCCCGCGAGCAGGAAGGCGCCGACGCCATAGACTTCCGTCGCATCGTCCGCGAAGCCCGTGGGCGCCTGGCCGATCGGCTGTACGTGCGTGAGCTTGCCGTCCGGCTGGACGCTGGCGACGAGCGCGGACCATGCGCGCCGCACACCCGGCTCGAACGCGGCGCGGTCCAGCAAGCCCTGGTTGATGCCCCACGCGAGCGCATACGCGAACAGCGCGGTGCCGCTCGTCTCGCGCGCCGGATAACTGCCCGGGTCGAGCAGGCTCGCGCGCCACAGGCCGTCGGCCTGCTGCAGTGCGAGCACCTTCGCGGCCATCGCGCGGAACTGCTGTTCGAAGCGCGCGCGCGCCGGGTGGTCCGCCGGGATGTATTGGAGCGTGCGCGCCAGGCCGGCCATCACCCAGCCGTTGCCGCGTGCCCAGAACACCTTGCGGCCATTGGCTTCGCGCCGCGCGAAATAATTGCTGTCGCGGTAGTACAGGTGTTCGTCCTTGTCGTACAGGTAATCCGTCGTGCGCCACCACGCGGCGATGGCGTGGTCGAGATAGCGCGCGTCGCCGGTGGCGGCCGCCAGGCGCGCCCACGCGGGCGGTCCCATGAACAGCGCGTCGCACCACGACCAGCGGTCCTGGTTGCCGGACGCCGTGAATTCCAGCGTGCCGTCGTGCGGCTCGGCGAGGATGGTGTCGAAGCGCGCGCGCAGAGGCGCCAGCATGGCCGGGTCGCGCAGCTGCAGGTACAGCTCCGCATACGTCTGCCCGACCACGTGGTCGTCCGCGTGGTACGCGCGCGGACCGAGCTGCCAGCCATTGCGTTCGCCCATCGCGACCATCGCATCGCGGTAGACGCGCGTGCCGGACAGGTTGGCCAGCGCCATGAACCCGGCGTCGCCGACGCCCTGCGTCCAGTGCGTCGTCGCGTGCGCGCTCGGGTGCGCGAGCTGCCAGTCGGCGACGCGTTCCATCGTCGCCAGCACGGCGGCCGGTGTCAGGGCCTGCGCATCGGCCCTGGCGGCGGGCGGCGTATGTGTCGCGCATCCGGGGAGGAGGGGGCCGAGCAGCAGCAGGGCGAGCGCGGCGTGCTTGAAGGGGATAGTCGGGACCATGGAAGGTTAACGTTTAACTAGATATGTGGATTCTGGCTTAAAGCTGAGATAAGGTAAACGCTTTCATAAAAAGGAGGAGACATGCGGATACGAGGACTCGGAGCAGGCATGTGCATCGCGGTGCTGGCCGCGCGTCCGGCCGGCGCGTGCGAGGCGCCGCCGCCGGCCGTCGTCGACATCGACGCGAACAGTTATTACAGCGACAGCCACCACTCGATCGTGGACCCGGTGCGCAAGGCGCGCAACGAGGCGGCCGTCAAACCCGTCAACGACTACCTCGATGCGGTGGCCCATGCCGCCGTCGCCTGGCAGCGGACGCACCGCGACGCGGATGCCCGCTGCGCGCTGACCTGGCTCGCCAGCTGGGCCGACCGCAAGGCGATGCTGGGCACGATGACGACGGAGCAGTCGTACTACACGCGCAAGTGGACGCTGGGCGGCCTCGCGCTCGGCTACGCCCGCGTGAAGCCCGCGGCGACGCTGGACGAGCGCCGCCGCATCGAGGCGTGGCTGCTGGCGCTGGCCGATGCGACGATGCGCCACTCGGACGCGCACAAGGGCGTGCGCAACAATCACTATTACTGGGAAGGCCTCGCGGTGACGGCGACGGGCGCCGTGACGGGCGACGCGCGCTGCCTGGCCTGGGGCCGCAAGGTATTCGACGATGCGATGGCGCAGATCCGGCCGGACGGCGTGCTGCCGTATGAACTCGAACGGGCCGGCAGGGCGCTGCACTACCACCTGTACGCGGCCGCGCCGCTCGTGCTGATGGCGTCGATCTTCGACGTGCAGTCGCCGCAGCTGGACAAGCTCATTGCGTTCTCCGTCGGCGGCGTCGCGGATCCGTCGGCCATCGCGAAGATGACGGGCGTCGAGCAGGCGTGGTCGGGCGGCGTGCCGGGATGGATCGCAATCTACCTGCGCCACGGCGGCAAGGCCGCGGTGCCTGTCAAGCTGCCGGCCGTGAACTGGGATGCCAGGATGGGCGGCGACCGCAGCCTGGCCAATCCGCTCGAACATGTCGTCACTGGTAGCGGATCGTCCAGCGGATCCTGAGCGGCTTGTCGAACGTGAACGCGCCCGTGCGGCAGGCGGCCAGCGTGGCCATCGGGCCGTACGGCGCGCGGTACGCTTCGCTGCCGGTCACGTCGGCGGCGCTGCAGCTGGCGAGGCCGTCGACGGCGAACGTGCGCACGGCGCCGTCGCGGAAGGCGATCGTGTTGCCGTCCACCGTGGCGCCGCTTGAAAACGACGCGAAGTCGAGGCTCACGCCGGCCACGTCCAGCGGCGCCGCCGGCGTATAGGTGTCGGTGCGCGTGATGACGCCGTGGCGCAAGGTGTATTCCGTCTCGACCGCGATGCGCGTGTCCTTCACGGGCACGTTCTTGCCCAGCTTCGTGAGCGCATCCTGGCGGTAAGTGACGCGGTGGCCGCCGTCGATGTCGCTCGTCCGGATGTTTTTCAGGAACGCGGTCGCGATCAATTCGCTGCCGTCGGCGAGACGGAATTTCGGCAGCAACTGCGGATGCGCGGCGCCGCTGTCGGCGATGCCGGAGACGATCCCGTACGAGAACGGCAGCGGATAGTACGGGCTGTTCGCGTGCTGGCTCGGCCCGCCGTTGATCATCGACAGGCTGAATACGTGCGGTCCGTCGCGCCAGATGGCGAGGGCGCGGTCGTATTCGCCGCCCGCGAAGCGCGTGAGGCTGAAGGCAGGACGCGCGCGTTCCAGCCACGCCGCAAGGTCCGCGCGCGGCACGGCGTTCTTCATGCCGGCCCGGTTCCACATCTCGTCCGTGCTGATCAACTGGTGCAGCAGCGAGAAGTTCTCGCCGAGGATGCGGTGCTTGCCGCGGTATGTGTCGGTGCGGCGCCCCTTGCCCCACATGTCGACGGAATGCAGCGCGGGGTCGTACCAGAACGTCATGTAGCGCTCGCCGATGCGCGCCGAGTAGGCGTATGCGTACTCCTTTTCTTCCGGCGTGAGGACGCCGAGGTAGGCGGCCGTCGACAGGATCTCCAGCATCGCCGTCTCGCCGTACGGCCCGAGGCTGCGGCCCATCGTGAAGCCGCTGCCGTCCGCATTGGCCGCGTTCAGCGCGACGTCGGCCGACTTGCGCAGCAGGGTTTTCAGTTCGGGCGTCACCGTCAAGCCGGTCTCGATGAAACGCTCGCAGATCTCGGCCGCCAGCAGGATGCTGTAGCGGTCGAAGCGGCCCTGGCCGTCCGTCTCGTCGGAAAAGCCGTAGGTGCCGGAGTAATCGGCGTAATGCTTCAGCATCCGGTCGAGCAGGACGTCGCTCGCCTGCGCGTCTTCCCAGCCCATCAACAGGCGCAGGCGCGCGATGCTGAAGGCGACGCCGTAGTAATTGGTCGGCAGGTCGATCAGCTCGTAGGCCGGCACGCGCACGAACGTCCGCCAGTCGAGCTTCTTGCGCAACTGCTCGAGCGTGGCAGGGCGCACGGCGCGCTCCAGCAGGCCGGCCTGCTTCAACTTGACCAGCGCGCCGATGTAGTAATAGATGCCCCAGGTATCGTTTTCCATGCCGACGGTGAGGTCGGCGATGGATGCATAGTCGTGCAGCATGCCGGGCAGGCGCGGGTCATCGGCGGGCGTGTGCAGCAGCACGTCCGCCAGGCCCGTCGCGATTTTCCCGGGCAGGAATTTGTCGTGGCTCTGGAACGGCGCGCGGCCGTCGACCGTGATGCCGTCCCGCTCCTTCACGAGCTTCTGGAAAAAATAGTCCAGCTGGGGGTAGGCCTGTTCGACCGTCTGGTGCAGGGGCTGGGTCGCGAGTGCGGGCGCGGCGTGTGACAGGGCGAGAACCGCCATCGTAATGACGGGCAGGACAGGGCGCATGCGTGTCTCCGGTGTTGTTAAACGTTTTCCTAAAAGGATAGGTCAACTCTTCCGGAAAGTAAACGGCGACGCGGGGATCAGGGCCGGCGGGCGACGGTCGACGCGCGCAGGATCAGTTGCGGCGCCACCTTGGTGAGCTTCTCGACGTGCTGGCCGCGGATCACGGCCAGCAGCTTTTCCATCGCGGTCGCGCCCATGCGCTCGCTCTGCAGGTCGACCGTGGTGAGGGCCGGCGTCGTGTATTTGCCGTACGGGATATTGTCGAAACCGACGACGGAGATGTCCTGCGGGATCGAGATGCCGAGGTTAGCCGCTTCCTTCATGAAGCCGAGCGCCATCAGGTCGTTGTAGCAGATCAGCGCATCGGGACGCTGGCTGCCCAGCACGATGGCGGAGCACAGGCGTTCGCCCTCGGCCAGCGACGGCGCCTCGGCGTCGAAGATCGCGAGTTCGAGACCGGCCGCGTTCAGCGATTCGCGGATGCCGCCCAGGCGTTCCTCGTCGCGCCGCGACTTGGAAAAACCCAGGTAGGCGATGCGGCGGTGGCCCAGCATGCGCAGGTGCTGCGCGAGCATGTAGGCCCCGCCGTGGTCGTCGCTGGCCACCGTCGGCAGCGGCAGTTGCGCCAGGCTGCCGAAGAAGACCAGCGGCTTGTCGATCTCGGTCATCCACGTCATCTCGTGCTCGCGCATGCGCGAGAACACGATCATGCCGTCCACGCGCCGGCTCAGTTCTTCCAGGGTGCGCCGTTCGCGGCTGGGCGTTTCCTCGGTGTCGACGAGCAGGACGGAAAAGCCCTGGTCGTGCGCCACGCGGTTCGCGCCCTTCAGGATGCTGGAGAAGTGCGGGTTGGTGATGTCCAGCACCGAGAGGCCGATGGTGTTCGTGCGCCCCGTGATCATCGACTTGGCCAGCGGGTTCGATTTATAGCCCAGGCCCGCGATCGCGGACTCGATCGCCGCCTCGACCTTGGGCGAAAAGCGCTGTGCGCCGTTGATGAATTTCGACACCGTGGCAGTGGACACGTGGGCGGCTGCGGCGACGTCGCGGATGGTCGGGGCGGTCTTTTTCATGGGAGGTTAATCGTTACTCAGCGGCACATCTTAGCATGCGTCCTTACGGGCGGAGCCGAGCTTGGGCAAGAAATCGGCGTGTGGAATCGTTGCCACCTGTACTGGCAAGGTCTCCCGGCGAAAAAGCGGTCCAAAAAATTGACATTGAAAGCGGTTTGGATATACTCGGTTAAACGTTTAACAGAATGCGAGCCTGTCCATGACCCAAGCGACTGAGTCCAAGCCTTTCCACCGTCTTCTCCTGACCGGCGCCGGTGGCGGCCTGGGCACCATGCTGCGCGAGCGGATCAAGCCGTGGGCCGACGTGGTCCGCCTCAGCGACATCAAGGACATCGCGCCCGCGGGGCCGGGCGAGGAAGTCGTGCGCTGCGACCTGGGCGACCGCGCCGCCGTGATGGCGCTGACGGAAGGCGTGGACGCCGTGCTGCACTTCGGCGGCGTCTCCGTCGAGGACACGTTCGAGACGATCATGCATGCCAACATCCTCGGCCTGCACCACCTGTACGAGGCCGTGCACAAGCGCGGCATCAAGCGCGTGATCTACGCGAGCTCCAGCCACGTGGTCGGCTACTACCCGACCACGCAAGTCGTCGACGCCAACGTGCCGCTGCGGCCGGACGGCATCTACGGCGTGTCGAAGTGCTTCGGCGAGGCCTTGTCGCGCTACTATTTCGACCGCTTCGGCATCGAGACCGTGTGCCTGCGCATCGGCTCGTCGTTCGGCGAGCCGCGCAACGCGCGCATGCTGGTCACGTTCCTCGCGTACGACGACCTCGTGGAACTGGTGCGCTGCGCCCTGTTCACGCCGCGCGTGGGCCACACGATCACGTACGGCGTGTCGGACAACCCGGTGCGCTGGTGGGACAACCGCGCGGCCGCCCACCTGGGCTTCGAGCCGCGCCACAGCGCGCGCGCGTTCGCCGACCGCTTCCCGGCCGGTGGCGCGTGGTCGGATGCGGGCGACATCACGGCCGTGTACCAGGGCGGGCCGTTCCTGACGGCGGGGCCGATCTACGAAGACTGAAGCGCGCGCGAACGCGGCATGCCGGGCCGGTGCAGCGATGCCCGGCCCTTTTTGTTTCCAGCAACCGGATCAAACCGCGATTTTTGGAAATAGCTTCAATTCGGGGTCAGAGCCCTTTTCGGTGCAAGTTCCTTGAAGCGAGTACGAACGGGTGGCAGAGGAAGGGCCGCCCGCCACATCGTGATGCGGCGGGCGCAAGCCAGTGTTTGTTAGCGCAGTGGACATTGATCCGAAATGTGCTCTGACCCCGAATTGAGAAAAAAATGTGCTCTGACCCCGATTTTGGGAAATGGCTTAGGATAAAAAAATGCCGCCAGGTTGCCCCGGCGGCATCGAGGGAAACGCGGGCTGGGGCCCGCGGAGGAAACCCAGTATCAGAACTTCAGGTCGAGGCGCACGCTGTAGAAGCGGAACACGTCGCGCGGCGGCACCCAGCTGTTGACCGTGATGGCCGGCGAGGTCGACGTCGGGCCCGTGCGGTACGACGGACCGCTCGCGTTGGCGTTGCCGATGTAGAAGCGGTCGAACAGGTTGTTGATGCGGAAGGACAGGCGCCACATGTCGTTGTTTTGGCGCAGGCCGAATCCGAGGTCCGAGATCGAGTACGCGTTGTTCACCGAGCGCGGGTCGTTGTTGATGTTGGTCTGGTACTCGCTCTGGTAACGCACGTTCGCGTTCACGAACGCCCAGTACGGACGGTCCGCGAAGTGGTAATCGTAGTTGGTGCCGATGTTGACCTTGTTCTTCGGCGTGCCCGGGAAGATCCCGCCCGTCAGGTTCTGCACGCCCGTCGTCGAACCGGCGCGGATCGGGAAACAGGCGCGGTTCCAGCCGCCCAGCGAACCGCCTTCGCCCAGGCCCGTCGTGCCGATGGCGGGGTTCGTGTTGTCCTGGTAGCAGGGGCCGTTCTTCCAGTCGACGATCTCCGGCCGGGTGTACGCGTACGACAGGTTCATCGACCAGTTCGACGTCAGCAGGAAGTGCGAATCGAGTTCGAAGCCGCGCGTGCGGATCTTCGGGATCGAGTTCAGCTGCGTATAGATCGTCGGGTCGTTCGGCAGCACGAACGACGTGTTCTGCTGGTAGTTCTTGAAGTCCGTCTTGTAGATCGTGGCCGCGAGCGACATGCGGTTGTGGAACAGGTTCGCCTTGGTCCCGAGCTCGATACTGCGGCTCGTCTCCGGGGCCACCGGGAACGCGGCCGCCGCCTTCAGGCCGCTCGTCACGTCGTACGCGAGCCCCTTGTAGCCGGTCGCCGTCATCGCATAGACCATCCAGTCGCTGTTGATCTGCTTCTGGATCGACAGCTTGCCCGTCGTCGCCCAGTCGCGGTTGCCGCTGCTGGAGAACTGGTCCTGGCCGACGGGGCCCGGCACGAACGTCGAGCGGTCCAGCTGGTCCGTGTAGAAGTTGCGGAGGTAGTTGAAGCCCGACGTTTCCACGTTGCGGCGGATGCCCGCGACCAGCGTGTACGTCGGATAGAAGTCCCACGTGGCCTGGCCGAACACGGCGCGGTTCACGTTGTAGATGTCGGTGTAGTAGTTCGTGGGGCTCGACGGCGAGCTGGCCGTGCAGACGCTCGGCCGCACGCAGAAGCCGCGGATGAAGTGGCGGTCGATCTCGTTCTGCGCCCACCACAGGCCGGCCACGTAGCGCAGCTTGCCCACGTCCGGCGACACGTAGCGGAATTCCTGCGTCTTCGAGCGGATGTCATAGGTGCCGAACTGCGCGTTGCCGACGCTGAACTTCGTCTCGCCCGGTCGCGCGATGGTCGGCACGTCGACGAAGTCCTGGTCGCGGTAATCGTTTGCCTTGTAATGCTCGTACGACGAGATCGACATCAGCGTGCCATCGTTCGGCAGGTTGTACGAGAACTTCAGGCCCGTGCCGAACGTGGACGAGTTGATCCCGGTCGGGAAGTCGCGCCGCACGTTGCGGTTGTTCGGATCGTACGGGTTGATGCCGGCCAGCGTGAGCGACGCGGGCAATTGCGGGTTACCGTTCATGTACGCGGTCGCGAGGTCGGCCTGGCTGCCCGCGCGGTTAAAACCGTTCACGGCCGTCACGCCGCGGCTGTTTTCCTGCACGTTGTAGTGCGGCGTGAAGTCGATCTCCAGGTCCTTGATCGGGTTCCACTGGAACTTCGTCATGATCGTCCTACCGCCCGAGCCGTTGACCTTCTGGCCGTTCGTCAGGTTCGTGAAGTTACCCGGCATGTCGCTCTTGTTGACGGCGATGCGCATGCCGAAGTCGTCGCGCAGCTTGCCGCCGACCGACGCGCCCGCGCGCCACTCGTGGTCGTTCGTGTAGTACGCGTTGGCGCGGTAGACGATCGGCCCGCTGATCGGCTTCGTCACGATGTTGATGGCGCCGGCCACGGCGGACTTGCCGAACAGCGTGGACTGCGGTCCTTTCAGCACCTCGACGCGGGCCACGTCGGCCAGGTCGCGGAAGGCCTGGAACTGGCTCGCGATCGGAATGTCGTCGATGATGACGGAGACGTCGGACTCCACGCCGATGCCGACGGAGACGGTACCGATACCACGCATGAAGATGGCGTTGTTGGCGGCCGTCGTGCCCGACGACAGCGTCAGCGACGGCGTCAGGTTGATGACATCCTCGATCTCGCGCACGTTGTTGCGCTGGATCTCCGCCTCGGACAGCACGGAGATCGACTCCGGCACGTTTTCCAGCCGCTCCACGCGCTTGTTCGCCGTGACCAGGACGGTCTGCAGCTGGTTGGGGTTCGCCGGTGCTTCTTGCGCCTGCGCCTGCGCGGGCACGGTCCAGTGGGCGACGGCCATCGCGACGACGGCCGCCATGGGCTTGGCCGCGATCCGCGCGCCCGGTGTTCTCTGCTTGCTCACAACGTCTCCTTGGTTTTTCTAATGAAAACTGCCAGTCCCGCTGCGCGCCGCCTTCAGGCGCAGCAGCGCCTCCAGAAAGTAGTAGTCCGCGTAGTTCAGCGGTACGTCGATTTCCGATTTGGCCGGCTTGTGGCCGGTCGCATGCTTGAGGAGGAAGCCGCCGTTGTCGCCGGGCTTTGCGAGGTACGCATCGGACGACAGGCTGCGCAGCGTCTGTTCGGCGAAGTCGCGGTAGCGCGCGGCCGTCTCGCGGTCGGAGAACGTCGCCAGTTCCAGCAGGGCGGAGGCGGCGATGGCGGCGGCGGACGCGTCGCGTGGGGCGTCGGGAATGGCCGGGTCGTCGAAGTCCCAGAAGGGCACCTTGTCGGCCGGCAGGCGTGGATGGGTCGTGTAGAAGCGGGCGATCTTGTGCGCCTGCCGGAGGTATTCGTCGCGATGCGTTTCGCGGTACATCATCGTGTAGCCGTACAGGCCCCACGCCTGCCCGCGCGCCCATGCGGAGCCGTCCGCGTAACCTTGCACGGTCACGCGCGCACGCACGGCGCCCGTCTTCGGGTCGTAGTCGACGAGATGGAAGCTGGAGCCGTCGGGGCGGAAGTGGTTCTTCAGTGCGGTGTCGGCATGGGCGATGGCGATCTCGCGGTAGCGCGGTTCGTTCGCGGCCTTCGCGGCCCACATCAGCAGCTCCAGGTTCATCATGTTGTCGATGATGACGGGGAAGGCCCACGTCGTATTGGGCCACAGGTCCCACGACTGGATGCTGCCGACTTTCGGGTTGAAGCGCGTGATGAGCGTCGTCGCGCCGGCCAGCAGGGCGTCGCGGTAGGCGCTGCGCGTGGCCGCGTCGTCCACGAGGCGCAGGCCGTTGCCGTAGCCGGCGCCCAGCATGAAGCCGAGATCGTGCTGGGACTTGTCGAACTTCGCGGGCGCCGTCAGCGCCGTGTAGCGCATCGCGGCCGTTTTCCATGTCGCGTCGCCGGTGGCCTCGAACAGGTACCACAGCGAGCCGGGAAAGAAGCCGGCCGTCCAGTCTCCCGGCCCGACCATTTTTACGTCGCCGCGCTCCACGGTGCGGGGGAAGCCCGGCTTGCCCGCGGCCTTGTCCAGCAGGATGCGGTACTGCGCGGAGGCGACCTTGAAGTCCTTGTCGATGACGGCGCCGATCGGTTCCGCGGCGGCTGCGGCCGACGCGCCGCAGGCCGCCAGCAGGATCCCGCAGATAATCGTTTTCGCCGTCATGGGCCCCGTCTCCTTGTTGGTCTGATTATTGAGCAAATCGTAATCAGAACGGGAAGCGGTGTCAACAAAAATAGGTAAACGCTTAACTTGACGTTTTCAGGGCGTGGCGACGTGCTGGTGGCAGCTAGAGCGAAAACGTTTTGCCGGCCGGGCGACTAGAACGGCGGCGGCTCGTCCGGCGGGAGCGGAGGCACGTCGAGGTCGATCGTCGTACGCGGCAGGTGTGCGAGATCCGCGCCGTCGACGAGCGCCTGCGCCTGGAACGCGGCATGCGCGCGCACGCCATGCTTTTGCACGGCCACGAGCATCACGGGCAGGGTGGGGAAGTATGGACGCAGGCGTTCCAGCAGCACGTCCCCGACGCCGGGTGCGACCCACGCCGGCGGCGGGAAGGCCAGTGCCACGCGCACGCCTTTCAGTTCGGCGAGGGCGACCTCGAGTTTCATATCCGGTCGCTTTCCTTGCGCACGACGCGGCCGATGATGAGGCAGGCGTTGCCCTGGCAGAGTTTGCGGTGGTATTTACGCTGGTCCGGATTGTCCGATGTCAGCCACCATTTGCCGGCGTCGCGCGTCAGCCGCTTCACGACGGCCTCGCCTTCGTAGTTGAAGGCATACACGGCACCGTCCATGAGCTTCGTGTCGAGCGTGTTGATGATGACGATGTCCCCGGCATACAGCGACGGTTCCATGCTCTCGCCCTTGACGAGGATGGCCATCAGGTGGTCGGGATGGTAGTTGTGCCGTTCGATCCACGTGCGGCGCATGCCGAGCGTGCCGCCGTCGCGGCGTTCGGGCTCAGTCTGGAAGCCTGTGATCCCGGCCGACAGCCGCAGCTTGACCATGCGGATCTGGACGAATTCCGCATCGTCGTTGTCGGCCGGGCGCACCGGCATGCCGTCCTTCAGGCCGTGGAAGGGCGCCTGGCGCGGGTCGCCTTCGCCGGTCATCAACCAGATGTGCGAGAACCCGAGTTCACGCTCGATGTTCAGCGCGTAGCGGATGTCCATCGACTTGATTTTCCCGGTCAGCCACTGGTTCACCACGCTCTTCGAGGCGCCCGAGGCTTTGACGAGGCCGGTCTGCCCACGCTCGCCTTCGAGCTGCGGTGTGGTGCGGTAGATGTGGTCGAGGCGGTCGGATAAGAGGTTCATGTTCAGGCCCTGCACTCGTTTGGGTTTAGTGTTCTTGACGTTGATCAGTTTAGAGTTCTATACTGGACTCTACTCGACTTGCCGGGTTTTGTGAAGGGGAGGCGAGCTTTCGATGGGGGAGAACAGCTATGAACAGACCAAGTATCTTCGGCGTGGCCAGCTATGTCGCGGGCGTGGCGTCGATCGGCGCATCGTTGACGATGGCGGACGTCGGGGCGGCGGTCGGTATCGCGACCGCCGTCCTGACCTGCCTGACCAATACCGTGTACACGTACCGCCGCGATCGGCGCGAGCAACGGGAGTGCGAGGCGCGGCTCGCGCAGCTGGAGCGGCAGACGTGAGAGTCACTTTGATTTAGATCAAAGCGACTTCGGTGTGATCTGTCAGACAGTGGGGCGAGAGGCTTAGGCGCTGAAAGAGCTCAGGCTGACAGAGCTCAGGCGCAGGGAGGCGGCGTGAACGATATGTCCGATACGAAGGGGACGCCAACCGGGCCGGGCGCGGACGGCGGCGGCCCGACGCTGCGTCCCATGCTGTGGTACTGGCTGTTCGCCATCGTCCTGTTCATGCTGTTCCAGTCGGTGACGGACGTGATCACGTCGTCGCCGCTGGCGTACAGCGAGTTCAAGGAGCTTTTGCATGGCGGCAAGGTCAACGAGGTCACGCTGGCGGAGACGACCGTGTCCGGCACGCTCAAGTCCGGCGGCCTCGACGCCATCCTGCCGAAGAACCGCGCCGAGTCCGTCAAGTGCAATGCGGACGGACTGTGTCCATTCAACGCCGTCCGCGTGGCCGATCCGGATCTCGTCAAGGACCTCGACGCGGCGCACGTGCGCTACTTCGGCCAGCAGCACAGTGAATGGCTGAGTACCTTGTTGTCGTGGGCGCTGCCGCTGCTCCTGCTGTTCTGGATGTGGGGCGCCATGGCGAAGCGGGGTGGCGTTGCGGCCGGGTTGTTTGATGTGGGCAAGAGCCGGGCCCGTGTCTACATGCAGAGCAAGACCGGCGTGAGTTTCAACGACGTGGCCGGCATCGACGAAGCGCGCGACGAGTTGATGGAGATCGTCGACTTCCTCAAGAGCCCGCAGCGTTATCGGCGGCTCGGCGGGCGCATTCCGAAAGGCGTGCTGATCGTCGGGCCGCCCGGCACCGGCAAGACCCTGCTGGCCCGGGCCGTGGCCGGGGAGGCCGGGGTGCCGTTCTTTTCGATCAGCGGCTCGGAATTCGTCGAGATGTTCGTCGGCGTCGGCGCGGCCCGCGTGCGCGACATGTTCGTGCAGGCGCAGAAGGTGGCGCCCTGCATCATCTTCATCGACGAGCTCGATGCGCTGGGCCGCGCGCGGGGCGTGGCGGGCGTCGTCGGCGGCTACAACGAGCAGGAGCAGACGCTCAACCAGTTGCTCGTCGAGATGGACGGCTTCGACACCAACAAGGGCGTGATCATCCTCGGCGCCACCAACCGTCCCGAGATCCTCGATCCGGCCCTGCTGCGCCCCGGCCGCTTCGACCGCCACGTCGCGCTCGACCGTCCGGACCTGAAGGGCCGCCAGACAATCCTGCAGGTGCATGCCCGCGACGTCAGGCTGGCGCCGGACGTGGACCTGGCCGCCGTGGCCGCGAAGACGCCCGGCCTGGCCGGTGCCGACCTCGCCAACCTGATCAACGAGGCGGCGCTGCTGGCCGCGCGGCGCGGCAAGGAGCGGGTCGAGCGCGGCGACCTGGAGGAAGCCGTGGACCGCGTCATCGCGGGCATGGAAAAGCGCTCGCGCCTGATCAACCCGATGGAAAAGGAAACGGTGGCCTTTCACGAGGCGGGGCACGCGCTGACGGCGGAATTCCGCGCGCATGCCGACCGTGTGG
This sequence comes from Massilia orientalis, assembly GCF_030411975.2. Classification (NCBI taxonomy): domain Bacteria; kingdom Pseudomonadati; phylum Pseudomonadota; class Betaproteobacteria; order Burkholderiales; family Oxalobacteraceae; genus Massilia; species Massilia orientalis. Next base: position 26,969 of record NZ_JASNRB020000012.1, on the reverse strand, counting down.
CGAAGGTGTCGATCATCCCCCGCGGCATCGCCGCGCTCGGCTATACGCAGCAGCTGCCGACCGAGGACCGCTACCTGCTGAAGAAGAGCGAGCTGCTGGACCGGATGGACGTGCTGCTCGGCGGACGCGTGGCGGAGGAGCTCGTGTTCGGCGACCTCTCGACGGGGGCGCAGAACGACCTGCAGATGGCGACCGATCTCGCGCGCCGCATGGTCGCGCAATACGGCATGAGCGAACGTGTCGGCCTCGCGACGTTCGAGCAGCCTGCCGCCGCCCCGTATGCGCCGGCCCAGCCGTCGAATACGGCATACAGCGAACGTACGGCCCGCCTGATCGATGGGGAGATCGCCCGGCTGCTCGACGAAGCGCATGCGCGCGTGCGCGTCACGCTGCGCGAGCAGCGGGCACTGCTGGATGCGCTGGCCCGCCAGCTGCTCGACCACGAGACCGTCGAGCGCGACGCGCTGCAGGCGCTCGTGCGCGAGCATGCGGCGCGGCCTGTCGCGGTACCATCCGCGGCGCCCGCGGTGGAGCAGGTGGCGCAGGTGGCGCAGGTGGCGCAGGTGGGGGACAGGCAGTCCGGACGGTGATTGGCACGACGTCATGAGCAACATGGTGCCGCTTCCGTCAGGTCGCCACCGCCGCCGGCGTTGCGCGCGCCGCATCCAGCAGCGCGCGCACGGCATCGACGACGCGCCGCGGCTCGATTCCGGCCAGGCAGGCCTGGTGGCCTTCCGGACACGTGCTCTTGTAGCAGAAGCGGCACGGCACATCGTGGAACAGGACGCGGCTGCGCACATTCCACGGCGTGTGCTGCGGGTTGGTCAGGGCGTACAAGTCCACGACGGGCGTGCCCACGGCGGCGGCCATGTGCGCCGGCCCCGTGTTGTTGGTCACGGCGACGGCGGCCAGGCGCAGCGCCGCGCCCAGCTCGCCCAGCGCCAGCCGGCCCGCGAGCGAGATGGCCGGCACGGCGCTGGCGAACTGGATGCCGTCGACGAGCTCGCTTTCCTCCGCGCTGCCCGTGAGCACGAGGGGCAGTTGCAGTTCCTGCGCGAGCAGGCGCAGCACGTGGGCCCAGTGCGCGGCGGGATAGCGGCGCGAGGCCGCGCTGGCGCCCGGATGCAGCAGGATCCACGGCCGGTCCGGGTCGACGCCGGCGGCGGCCAGGCGTGCCCGTGCCGCCGTAACGTCCGCCGGACGGGGAACGAACGACAGGCCAAGGCCGGCGCTGCGGCAGCCGACCCGCTGCACGAGGGCCAGCTGGCGCTGGACTTCATGCCGCACGAGCGTGGCCGGCTCGGGGTCGGGCACCCAGTCGCTCAGCAGGTCGTACGGGTTCTCGCGGCAGTGGGCCAGCCGCAGCGGGATGCCCGCCAGCTGGCACAGCAGGGCTGCCGGTAGCGCGCTCTGCGTGTAGGTCGTGAAGATCACGGCCGCGTCGAAGCCGCGCGCGGCGAGCGTGGCGATCGGCGCCGGCGCGGCGGCCCCACTGGCGGCAGGTTTGGCGGACTTCGTCCACGGCGCCGACCAGGCGATGGCGTCGTCCAGTTCGGGAACGAAGGGCAGGGCGGGGGCGCCGGACGGGGAACCCAGCAGGGTCAGCGTGCGGCCCGGCACGGCCTCGCGCAGCGCACGCATGGCCGGGGTGCACATCAGCACGTCTCCGAGCGAATCAAGGCGCACGCACAGGATGCGCCGGGCGCGATGCCACGGGGCCGTCATGGCACGTCTCCATGGCTGGCGATCAGCACGGCGGCCGTGTACAGGTCGGGGGCCATGCGCGTCGGCACGCGGCGGGGGCCGAGCCGCCATTCCGCCTCGTTGCCGTTGTCGATGAGGATGGTGCGGCAGCCGGCCCGGTTGCCGGCCTCGACGTCGTGCAGGATGTCGCCCACCATCCACGACGACCGCAGGTCGATGCCGTGCTCGTGCGCCGCCTTGAGCAGCAGGCCCGGCAGCGGTTTGCGGCAATGGCATTCGACCGACCAGGGCGCGACCGTGCCTTCCGGATGGTGCGGGCAGACATAAAAGCCGTCGAGCGCCAGGTGTTCGCGCAGCAGCAGGTCGCGTATGCGGGCGCTGACGGTGTCCATCGCGGCCGCGGCGAAGCGCCCGAAGGCGATGCCAGGCTGGTTGGTGACGACGAACAGCCGGTAGCCGAGGCGCACCAGCAGGCGCAGCGCCGGGCCGGCGCCGCGGCACAGCGTGATGCACGCGGGCTCCACGTTGTGGGGCAGGTCGGGTATGAGCGTCCCGTCCTTGTCGAGGAATATGGCTTTCAAAGCGCGGCTTTCATGTGAGAGCAACATCAGGGCCAGGAAGTTTCCTGCATGGGCAGAACGGTCATTTCCGCGATCACGCTTTCGCGCGGCAGCAGCAGCGCGTGCCGGATCGCCTGGGCCACGCTGGCGGGATCCTGCAGGCGGGTCGGATCGAGCTCGGGAAAGCGGTCGAGCAGGAACGGCGTGCGCATGCCGCCCGCGACGACGGCCGTGACGCGGATGCCGTGCGGCCGCAGTTCGGCATGCAGCGCATGCGACAGCCCGAGCAGTCCCCATTTGCTGGCGTGGTAGGCGCTCGCGTTCGGCCAGGCCCGCTTGGCCGCCGTGGAGGCCACGTTGACGATGTCGCCGCTGCCCTGGCTGCGCATGTGCGCGGCCGCGTGCTTGGCCAGCAGGAACGGCCCGTTCAGGTTCGTGTTGATGACGCGCAGCCAGTCCTGCTCGGACAGGTCGGACAGGGGCAGGGTCACGTCCGTGCCGGCATTGTTGACGAGGATGTCGATGCGCCCCATCGTCGCGACGCAGCGTTCGATGGCGGCGCGCGCGGCGCCCGGGTCGCCGACGTCGAGGGCCAGCGCGCTGGCGCGCACGCCGTGGCCGAGCAGGGCCGGCATGGCCATCTGCAGCGCGTCGGCGCGGATATCGGCGGCCACGAGGTCGCATCCTTCCGCCGCCAGCACGGCGGCCAGCGCGGCGCCGAGCCCGCTGGCGGCGCCCGTGACGAGCGCGACCCTGCCGTGCAGGGGCCGCTGCCAGCGGATCGGGTCCGGGGCCGGGTCGGGCAGTGCATCCACGGACGGTTGCGCCGTGGTGGACGGGGAGGCGTTGAGGTCGGCCATGCTTACTCCTGGGGTTGGGTCACGGCGATGGGGGCGCGCGCTTCGGCGAGGACGGCGGCATAGATGGCCGCGACCTGCCCGGCGACGGTGCGCCACGTGTAATGGCGGTAGGCGCGGCGCAGTCCGGCGTCGATGCCGTACGCCGCGCGCAGCAGCGCGACGGCTTCGATCACCGTGTCCACGTCCTTGCGCGGCGCCATGCGGCCCAACTGGAGCACGGTGAAGCGGTCGGGGGCCAGCGCCAGCGCGGCACGGGCCTCGCCGCGCGGCATGGGCCACAGCTCGTCGGGATCGAAGCCGCACGGCGCGATCGCGATGCGCTCGCCGCTGGCGCCATACAGGCGCTCCATGTCCTGCCGGTCGTGCTGGCATTCCGCGACGATGCGGTCGGCGTGCCGCATCAGGCCGCTTTCGATACGGGTGCGCGCCGCCGGAAACACGTCCGCCGTGCCCTGCGCGAGGCGGCGTACGCGGCCGAGCGCGTGGAAGGTGATCGCGAACGGCAGGCCCGGCGCCTGCTTGAGGTGGCGCGCGACCATGCCGGACATGAAGAAGTTCGCGTGCACGATGTCGTACGGGACCGGCTGGTGGCGGGCGAAGCGGGCGGTGAAGCGGGAGAAGGATGGGATGTGCGGCAGCATCTGCTCCTTGGGGACGTAATGGGCCGGTCCCGCCGGCACGTTGACGACGCGCAGGTTCTCGCGCCAGCGCACGAGCTGCTTCTGTTTCGCGTCGTCGCGGCGGGTGAAGACGTCGACGAGGTGGCCGGCCAGCGCCAGTTCGCGCGCGAGGTGCGCGACGTAGACGTTCTGGCCGCCGCAATCGATACTGCCCGGTCCCGCGAGCGGCGACGCGTGGTCGCTGATGAGGGCGATGCGGCGCCGGCCGGCGGAGTGGGCCGGTCGGGGCGTGGCGGCTGCGGCGCGCGGCCGGTCGTCGAGTTTCATGGCGGCGGTCAGCTGGTCACGGCGCGCAGCGCGGCATCCCAGTCGGCGCTGAAGCGGGCGATGGCGAAGCGTTCGCGCGCCCGCACCTGCGCCGCCTCGCCGAGGCTGCGGGCCAGGCCGGCGTCGCCGAGCAGCGCGCGCATGGCGATGGCGAGCTGGCGCGTGTCGGTCATGGCGAAGCCGGAGACGCCGTGCTCGATCACGGTCGCCATTTCGGCCGTCGCGAGAGCGACGACGGGCATGCCGATCATCATGGCTTCGATCACGGACAGGCTGAGGCTGGAATAGCGGACGGGCGAGAACAGGAACCGGTACGCGGCGGCGAACGCGGGCAGTTGCGGATGGTCGACCTCGCCCAGGCCGCCCAGCTCCGTCGCGCCCATGCCGACGAGGTCGAGAGGCAGGGTCGTGCGCACGCGGGCGAACAGGTCCGCGCCCATGCGCCGGCCGCGCCGCGCCAGGTGGTTCGTGATCACGAGGCCCCGTTCGACGTCGCCGCGCCAGCGCACGCCGTCGGGCACGGCGACGCCATGCTCGATGACGCGCGTCGGCGTGCGGCCGCTGTTCCACATCAGGTCGTTGAACGGCGTGACGTGCACGAGCAGCACGGCGGGATCGTCGACCGGGTGGCGCACGTCGGTCGGCCATTGCGGCCGGCGGGCGTCAGCGGCGATGTCGTCCGGGGGCAGCGAGGGCGGATCGTGCTCCAGGTAGATGCGGGGCAGCGCCCGCTGGGCCGGCGTGAGGAGTTCGTACTGGTCGCGTTCCCAGTGATGGTCTTCCTGGAACAGGATGCAGTCGAAGGCCTGCGTGCGCGCCTGGTCGGCGGGCAGGTCGCGGACGTTCGGGCCGAACGGGAAGGGGCCGCAGCGGCCGCCGTAGCCGGGCGGACGGCCCGGTTTCACCAGCACGTGGAAGTCGTGCGGCGCATGGGACAGGTAGTACAGGTAGCTGCCATGCGTGTGCCACGTCAGGACGTTCAGGCGGCGCATGACGCCCCCATGGCCCGAGTGGCTGCGGCACTGGCGGCGGCACTGGCGGTGGCACTGGCGGCGGCACTAAGCTCGTGTGCAATCCCGTTCTGGTTTGGCATGCTTCGCTCGCGGTCTGGCAATGTGACAGGTTCGACCGCGAGCGAAATGGCTGGGTTCCGGGACTAGCCCGGCGCTTGAATCTGGATCAAGAACAGGGGAGGACGCTTCAGGGCTTACGCTTGAAGCCGGTATCGTCGTCCATGTTGTCGTCGCCGTGCAGCTTGTTGGCGAAGCCGGGGCTGCGCGGGTAGCCGCCGGCGGCATCGTTCGACTTGTGCACCGCCGGCCCGCCTGCCGAGGCCGTGGAACCGGTCTGCGAGCCCTGGCGGTCCGTGCTGTCCGCGCCCGTGTTGCCCGGCGAGCGCGGCAGGCCGCCGGCCACGTCGTTCGACTGGTGCACGCCGCCCACGTCCGAGTTCTGGTTCGACATCGAGCGCGAGCCGGCCACGTCCAGCTGCGTGTTGCCGCGCTGGGCTTCATGGCCGCCGGCCGCGCCCGGTCCCGGCATGCCGCCGCCCTGCGTGGCGCCCGATGCCGACTGGCGGTTGCCCATCGAGCCGCGCGGCGGCTGTGACGGCAGTTCGCTGCGCGGGCCGTGCATGCCGCCGCCCTGCGTGTGCGTGGATGCCTGCAGGTTGCCGCGCGAGTCGGACAGGGAGCCACCCTGAAGGTCGGGCTGCCGGGCGCTTTGCGAGGGCAGGTTGCCCCGCACGACGTCCCGGTGCATGTCGCGCTGCTGGTTCAGATCGACCCCCGAGTCTTTCGGACGGTGTCCGACAGCCTGTTCCAGCAAGCCGTAGGCACCGGACTTCTGTTCCATTTGGCGCTGGTGGCTGTCCGTGATGCCCTGCACGGCACCGGAGCCGCCGTTGATCTGGTTGTCCATCGAGCCGCCGGGAATGCCGGCATCCTCGCCGTACTCGCGGCCGCCCACGCCACCCTGGCCGCCCATGATGTCGCGCTGCTGGTTGCCCTGCTGCTGTACGCCGGTGCCTTGCGGATACGTGTGGTCGAGCGGCTGGCCGCGGTCGGCGCTGGCGCCCTCGGACCCGGGCGTCCATTTTTCGTTGGCGCCGTTGTTCGTCTGGTTGTTCGCTTCGCTGCGTTGGTTCGCGTCCATGGTCGTCTCCTTTCGATCTGGAATTGAGATAATGCGCGTCCAGGAGCGACTTCAGTATAGGAAGACGTTGCGGTTATATGTAGGACGATTACCGACGAGTTATTTACGACTGGAAGTAGTGTTTCGAGAGTGAATTTTCTGTGTCACATTGTCCTACAAAGTCATCTGAAATGCTCCTATAGTCTCATCTGGAAGGCATGCCTAAGATGTTTTCCGACCGAGCGCTCATCCGATGGCATCGGCAGGCCTGCCGCGGGACGCGGCGGTTTCAACTGCAACGAGGAGAGAACATCATGGCATCCAGCAATCAAGGCAACAAACAAAGCGGCGGCACCAAGAACCGCGGTTTCGCATCGATGGATCCGGAGCGTCAGCGCCAGATCGCCAGCGAGGGTGGCAAGGCCGCGCACCAGAAGGGCACCGCCCACGAGTTCACCTCGGAAGAGGCACGTCGCGCAGGCAGCATGAGCCATGGCAACCGCCAGTCGGCTTCGGGCTCGTCGTCGCGCAGCTCGTCCAAGGGCAACAAGCAGTAGTGTTGCGCAGGCGGGACGGTGGCGGCGCCGTCCCGTTGCCACGGATTCCACACGGGGAGCGCAGGCTCCCCGTTTTGCATTTCTTTAACACAATTCTCAAATGGGATGCGGTAGAATCCTCGGGCTTTCAACCACTTAGCCCATAGGAATTCGTCGTGAAATCAGCGGTCATCCGTCAAGTCAAGAGCATGTCCATGTCGTGCGACCGGGTCGGCAACCTGTTGTTGACCAAGTTTTCCGCACACGGCGCGAGCGACGTCGCCGTCTTCGTGCCGGCATCGGTCGTGTTCTGGCTCCTCAAGCACCTGCCGGTGAACCAGGACCCGAACCTGCAGCCGCCGCCGGCCGGCCCGCAGATCACCCAGTGGGACTGGGATCATCCGAACATTCCGCGTGCGTTCACCGTGCAGTGCAAGGTCTTGCCGGGCAAGATCAGCATGACGTACAACCTCGACCGCAAACCGGACCTCACCGTCGTCCTCGACCGCAGCAACGTCGAGCTGATGCGCCAGATCATGCTGGCCTACAGCAAGGACCTGATCGACCTCGACGCGTAAGTCGAAGCGCCCGGCCGTCAGTGATGGCCGGCGGGCGTGGGCTCGGCTATCATGCGGTCTTTGACCGTTATTCGAGGACCCCGCCCATGCCCATCAAGATCAGCCAGCTGTTCGATTCCGGTGCGATCGACGTCGTCCAGGCCACCGACCCGCGCCAGATCGACCTCAAGCTGCGCAAGGATTCTTCAGCCGACATCCACCAGTGGTTCCACTTCCGCCTGCAGGGCGCGCGCGGCCAGGCCTGCACGATCCGCTTCCTGAACGCGGGCCAGGCGACGTATCCGAAGGGCTTCGAGGGCTACCAGGTGGCGGCCAGCTACGACACCGAGAACTGGTTCCGGGTGCCGACGTCCTTCGACGGCCAGGTCATGACCGTCAACCACACCCCCGAGCTGGACAGCATTTATTACGCCTATTTCGAGCCCTACACCTGGGAGCGCCACCTGCGCCTGCTCGGTGAAGTGGCGGAAAACCCGATCGCGCGCGTGCACGACATCGGCACGACCGTCGACGGCCGCGACATGAACCTCGTCGTGGTCGGCAATCCGCAGGCCGAGAAGAAGATCTGGGTGATCGCGCGCCAGCATCCGGGCGAGACGATGGCCGAGTGGTTCGTCGAGGGCATGATGGATGCGCTGCTCGACAATTCGAACCCGATCTCGCGCAAGCTGCTGCAGCGCGCCGTGTTCTACATCGTGCCGAACATGAATCCGGACGGTTCCGTCCGCGGCAACCTGCGCACGAATGCGGCCGGCGCCAACCTGAACCGCGAGTGGATGACGCCGTCGCCCGAGCGCAGCCCGGAAGTGCTGTGCGTGAAGAACAAGATCCACGAGGCGGGCGTCGACATGTTCTTCGACATCCACGGCGACGAGGCGCTGCCGTACAACTTCGTGGCGGGCAGCGAGATGCTGGAAGATTTCACGCCGGAGCGCCTGGCCGCCCAGAACGCGTTCATCGAGCGCTACATGGCCGCCAGCCCCGACTTCCAGAATGTCTACGGCTATGCCGCGAGCAAGTACAACGAAGAACTGCTGACCCTGGCCTCGAAGTACATCGGCCACACGTTCAAATGCCTGTCGCTGACCCTGGAGATGCCGTTCAAGGACAACGCCAACCTGCCCGACCCGTACGTCGGCTGGAACGGCGCGCGCAGCGCCGCGCTGGGTGCCGCGATGCTGCAGCCGATCCTGCAATCGCTGGACGACTGACATGGGTGTCGAGATCGAACGCAAGTTCCTGCTGGCCAGTGAGGGCTGGCGCGGGCAGGGCATCCCGACGCGCATGCGCCAGGGCTACCTCGTGGCGGATGCCGTGCGGACCGTGCGCGTGCGCATCGAGGGCGAGCGGGCCGTCATCACCATCAAGGGAAAAAGCACGGGCGCGTCGCGCGGCGAATGGGAATACGAGATCCCCATGGCGGACGCGACGGAGCTGCTCGACGGCCTGTGCGAGCAGCCGCAGGTGGAGAAGATCCGCCACCGCATCGAGCATGCGGGCCACACGTGGGAAGTGGACGAATTCCTCGGCCTGAATGCCGGGCTCGTCGTTGCGGAGATCGAGCTCGATGCCGAGGATGAAGCGTTCGAGAAGCCGGACTGGATCGGCCAGGAAGTCACGGGCGAGAAGCGCTATTACAACTCCAGCCTGATCCGGATGCCGTACGCGCAGTGGCAGGATAAGCCGTGAGGCGGCGCGCGCTCCTCGCGCTGACCTTGTCCGCGACAGCGCTGGCCGGTGCTTCCACGGCGGCCGCCACGCTGCCGAAGCCCAAAGCGGAGCCGTCGTACTTTCCGCCGGCCGGCGCGTGGGCCCACAAGACGCCGGGCCAGCTGGGCATCGACGCCGCCAGGCTGCGCGACGCCGTCGCGTACGCGCAGGCGCACGAGACCGAGCGGGCCCGCGACTTTTCCGACCAGCGACAGACGTTCGGCGAGCCGCTCGGTTCGCTGCCGTCGAAACGCGCGCCAACGAACGGCGTCGTCATCTACAAGGGCTATGTCGTGGCGGAATTCGGCGACACGCACTTCGTCGACCCGACGTATTCCGTCGCGAAGAGCATGCTGTCGACGGTCGCCGGCGTCGCCCTGCGCGACGGCCGGATCGCGGACCTCGACCAGCCCGTCGCCGCGACCGTGAAGGATGGCGGCTACGACTCGCCGCACAATGCCCGCGTCACGTGGAAGCACCACCTGCAGCAGGAATCCGAGTGGGAAGGCAGCATGTGGGGCAAGAACGCGGACTTTGTCGGCCACGACGCGTTCGGTGCGGGCGAGCGCAAGCCGCGCACATTCCAGGATTCGGGCACGTTCTACGAATACAACGACGTGCGCATCAACCGCTTCGCGCTGTCGCTGCTGCGCGTGTTCGGCAGGCCCGTCCCGGACGTGTTGCAGGACGAGGTCATGGACCCCATCGGCGCGTCGCACCAATGGAAGTGGGTGCCGTACACCAATAGCTACGTTGACATGAACGGCAAGCTCGTGGCCTCCGTCAGCGGCGGCACGCGCTGGGGCGGCGGCATGTGGATCGATTCGTGGGACATGGCGCGCTTCGGCTATTTGTGGCTGCGCCAGGGCAATTGGAACGGCCGCCAGATCGTGCCCAAGGACTATGTGAAGGCGGCACTGACGCCCAGCGCGCACGGGCCCGACTACGGCTATCTGTGGTGGCTGAACACGACGGGCAAGAACCTGCCTGGGCTGCCGCCGACGGCGTTCGCGGCGCTGGGCGCCGGCAGCAACGACATCGTGGTGTCGCCCGACCATGATCTCGTGATCGTGTGGCGCTGGCATGCGGGCAATCCGGCCGAGTTCGCCAAACGCGTGATCGCGGCGCTGCCGGTCCGGTAATCCGCCCGATACTGCCGTTTTTGTAGTTTTTGAGACGTTTTTTTTAGCAACTACAGGCCGGACCCGGCGAGAATCGGCCGCATCGATCACTTTGCGATGGGGACACGATGCGGGACGCCCGTACGACGATGGATTTGCCGGTGGCGCCGGACGCGCGGCATGCAGCGGCCCGGTATTACCGCCCCGAACTGGACGTGCTGCGCTTCATCGCGTTCCTGTTCGTGTTCATGACGCACCGCGCCGACCTGGCGCCCATCGACCAGGCGCGGCATCCGTGGTTCCATGCGTTCGCGCAGATCGGCGTGTATGGCGTGCCGGTGTTCTTTTTCCTGAGCGCCTTCCTGATCACCGAATTGCTGGAGCGGGAACGGAGCGCGACCGGCACCATCGACGTGCGCGCCTTTTATGTCAGGCGCATATTGCGGATCTGGCCCCTGTATTTCCTGGTCTTTTTCGGGCTCGTCCTGCTCAACCTGGTCTTGCCCGGCGCCGGCGCGGACTCGCCCGCCAAATGGCTGTTCTTCACGCTGTTTGCCGGGAACTGGTACATCACGTTCAACGGCTGGATCGAGTATCCCGTCAATCCGATGTGGAGCCTGTCGGTCGAGGAGCAGTTCTACATCGTCATCCCGTTCCTCGCCTCGCTCGGACGCCGCGCGCTCGTGGCGGTCAATGTCGCCGTGCTCGCCGTGTCGTACGGCGTGATCGTCTGGTATGCGCGCGGATTCACCACGCCGCCCGGCTTCAGCGGCCAATGGACCAACAGCTTCGTGCACTTCCAGTTCTTCGCGGGCGGCATGTTGCTGGCGCTGGCCTTGCGCGGCCGCCGGCCCGACTGGCATATCGCCGCGCGGGCCGGCCTGTGGAGCGCCGCCATCGCCGCCTGGCTGGTCGCGTCGGCCGTGTGCGGGATCAAGGCCGATTATCCCCAGTCGACCGTGACGGAAAGCCTGGCGGGCTGGGGCCTCGTGCTGGCCGGCGCCGCGCTCATGCTGGTCGCGACGCTCGGCACGCCGCAGCGGTTCCTGCCCGCGCCCCTGGTCTACCTCGGACGCATTTCGTACGGCCTCTACCTGACCCATATCTTTTTCTTCTGGCTCGTCTATGACAAATGCAAACCGTGGCTGGCCGGCCTCGGCGGCGACGTCGGCATGCTGCTCGCCTTTGCCGCGACGGTGGCCGTGGCCTCCGTGCTGTACCGGACGTTCGAAACGCCGTTCCTGCGGCTGAAACGGCGTTTCACGCGGGTGCCTTCGCGCGACTGATACCCCTGCATTTATCCAGTCCACTTCGCGCCCGAAGTGCGCTAGCATGCCGGCGTACCCCACCACAAGGCGCCGACCATGTCCGAACACGATCCCGAACTCATCTCCGCCAGCCTCGCGCCCGATTCCGAGGCGCGCGCCGCCATCGACCTGGCCACGCGCGGCCACCAGATCTATCCCGTCCTGGGCGCGGACGACATCCAGCGCCTGCGCCGCTTCGGCACGTGCCGCACGTGGCCGGACGGGGCCACCGTGTTCCGTGCCTGCGTGGATTCGCCGGGCATGGTCGTCGTGCTGGCGGGGCGGTTGTCGTGCAGCCGGACGGACGCGCTCGGCAACCGGGTCGAGGTCGTCGAATACGGACCCGGCCAGTTCAGCGGCGAAGTGGCCCAGCTCTCGGGCCGGCCGCCGCTCGCGGACGGCCTCGCGGTGGGCCGGCTGGAAGCCCTCGTGCTCGACGCGGAATGCCTGCGCGCCGTGATCGTGGCCGAGGCCGAACTGGGCGAGCGCCTGATGCGCGCGTTCATCCTGCGCCGCGTGCAGCTCATCAACAACAAGCCGGGCGGCCCCATCCTGATCGGGCCGAACGCGCACGCGGGGCTGTTCGAGCTCGAGAATTTCCTGTCGCGCAATGCCTACCCGTACACGCGGCGCGACCCGGCCACGGACCCGGAAGCGGCCCAGCTCGTCCGCGAGCACTGGCGCAACGAGTCCGACTGGCCGCTCGTCGCGCTGCCGGACGGCTTCGTGCTGAAGAACCCGACCCTGGCCGAGGTCGGCCGCTGTCTCGGCACCTTGCCCCGCATCGAGCGCGGGACGGTGTTCGATGTGCTGGTCGTGGGCGCCGGTCCGTCCGGCCTCGCGACGGCCGTGTACGCCGCTTCCGACGGCCTGCGCGTGATGGTGCTGGACCAGCGTTCCTATGGCGGCCAGGCCGGCGCCAGCGCCCGCATCGAGAACTTCCTCGGCTTCCCGACCGGGATCTCCGGCCGCGCGCTCGCGGGCCGCTCGTACGTGCAGGCCGTGAAATTCGGCGCCGAGGTCGCGATCCCCGCGCCGGCCACGCGCCTGCTGTGCCACGAGCGGCCGCTGAAGGTGGAAATGGATGACGGCACCTGTCTGCAGGCCAAGGCCGTCGTGCTGGCGTCGGGCGCGCGCTACCGCAAGCCGGACCTGCCCAACCTGGCGCAGTTCGAAGGCCGCGGCGTGTACTACTGGGCGTCGCCCGTGGAAGCGCGGCTGTGCCGCAACGAAGCCGTCATGCTCGTGGGCGGGGGCAATTCGGCCGGGCAGGCCGCGGTCTTCCTCGCGGCGCATGCGTCCGAGGTGCACATGCTGGTACGCCGGGGGCTGGAGGCGACGATGTCGAGCTACCTGATCGAGCGCATCGCGGCCACGCCCAACATCCATGTGCACACGCGGCGCGAGATCGCCGCGCTGGAAGGCGACGACAACGGCCTGACGGGCGTGCGCTGCCGCAGCATCGACGGCGACGACGAGCGGTCGTTCGCCGTGCGCCGGTTGTTCCTGTTCATCGGCGCCGATCCGAACAGCGACTGGCTGCACGAATGCGGCGTCGAACTGGACGACAAGGGCTTCGTGCTGACGGGCGCCGACACACGCCCGGAACACGGCGCCCGCTCGCTGGAGACGAGCGTCGACGGCGTGTTTGCCGTGGGCGACCTGCGGGCCGGCTCGACCAAGCGCGTGGCCGCGGCGGCGGGCGAGGGGGCGGCGGCCGTGTCGCAGATCCACGGGTATCTGGCGACATTGGCCGAGCGCTGACGGTTGCAACCCGCGGCGCATGGCGAAGACAAGGTTGAGTTGAACCTTCTAGATGACAGCAGGCATAATGCGCCGGCAAGCGGCCGACCGTCCTTCGGCCCAGCCCGAGGAGTGCAATGGCCTTTTCCGTACTGTCATCATCCAGCATGCGCGCCGTGTGCGTCGCCGCGGTCTTGCTGTGCCCGCTCGTGGCCCATGGCGACGAGGCACAGGCACGCCGCCTGCGCGACATCGGCGCCATGGCCCGCTTCGTGCCGGACGAAGCGTCGCGCCGGCTGCGCGCGATGGAATGGGAAATGGCCACCGCCCCCGCGGCGCTGCGGACGGACTTCCTGTACCACTACAGCACCGCCGAGCGCGGCATCGGCGACCTGACGCATGCGCTGACCCTGGCCGACCAGCTCGTCACGTATGGCCGGCGCAACCATGACAACGTCGCCCTGGCGAAAGGCCTGATCGGGCGCGCCAACACGCTCTATTTGCGGGAAGAACTGGCCGCGTCGCACGCCACGGCGTTCGAGGCGGAACGGGTCGCCCTGGCGACGGACGACGTCCCGACCAAGGTGCTGGCGACGATCGCCGCCGGGCAATCGTTCCAGGAGGAGGGTAATTATCCGGAGGCGCTGGCGAAACTGCATGCCGCCATCGACATGGCACGCCACGTCAAGGACGACGCCGCCCCGCTGGCCAGTGCGCTGCACACGCTGGTGCAGCTGTTTTTGAACACGGGCGATTTCGACAAGGGATGGGCGGCGCAACGGGAAGCGCTGGCCGTGGCCAGGCAGATGGCCTCCCCGGGCTATATCGCGACGGCGCTGGCCGACGAGTTCGCGCTGGCCGTCGAGCAGAAAGCGTTCGCGCGGGCCCGGCATGCCCTGTTCGAGGAACTCGCCCTCGAACGCAGCATCGGCGCCCGCCAGATGGTGGCGACCACGCTCGTCAACCTGTCGGATTGCTACCTGAAGGAGGGCCGGTTCCGCGAGGCCCAGACCTATGCCGCGCAGGCGCTGGAGGCCGCCCTCGACGCCAGGAGCAACAACGACGTCGCCACGGCCCGCGTCAACCTGGGCCAGGCGCTGCTCGGGCAAGGCCACCTGGCCGACGGCAAGCGGCAGGTCGAAGCCGGCCTCGCGACCTATGAAAAACAGGGCGACAAGCCCGAACTGCTGGCGGTGCTGCGCGAGTATGGTTACGCGCTGGAGCATGCCGGCGACTACAAGGGCGCCGTCGACGCGTACAACCGCGAGCGCAAGCTGTCGAGCGAGATCTTCGACGAGCAGCGCCAGAAGGCGCTGATGGAGCTGCAGCAGAAGTACGAGGCCGAGAACAAGCAGCGCCGGATCGACGCCCTGCGCCAGGAGAACCGGGCCACGAAGGCGGAGCTGGACAACCGCCGCCTGCATCAACGCATCTGGTGGATGCTCGCCATCGTCTTCGGGCTGGCGTCGGTGGTCGTCGGCCTGCTGTACCGGAAAGTGCGCCGCGCCAACGCCGAGCTGGAAGAGAAGAACCAGCAATTGAAGCGGCAGGGCGCGCTCGATCCGCTCACGCTGCTGTACAACCGCCGCCACTTCCAGGAATTCATGGGCCGGACCGGCACCGAGCGGCGCGCGGGCGGCGACGGGACCGTGGGTGCCCTGTTCCTGCTGGACGTCGACCGGTTCAAGGACATCAACGACACGCTGGGCCATGCGGCCGGCGACGCCGTCCTGAAGACCGTTGCGCACAACCTGCGCCTGGCACTCCGCGAGACCGACATGATCGTGCGCTGGGGCGGCGAGGAATTTCTCGTGTTCGTGCCGTCGGTCGCGCGCGACGGCCTGGACGAGGTGGCGCTGCGCATCCTGCACGGCATCTCGTCGCAAGCCGCCGAGCACCGGGGGACGCGCGTTCCGGTCAGCGTATCCGTCGGGTTCGCGCCGGTTCCAGTGGCGCTCGGCGGTACGGCGCTGACCTGGGAACAGGTCGTCAACCTCGCGGACATGGCCTTGTACCAGGCCAAGGCGCGCGGCCGCAACTGCGCGTGCGGCGTGCTCGGCTTTCCCGACGGCGCCCCGGCGACGCTGGAGCCGATCGAGCGCGACCTGGAAGAGGCCTGGCGCCAGGGATGGGTCGACCTGTCGGTGGTGCCGGGCGACGTTGAATACACGATGGCGGTGCGGTCGCGCGCGTGACCTTCAGCCGCCCGGCAGGTCGCGCTCGAGTTCGGCGACCTGCGCGAGCCAGCGCGCGACGACGTCGAGCTCGTCCGGCGTGAACCCGGCCGTCAGGCGCGCGTTCAAGTCCTGCAGCACGGCGTGGGCCTGGCGGCTCGCGTCCTGTGCCTGCGTGCCAAGAACCGGGGTCAGAGCCCGGTTTTAATCAATTTCCTCGAGGCTTAACAAGTTTGCCTTATGGATCTTGCCAAAAAAAGGGCTCTGACCCCGGTTTTCAAAAACAAAACCCGGCACGGGGCCGGGTCTTGTGGTTGAGGCGATGCCGCGCGTTAGTGGAAGTGCTCGTTCCCCGCCGGCGTGTCTTCCGGCATTTCGGCATGGACGAGTTCGCCGCTCGGGTCGGCGAACAGCGGTGCGCCGCAGTCGTCGCAATACTCCGCGACATAGCGTTCGCCGATGCGCTTGACGTGCGTGATGCCGACCTCGTTCAGGTGCTTGACGATCTCGTCCAGCGGCGCGAGCGGGCGGTCGCCGCCGCCGGCCGGGCCTTCCATCGGCGTGCCCTCCTCGTCTTCCTGGCCGTACAGGGGCCAGACGATGCCGTAGACGACGTCCGGCGACTGGCGCAAGGTGAAGCCGACGCGGTATTCGTCGACCTGGCTGTCGTTGACTTCGTCACCGAAGCCGGCCACGACCGCGCGCAGGTCGTTCGGTTCGACTCCCAGCGTGTTGGTCAGGTAGTGGACGGCGGCGCGGATCGATACCGGCCGGATCAGTTTATCGGCCTCGCGGCACGCGACGTAATACGCTTCCGGCAGCAGCAGCTCGACGCCGCAGCCCGGCAGCAGGCGCGCGATGTTCGGACCGGCCTGGGCGCGCCATTGCTCGAGGCAGTTCTCGCGCTCGGCTTCGAAGTTGATGTGGTGCTGCGGTTCCTGCCAGCGGAACAGCGGGGCGCCCACCGGGGCCACGACGGCCGCGAGCAGGTAGCGCGTGTCGGCCAGGAATTGCGACGTGTCCGGGCCGGGCGCGGCCGGCTTCACCGTCGAGCCCTTGTGGGCGGCGGCGGCGAGCTTGTGCGTCAGGGAATAGGTCTCGGCATGGGTGCGCGGCAGCTGGTCGATCGAGTACAAGGTCGGCGCGATGGCCACCTTCGTGTTGTCGGCCAGCAGGTGCGCGGAGAAGTGCGCCGTCAGCGTGGTCAGGATGTCGCCGGGGATCGTGCCGGACGCGATCGAGAAACGGGTCCAGGCCAGGATCGGCGCAGCCACGAGCAGCACCTGCCACGTGGCCTCGGTACCGTCCTTGGCCTGCTCGGTCATCGTCGAGGACTCGCTGACCGCCTCGACGCCGTCCATCAGCACGTCGTAGACCGCGAGGTCGCCCTTGAACAGGACGTTGAGGGCGGCGTCGATGCTGTCCTGGTGGTTCGTCTTGAGCAGCTTCTGCAGCTGCGTGTCGAGGTTGCGTTCCCAGGTCCGTTCTTCAATGCGGCTGGCGGCCTGCACGATGGCGTTGCTGATGCTGATGAGACGCTGGCTTTCTGCCGAAAGTTTGGGTGAGTCTTTGGAAGGGCGACGCATACGCTTGAGGAGTCTCTTCAGTAAGGTGATTCGTATTCTTGGTTGACATCTCGGGTCATGATAAACCCTTATCCCCGACATTGTAGTTGATTCGCCCACACCCCAGTAACACGACGGCAAGATTGCCGGCGTCGCATTCCTGCCTCACCCCCGTATTTATTGGCCTTCGCGCTTGCTAAAAGTACTAATCAGAATCATAATGCGAATCGTTCTCATTCATGTTCCTGCTACCTACGGCGCAGCGAGACGCCCGGCAGGGCGCAATCCCCCACACCATGACCACCAACAAAAACAACACCCGGAATTCCTTCATTACCAGCCGCAAGCATGCCCGCACGTTGCCGACCCCGGCACTGGCCATGCTCGCGTCGCTGGCGCTGCCCGCCGTTGCCCATGCCGGTCCGGACGTCACCCCGGATCCGACGATCCCGAGCGTCCAGGTGACGGGCGCCAACCAGCAGCCCACGTCGGCCAACACCAAATTCACCGCGCCGCTGCTCGACACGCCGAAATCCGTCACGATCGTGCCGGCCGAGGTCATCGCGCAGACGGGTGCCACGTCGCTGACGGATGCGCTGCGCACCGTGCCCGGCATCACCATCGGCGCGGCCGAAGGCGGCAACCCGGTCGGCGACAACATGTTCATCCGCGGCTACAACGCCCAGACGGACACGTACATCGACGGCATCCGCGACGCCGGTTCGCAGTCGCGCGAGATCTTCGCCGTGGACCAGGTCGAAGTCGTGAAGGGCCCGAACTCGGCGCTGGGCGGCCGTTCGTCGGCCGGCGGCGGCGTCAACCTGATCACGAAGACGGCGCAGTCGTATGACTTCAACCATGCCAGCATCGGCCTCGGCACGGACAAATACCGCCGCGTCACGGGCGACTTCAACCGCAACATCGGCAGCAACAGCGCGTTCCGCCTGAACGTGATGGCGCACGAGAACGACGTGCCGGGCCGCGACGTCGTCGGCGGCAACCGCTACGGCGTGGCGCCGACCGTGACGTTCGGCCTGACCGGTCCCACGCGCGCCATCGTCAGCGTCTACCACCTGACCTCGCACGAAATCCCGGACACGGGCATCCCGTTCAACAACCCGGTCACGACCGGCGCCAACGTGTCGAAGAACGGCAACGGCACCCCGTTCAACGTCGACCGCTCGACGTTCTACGGCCTCGCCAACCGCGACTTCCGCGACACGAAGAGCGACATCGCGACGATCGACCTGCGCCACGAACTCGCCAACGGCATCCTGCTCCGCAACGTCACGCGCTACGGCAAGTCGAACAACGACTACGTGTGGACCCAGCCGGACGATTCGAAGGGCAACACGGTCCTGTACGGCACCGTCTGGCGCCGCGCCAACACCCGCGCGACCGAGACCCGCACGGCGTCGAACGTGTCGAGCATCTCGGGCAAGTTCGACACGGCCGCCATCAGGCATGCGTACAACGCGGGCATCGAGTTCGACCGCGAGACGACCGACCGCGCCGCCTACGTCTTCACGCCGGGCACGAACAACCCGCTGACGGGCACGTTCACCTGCCCGACGTCGGGCGCCGCCACGCTGTACAACTGCACGACGCTCGTCGACCCGAATCCGTACGATTCGTGGGTCTATACCCGCGCCGTGTCGGGCGCGCTGACGCACGTGAACACGAAGACGAAGGCGGCCTACGCGTTCGACACCATCGAATTCAACCCGCAATGGCAAGTGAACCTGGGCGCGCGCTACGACGACTTCCAGACCACGCTGAACACGCTGGCGACGTCGTCGACGGCGGCCGTGGCGGCGCACGTCGACAGCACCTTCTGGAGCTGGCAGACGGGCCTCGTCTACAAGCCGGCGTCGAACGGCAGCATCTACCTGGCGTACGCGACCTCGGCGACCCCGCCGGGCAATGACGGCGGCGACGGCCTGGACGCGCTGACGGTGGCCGTGCAGAACCTGCAGCCCCAGCGCAGCAAGAACTTCGAGCTGGGCACCAAGTGGGACGTGATGCCGGGCGGGCGCCTGTCGCTGACGGCGGCCGTCTTCAAGAGCACGATGAACAATGCCCGCGTGACGGCGCCGGACGGCACGACGCAGAACGTCGGCCGCAAGGAGATCAGGGGCGTCGAGCTGGGCTTCTCGGGCAAGCTGTCGTCGCAGTGGAGCGTGTTCGGCGGCTACACGTACCTGGACGCGGAAATCGCGGACAACGGCTACCTGAACGTCGGCACGACCGCGCAACCCGTGTACGTGGCCTCGCCGTACAGCGGCAACCGCTTCCCGACGACGCCGAAGCACTCGGCCTCGCTGTGGACGACGTACGCCGTCACGAAGGCGCTGACGTTCGGCATGGGCCTGAACTCGATGTCCATGGTGTACGCGAACGTCAACAACAACAAGTGGGCGCCGGGCTATACCCGCTTCGACGCGATGGCCAGCTATGCGCTGAACAAGGACGTCAGCCTGCAGCTGAACGTGCAGAACCTGACCGACAAGCTGTACTTCGACAAGGTCTCGTCGCCGCACTACGCGGGCGTGGGTCCGGGCCGCTCGGCCACCCTGTCGGCCAACGTCAAGTTCTAATCATGATGCTGCATATCCCAGGCGTGCTGACCGCGGACCAGGTGAAGGCCATGCGCGCGCGCCTGGATGCGACGGACTGGATCGACGGCCGCGCGAGCGTCGGGAGCCAGGGCGCGCAGGTCAAGCGCAACCGCCAGCTGGCGGAGGGTTCGCCGCTCGCGCTGGAGCTGGGACAGATCGTGAGCGCCGCGCTGATGGCGAACCCGCTGTTTTTCTCGGCGGTGCTGCCGTTGCGCATCCTGCCGCCGTTCTTCAACAGCTACGCGGGTGGGGAACACTACGGCCTGCACATCGACGGCGCCATCCGCGCGCAGCGGGGCGGGTCGCCCGTCCGCTCGGACGTGTCGTGCACCGTGTTCCTGAGCGATCCGGACGACTACGAGGGCGGTGAGCTGACGGTCGTCGACACGTACGGCACGCACGAGGTGAAGCTGCCGGCGGGCGATGCGATCGTCTATCCATCGTCCAGCGTGCACGAGGTGAAGCCGGTGACGCGCGGCGAGCGCGTGGCGTCGTTCCTGTGGGTGCAGAGCATGGTGCGCGACGACTGGAAACGGGCGATGCTACTGGAGCTGGACACCAACATCCAGGCCTTGCGCGCGAAGCATGGCGATGGCGCGGAGATGGTGGCGCTGACGGGGCATTATCACAACCTGTTGAGGATGTGGGCGGAGACATAGGGGTCAGACCCCGGTGTTGATGGTTGGGGTCTGACCCCGGTGTTCTGACGCAGTGCCACTTAGCACCGGGGTCAGAGCCCTAAAAGAAACACCGGGCTCTGCCCCCTGCGATGACCCCTAGGCTTAGGCAGCGAGAAGCTGACGCAGCACGAACGGCAGGATGCCGCCATGCTTGTAGTAATCCACTTCGATCGGCGTATCGATGCGCAGCAGGACCGAGGTCTCCTTGGTCGAGCCGTCGGCGCGGTGGATCACGAGGGTCGCCTGCATCTGCGGGCGGATCTCGCCTTCCAGGCCCTTCAGGTCATAGGTCTCGTTGCCGGTGATGCCCAGGGTGTCGACGCTGTCGTCGCCCAGGAACTGCAGCGGCAGCACGCCCATGCCGACCAGGTTCGAACGGTGGATGCGCTCGAACGAACGGGCGATCACGGCCTTCACGCCCAGCAGCTGGGTGCCTTTCGCCGCCCAGTCGCGCGAGGAGCCGGTGCCGTACTCTTCGCCCGCGAAGATCATCGTCGGGGTGCCTTCCGCGATGTACTTCATGGCCGCGTCGTAGATCGACAGCTGTTCGCCGCTCGGCTGGTGGATCGTGATGCCGCCTTCGACCGCGGAACCGTCGGCCTTCGGCGGGATCATCCTGTTCTTGATGCGGACGTTCGCGAACGTACCGCGCATCATGATCTCGTGGTTGCCGCGGCGCGAGCCGTACGAGTTGAAGTCGGCCTTGATGACGCCGTGGTCCTTCAGCCATTTACCGGCCGGACCGTCTTCCTTGATCGAACCGGCCGGGGAGATGTGGTCGGTGGTGATCGAGTCGCCGAACACGCCCAGCGCGCGCGCGTTGGCGATGCCGGCGGCGGCCGCTTTCGGGGTCATCTCGAAGTCGCCGAAGAACGGCGGCTCGGCGATGTAGGTCGACTCCGGCCAGTCGTAGACCTGGCCCGACACCGACGACACGGCTTCCCACAGCGCGCCCGGGTTGCCCTTGACGTCCGCGTAGTTGGCCTTGAAGACGTCCGAGTTCATCGCGAGCTTCATCAGGTCGTGGATCTCTTGCGAGGTCGGCCAGATGTCGCCCAGGTAGACGTCGACGCCGTCCGCACCCTTGCCGACCGGTTCCGTCATCAGGTCGCGCATGACGTTGCCGGCGATCGCATAGGCGACGACCAGCGGCGGCGAGGCCAGGAAGTTGGAGCGGATGTTCGGGTGGATGCGCGCTTCGAAGTTGCGGTTGCCCGACAGGACGGCGGCGGCGATGATGTCGTTCGACGTGATCGCGGCGTTCAGTTCCGGGGTCAGGTCGCCGGCGTTGCCGATGCAGGTGGTGCAGCCGTAGGCGGTCAGGCCGAAGCCCAGTTGCGTCAGGTACGGCAGCAGGCCGGCCGCTTCCAGGTAGTTGGTGACGACGCGCGATCCCGGCGCCAGCGACGACTTGATGTGCGGCGCGACGGTCAGGCCCTTCTCGACGGCCTTCTTGGCCAGCAGGCCCGCGGCCAGCATCACGCTCGGGTTCGACGTGTTGGTGCACGACGTGATCGCGGCGATCAGCACGTCGCCGTTCTTCACGCGCACGCCGTTGGTCGTCTCGTAGACCTTCGACAGGTCTTCCGGCGACTTGTTGAAGCCGTTTTCGCTCGTCGGCTTGGAGAACAGCTCGGTGAAGTTGTGCTTCACGTTGCCCAGTTCGATGCGGTCCTGCGGACGCTTCGGACCGGCGAGCGACGGGGTGACGGTCGACAGGTCCAGGTGCAGCACGCGGGTGTAGTCGATCTCGCCGTCCTTCGGGATGCCGAACAGTTGCTGGGCCTTGAAGTAGTTTTCGAAGGCGGCCAGCTCTTCTTCCGTGCGGCCGGTGCCGCGGAAGTAGTCGACGGTCTTGTCGTCGACCGGGAAGAAGCCCATCGTCGCGCCGTATTCCGGTGCCATGTTGCCGATGGTGGCGCGGTCGGTGGTCGACAGCGAGGCCGTGCCTTCGCCGAAGAATTCCACGAACTTGCCGACGACCTTCTCTTTACGCAGCATCTCGGTGATGGTCAGCACCAGGTCGGTCGCGGTGCAGCCTTCGCGCAGCACGCCGGTCAGGTTGACGCCGATGACGTCCGGGGTCAGGAAGTAGACCGGCTGGCCCAGCATGCCGGCTTCCGCCTCGATGCCGCCCACGCCCCAGCCGACGACGCCGACGCCGTTGATCATGGTGGTGTGCGAGTCGGTGCCGACCAGGGTGTCCGGGTAGTACATCGAACCGTTCTTCATCACGCCGCGCGCGAGGTATTCCAGGTTGACCTGGTGGACGATGCCGAAGCCCGGGGGCACGACGCCGAACGTGTCGAACGCCTGCATGCCCCACTTCATGAACTGGTAGCGCTCGTTATTGCGCTGGAACTCGATCTTCATGTTCAGGTCGAGCGCGTCCGGGGTACGGAAGTGGTCGATGGTGACCGAGTGGTCGACGACCAGGTCCACCGGGACGAGCGGCTCGATCTTCTTCGGATCGGCGCCGGTCTTGGCGGCCACGTTGCGCATCGCGGCCAGGTCGGCCAGCAGCGGCACGCCGGTGAAGTCCTGCAGGACGACGCGGGCGACGACGAACGGGATCTCTTCGGTGCGGGCGGCGGTCGGGCTCCAGTTCGCCAGCTGGCGGACGTGCTCTTCGGTCACCTTCTTGCCGTCGCAGTTGCGCAGCACGGATTCGAGGACGATACGGATCGACACCGGCAGGCGCGACAGGTTCACGCCCAGCGATTCGGCCAGGGCCGGCAGCGAGTGGAACTGGCCGGTCTGTCCGCCCGCGAGCGGGAATTCCTTCAGCGTATTCAACGTGTTCTGAGACATTAACTTCTCCTTTGTGGGGATGTTGTTGTTACCTGCAATCAATCAGCTCTTCGGTTCGGCCGGTGCCGAGGCCACGACCCGCGGCTTGGCCTGCTCCGCGTCCTTGCATTCGTTGGCCAGCTGGCGGCTCTGCTTCGAATCGAGCAGGATGCCCTTCGACGGGATGCCGATCCAGACCAGGCCCAGTTTCGCGTTCTCGTAGCGCTGCGCGCCCGTGGTCGTGCCCACCTTGTCCATGCGGCGCAGGTGGTTCTTCCAGCGCAGGGCGATGTGGCTGTCGTCCATCAGGTTGCGGTAGATGGTGACCTTGTTGTTCAACTCGCAAGAGTATTCGGCCATCGTCGTGTCGGTAACGTCCGGTTCGGGCTCGTTGTCGACGACTTCTTGCTTAGTGTCCTCTTTTTTCGCCTTTTTATGCTTGGAGGATTTTGCCTTTTGTTTCAGGACTTTGGTCGCTTTGGGATGGGTTTCGGCGGCAGTCGCCGTTGCGCAAAGACCGGCGGCCGCGAGCGCAAAGGCACAGGCGGCTGCGATTTGATTCAGAGTGATGGCCATCAGATGGATTCCGGTTGATTGACGAGTGCCGCCGCGGCATCCGGCAGCGCAAGGCCGGCCAGCTTCGCGCGCTGCAACACCGTCCAATAATATCGGTAGCTGGCGCGGTCGTGCAAGCGGCCACCGTGGGCAATCGGACCCCAGTCCTTCGCCATGGCCGCCGTCAGGATGCTCGTCGCGTCGTTCACCTCCGCGAGGCGCGGCGTGAATGCCTTGACGATCGGCTTGATCTGGTCGGGGTGGATGCTCCACATGCGCGTAAAGCCGAATTCGGCGGCGGCGCGCTGGGCGTCGTTGGCGACCACGGCGCTGTCCTTGATCTCGGTCGTCACATTATGCGAAGGGACTTTGTCATGCGCATGACATGCCGCAACCATCTCCAGCTTCGCCCGGACGACGAGGGGATGGGTAAATTGACCCGGCGTACGCATCGCGGCGGCCGGTACCGCGCCATAGTGGGCCGAGACGAAGTCCATGATGCCGAACGACAGGCTTTCGACCTGGGGCAGGGCGGCGATCGCGTACACGTCGTGCAGGGCGCCGTGCGTTTCGATCAGGACGTGCAGCGGCAGGAAGTCGCGGCCGGCGCGTGCAGCGGCCTGGTTGACGAGATCTTGCGCGCGCACCACGTCTTCCAGGCTGTTCGGCTTGGGCAGCACGACGTAGGCGAGGCGCTTGCCGGCGGCGCCGACGATGATCTCGACGTCCTGCGCGAAGTGGGGACTCCCGACGTCGTGCAGGCGGGCGCCGATGCGGTTGTAGCGGTTGTCGTCGCTGTCGATGAGCGCTGCGACGAGTTCGGCGTGGGCGCGCTCGCTACCGGCGCTGGCGCCGTCTTCGCAGTCGAAGGTGATGTCGAAAATGGGACCAAGCTCTTGTTGCAAGGCCATCGATTTGCGCATCAGCTTCTCGCTGCCGGCATAGTGGTCGCAGGCAGGGAGCAGCAGCGGCTGGCGTTGGCCCTGGAATAAAACCTCGGAAGGATGCATGGTGGTTCCGAAAAAAACGGCGGCGCGTCGATGCGCGCCGCCGTTGTGGAATTACTGGCCCAGCAGGTGAGCGACGCCTGCGCGCTCTTCGTTCAGTTCGTTCA
This sequence comes from Massilia orientalis, assembly GCF_030411975.2. Lineage (NCBI taxonomy): Bacteria > Pseudomonadati > Pseudomonadota > Betaproteobacteria > Burkholderiales > Oxalobacteraceae > Massilia > Massilia orientalis. Next base: position 2,274 of record NZ_JASNRB020000012.1, on the reverse strand, counting down.
GCGTCAGGTTGATGCGCTCTTGCGAGAACGCGTCGATTTCCAGGCCTTGCACGATCTTGTACTCGCCGTTTTCGGTGGTCACCGGGAAGCCGAAGACGATGCCTTCCGGAATGCCGTACGAACCGTCCGACGGCACGCCCATCGTGGTCCACTTGCCGTTGGTGCCCAGCACCCAGTCACGCACGTGGTCGATGGCGGCGTTGGCGGCCGAAGCAGCCGACGATGCGCCGCGCGCGTCGATGATGGCGGCGCCGCGCTTGCCGACGGTCGGCAGGAACGTGTTGGCGTTCCATTCCTGGTCGTTGATCAGGTCCTTGACCGACTTGCCGTTGACCGTGGCGAAACGGTAGTCGGCGTACATGGTCGGCGAGTGGTTGCCCCAGACGACCATCTTCTCGATGTCGCCGACGGCCGTGCCGGTCTTGGCGGCGACTTGCGACAGGGCGCGGTTGTGGTCCAGGCGCAGCATGGCGGTGAAGTTCTTGGCCGGCAGGTTCGGGGCCGATTTCATCGCGATGTGGGCGTTGGTGTTGGCCGGGTTGCCGACCACCAGGACTTTCACGTCGCGCGAGGCGACGGCGTCCAGCGCCTTGCCCTGCACCGTGAAGATCTGGGCGTTGGCTTCCAGCAGGTCTTTACGCTCCATGCCCGGGCCGCGCGGACGGGCGCCGACCAGCAGGGCGACGTCCGCATCCTTGAATGCGGTCATCGGGTCGCTGTGGGCGGTCATGCCGGCCAGCAGCGGGAATGCGCAGTCTTCCAGTTCCATCATGACGCCTTTCAGCGCCTTCTGTGCTTTTTCGTTGTCGATCTCGAGCAGCTGCAGAATGACCGGCTGGTCCTTGCCCAGCATGTCGCCGTTGGCGATGCGGAACAGCAGGGAATAGCCGATCTGGCCGGCCGCGCCGGTAACGGCAACGCGCTTAGGGGTTTTAGCCATGATGAATCTCCAAAGTGGGAAAGAAAAACGGGGCGACGCAGAAGGATACGCCAGTTTGGGAAAACTGCAATCATACCAAAAGGCCTACCCGCAAGCCGGGCGTGCGACGATTGCCGACAGGCGGGCGCCCACGCTCGATCGACCGCGAGTGTATGCCCGCACGATTCCATCTGTCAATTCATATCATATGTCTTATATAAGACACATAATCCGAGGGTTTCTCCACTGGACGGACAATGGGATTTATGAAAAAATCGATGTCTATGAACCCAGCCCCGTCCAATCCGAACAGCAATGGCGCCACGACTACGAGCGCCGGCAGCGCTGTCGGCGGCGTGGCGCCTTCCCCCACATTCTCTCCACTTTACCAGCAGATCAAGGCGCTGATCACGCAGAGCCTGCAGTCCGGCGAATGGAAACCGGGCGAGCTGATCCCCAGCGAAGTCGAGCTGGCCGGCCGCTACAAGGTCAGCCAGGGCACCGTGCGCAAGGCCATCGACGAGCTCGCCGCCGAGCACCTCGTCGTGCGCCGCCAGGGTAAAGGGACGTTCGTCGCCACCCACAACGAGGCGCGCGCCCACTTCCGTTTCCTCAAGCTGATGCCCGACGAGGGCGTCCCCCAGCATCTCGATCACGACTACCTCGAGGTCAAGCGCATCCGTGCGCCGGCCGAGGTGGCGCGCCTGCTCGAGCTGAAATCGGGCGACGCGGTCGTCTATATCAAACGGCTGATGAGCGACGGCGGCGCGCCGACTATCCTGGAAGAACTCTGGCTGCCGGGGCAATTGTTCAAGGGACTGACGGCGGAGCGCCTGGCGGAATACAAGGGACCGATGTATGGACTGTTCGAATCGGAATTCGGCACGCGCATGATCCGCGCGTCCGAAAAGATCCGGGCCGTGGCGGCCGACGCACCGACGGCGCAGGCGTTGAAAGTGCCGGAAGGAACGCCGCTGCTGTGCGCGGACCGGGTGTCGTTCACCTATGGAGACAAGGCGGTGGAGTTGCGGCGCGGGCTGTATCTGACCACGAAGCATCATTACCAAAACGAATTGTCGTGAATTGTTTTTGCGGCGGCTCTATGCTGCTGCATGAATCGCTTGCAGCGATTACAATGCCTTGATTTTGGGCAAGCGTCGAAGACCAAAATCGGCGTAGTCCGGGTGTCAATATAAATAAACGCTTTAAGGGAGGTGTTCCAATGTCCGAAGCCGTGAAGAACGCGCAAAAAAGAGGGCAGCCGATCCGTAATGTGAGCATTACGGACATCACGATGAACTACAAGCAGCCGCCGTCGGCCATCGTGTCGATCCTGCACCGTATCAGCGGCTTCG
>NZ_JASNRB020000011.1:0-232249 GCF_030411975.2 Massilia orientalis | reverse complement strand
ACGCCGGATCATGTCTACCGCGCCGGTGTCGGAGGCGGTGCGCTGATCGTCGACAAGTTCGGCGACGCGGACCTGGAGCAAGAAAAAATCGGCAGTACGGGGCAGCGCCGGGCAGCTGCTGAAGTGGAAACGGACACAGCTTAAACTAGCCGGCTGAGTGTCTTGACTGATGGGTCCACTTTACTCCTCCCATTCCCTTGTGCTGCTCGACGACGCCTATATGCTGCCGCAAAACGTCGCTGGTACTGTGCGTTACCACCGGGACGATGGGACGGAAGAGCGAGACACCGTTACCGCCTGGAGTCCGGTACGAAGGATCAAGCCGGGCAAAGTGACTCGACACAGCTGGGATTATATGCAGGGCCGTCCAATGACCGGCAACTCGTCGTCACGTATCGATCAGGGCGAAACGGGCAATCGATTCGCTGCCAGTCTCGACGATTATCTTGTCGACGTGCCGCACGCGGGCGACGACAACGCTGATTACCTGAAACTCGGCGACTTGCGCATGAAACGCCATGAATATGAATCCAAGTGCTTTTATGGCGAGGGCAGTGTGCGTACATTGTGTGTCGGTCAGTGGATTGCCCTGAGTGGGCATTATGAGATCGATGCGCATCCCGCGAAAGATCGGGAATTCGTCGTCACCGGCCTGGACGTGGATGCGGAGAACAATCTTCCAAAGACGATCGATGACCGGGTACGGCGCTTGTTTGCCCTTAACCGTTGGGACGATGGTCTATCCAATCCCATTCAGCAGCAATCCGTCTTGGAGCACGGCACGCGTTATAACAACCGTTTTTCTTGCGTGCGGCGCGATATCCCGATTGTTCCGGCTTTCGATCCACGTACCGATCTCCCACGGCCACAGTTGCAGAGCGCGATCGTCGTCGGGCCGCCTGGTGAAGGAATACATTGCGACGAACTTGGGCGGGTCAAGGTGCGTTTCCCGGCCGCCCGTGAAGAAGACCATGTCCATGCGTATGGTGCCGGCGCCAGCAATAGCGATCGGGATTCCGCATGGGTACGCGTTGCCAGCACTTGGGCCAGCAATCAATGGGGGACGATTATGCTGCCTCGTGTGGGCGACGAAGTCATCGTCGACTTCCTTGGCGGCGATCCTGACAAGCCAATCATTGTGGCGCGGGTGTACGGCGGCGCAGCCGCACCGCCTTCGTTCAGCCACATCGGAATGTTGCCTGGGAACAGGTACTTGGCCGGAATAAAAAGCAAAGAAGTCAATGGAACCCGGTATAACCAACTGCGGTTGGACGACACACCGGGGGAGATCAATGCCCAGTTATCGTCCCAGCATGGTTATACCGAACTGAATTTAGGCTGGCTTACCCACCCCCGCAATGCGGGAAAAGGCGACACGCGGGGCGAAGGGGCGGAACTGCGCAGCGACCATGCCGTCGCGATACGAGGCGCAAAGGGCGTGCTCATCAGCGCCGCCGCGCGCGAACGGGCGAGTGGCAAACAACTGGACCGTGACGAACTGATCGGTCTCGTTGAAGCGCTGCAAGGTGTGCTGCAACATCTATCCGAATTATCGGCAACGCATCATGCCGGCGACACTGACGACAAACAGCTCAAGCAACTGATTGGTTACCTGAGCCAATGGGAGGCTGGCAGCAATACCGGAAGCAGCGATACCGGCTCCGGTGCAGAACCCGTGATGGCGTTGTCCGCACCCGCCGGCTTGGCAATGACGAGCCAGGACAATGTTGCGATAGGCGCACAAACACACATCGATGTATTAAGTCTCGGTAATACCCAGCTTTCGGTCGGCAGAAAATTGCTTGCGCGTGTATCGGAAAGCATCAGCCTGTTCGCCCATCGACTTGGCATCAAACTCATCGCCGCCAGCGGCAAGGTCGAGTTGCAGACGCACGGCGGCGATATCGAACTCACGTCTTCGAAGCGCATTCTGCTGACCGCTGTCGAGGAAATCGTATTGCAAGCACCGAAAATACGTTTCGTATCGCAGGGCGCTCAAGTCGATATGGGTGCCGGCGCCATCACGCAGCAAAGCAGCGGCGAGCACACGATCAAATCCTCGAGATTCGCGCATATCCGTCCCGGCGACGGCAGCCCGGCAGGTGTCGTGTCGCCCGCCAGCGAGGCGGCGCACGACCAGCAAACCATTCTGCGCTGGATAGGGACCGACGAACCGATGAAGAACCAGCGTTATCGCATCACGACGGAAGACGGGCGCGCGTTCGAAGGCAAGACCGATGCGACTGGCAGGACCGAGCGTTTTACCAGCGCCATTCCTTTCGGACGCTATACCGTCGAAGCACTCGACGACTGATATCCCTTTTCGTTACCAGTAAATCTTCGAACAGGCGGACCGATACGATGAAGAACGCAGAACACCCGTTGCCAGCGCATCAGCACAAGAATGCCGCACGCAAGGCCGAGGGCTTTGCGACACCGAAGCAGGACAAAAAGCCTCAGTGCGCCCGATTTCTTCCCAAAAAAGTTTTGCCGATTATTTTCCTCCCCGGGATCATGGGATCGAATTTGCGCATGAGTGAGCAGAGGCAGAAAGAACTGCACAGGAAAGACAATATCGCGTGGCGGCCAGACATCCTGGGCCCGTCGAATATTACTGGTGCCGCCACCGAAAAGCCGAGAGAGCGTCAATTGCGGCTGGATCCCCTGCAAACGACGGTCGATATCTACGATCCCTCAGGGCCGTCCGACGTCAGTGGCGATGGACGGCATAGAAACGTGATCCTGGAGAAAAACTTCGATTCGCCCTTGCTAACGGACGATCCACCCACCGCGAAGAACCGGCGTACCGCCGTGCAAAAGGCGCGGGCACGAGGATGGGGCGAAGTCTTTTTCAAGAGCTATGGAGGCTTGCTGCAGCATCTCGAATCACGCCTCAACAATACTTTTTTCGAGGGCAAGCTGCGGCAGGAGTGGCGTGACGTCGTCGGTGTCGATCCCAATACCTGGCAGGCTGATCCAGGTTTGCCGCAGCAGGCGTTGACCGAGGAAGAGCTCAAGAAAGTTGTCACCGGTTGTTGGTTTGCCGTGTACGCATTCGGCTATAACTGGCTACAGTCCAATGGCGACAGTGCCAAGCTGATCGCCGTCCGCATCAACCAGGTCATCGACGAGTTCAAGCAGTCCGGCTATGAATGCAACCAGGTGATCGTCGTGACCCATTCCATGGGCGGGCTCGTCGGGCGGGCGCTGATTCATCCGGAATATGGCAACCTGCGTGACAAGGTGCTGGGCATCGTACATGGCGTGATGCCAGCGATCGGCGCCCCGGCCGCCTACAAGCGCATGCGCGCGGGCTTCGAGGACCCGGGCGTATTGTCGTCTCCGGAAGAAAGCCTTGCCGCCAAGGTGGCTGGTAATCACGGCGACGAGGTCACGGCGGTATTGGCGAATGCACGCGGGGGCTTGGAGTTATTGCCGAGCGGGGCCTATGGTAATGGTTGGTTGCGCGTGATGCATAACGGACGCGATCTGGATGCATGGCCGAAACAAGGTGATCCTTACAGTGAAATCTACAAAGTAAAGGGTAAGTGGTACTCGCTATTTCAGGAGGAGTGGATTAACCCGTCCGGTCAGCCCTTCGCCAAAGGAGGCGGCACATTTAAGCGGACATGTACCTATCTCGACAAGACTCAGATTTTTCATCAAAGGATTGTGAGCACGTTCCATCCCAATAGTTATGCTCATTACGGCGCAGACTCGGCGCGGCGAAGCTTTGGTGAAGTCATATGGGAAATCGACAAGGACTGTGCCGATCTCGCGGGCTGGCATGACTGGCCCATCCTGAGTGACACCAAGCAGGGCAGGATCGAGGTCGTTCGTTACGATCCCGAGGGCAACAACAACGTTGGAGCGTTGCCCTTCAACGATGAACCTCCGACCTCGATCTACGCGACCATTCTTCCGCCGTCGGCGCCGGGTGACCAGACCGTGCCCGCCAAATCGGCTGACCACCAGTTGAAAAGTGGTGTGTTCAAGGGGATCTTCCGCCAGACCGGTTACGAACACCAATCCAGTTACAAAGATCCGCGCGCTATCGCATCGACTTTGTACAGCATCGTGCGTATCGCCCAGAGCGCGACTTGGACATGTTAAAGAGAGTCAGTCATATGAACATACTTCAATGTATCCGCTCTTTCCTTCTTTGTGCAACATTGCTGGTGCTGAACGCCTGTGATCCAAATCCAAGAGAATGGAGAACGCCAAATATGACAAAACTTACGCCGCGCGTACAAACGATGTTCGAGAAAACCAAAACCGTGTGCTTCGGTCGATTTTTGGTCGACGTGCCGGCATCGGCGACCGTAGCATGGGGTGAAGTCGATGTTCCTCTTGGTATTAGCGTTTATCCAAATGGAGTGGCTGAGGTTAGCGAAATCGAGAAAAACTTCATAGATAAATTGAAAAGCGAAAAAAACATTAATAGAAATCATGTGCCGTTGTTAATAGCGATCGAAGAAATGAATAATCCTGAAGGAAAAATAATCATTGGCTATGAGGATTTTGAGTCTATCGACGACCTTAAGATCAATGGCTATTTTAGAATGAACAACGATGGCGTCATCATCGATTCACGGCCACTGCAAGACGATAAAGACAAAACCATCGCGGACATAAAAAGCATCGCCCGTCGTCTCCGCCGACTGCCCGAAAACGAAATCCCCACCGAGCCAGGCAATTGCATCGAATACGCCTTCCTGCCAGACGACCTCGAATCGAAGGAGAAAAACCAGGGCGAGTTGATCCGCGTCGGTTTCCGCCTGAAGGAATTTCCGGACACGCACCTCTCGATTTTCGTCGGGCCATCGAATCCGCATTACGAAGACAGTGACTCCCTGAAATGGCAACTCGAGCGGCTTGAGAAACGGCTGAAAGCCGAGGACCCTAACCACCCCAACTTGAAGACCAGATACCTGCGCAGGGGCGACCGCCAGATCCATGACTGGGTGGGCGGCTTCGAAGCCTTGTCGCACACGCCAGACCAGCCGGAGGCTCACCCGATTCACGACTTCGGTATGGATTTCAGGGGCGTGCCTTATGACCCGTATAAACCGTATGCTGACATACGAATGCAGACCGGCGTCGCCGACAACGTCGCCGGAGCGACCAAGGCCAGCCTGACCGATGAAGAAGCCATCGCGGTGTGGGACCGGATCACCAGCACCATTCGCGTACGCCCGACGAGCGCCGCCAGGGCGAAGGACGCTGAAGCCGAGCCTGGGCCGCGCCGTCCTTTGGGGGAACTTGCCGCAACGGGACGTACCTGTCCGCAAACCGGTTGGTGGACATCCGATGACGTCAAGGGCGAAAGCCAGCACGTCAAGGCAGGCGCCATCATGCCCCATGCCATCACATCGGGCGAACCGTCCTTATGGCAAAAGTTCACAGGCGGGCGCCCAATCTATCGCACGGCGACCATGTGGAAACTGGTCGGCTACGACAATGCGCCCGCGCATGCCAAGATTGCGACACAAACGCCCGCAGACGGTACCACGGGCGAGCGCAAGGAAGACACCCCACCCCCACAAAAGGGCTGAGCCATGCGCAATGTGATTCGCCTTGGTGACGCCACGAGTCATGGTGGCAAGGTCGAGAGCGTCGGCGTGACGCATTTCACGGTGGACGGCATTCCAGTCGCACGCGTCGGCGATCCATGCAGTTGTCCTCTCAAAGGACATGAACATTGCATGATTGCCGAGGGCGACCCGCATCATCTCGTCGATGGTATCTCCGTCGCTTACGAAGGCCATAAGACGACGTGTGGCGCCGCGTTGATCGCATCGACAGGTACCTTTGCCGGACAATAGTTCGGTTTTCAAAAAAAAGAAGCCCCTGCTCAGGGGCTTCTGCGGATACGCCGTGTTAGTTAAAAGCTGTAGTTCGCGCGCGCATACACGTAGCGTCCATTGTTGCCGAACGGCGTGTAGTTCGAGAACGGCGTGTTGCTGGTCGTGTTCAGCGCCGGCGGCAGGGTTTCCGAGTACTGGTCGAACAGGTTGTCCGCGCCGACCGCCAGGCTGAACTGGCGAGTGAAGGCGTAGCGGGCTTCCAGGTCGACGATCGTCTTGGCCTTCAAGGTGAAGTCGAACGCTTCCGTCGTGCCCGGCGACAGCACTTCGCCGTAGCGCGTGGCGCGGGCCGTCACGCCCCACTGGTTCAGCTTCCAGTTGACGCTCGCCGTGATCTTGTTCTTCGGCTGGCCCTTTTCCAGCGTCAGCACGTTCACGCGGTCGAACAGCACGGGCGCCGGATTCAGCGCGGCCAGCTGGGCGGTGGTCGGGACCTTGGTCACGTCCGTGTGGTTGAAGTTGCCGGCCAGCGTGAAGTCGAAGCGGCCGGCGGCGCCCGCGTTCCACGGCATGCTCGCGACGATGTCGACGCCTTCCGTCTTCGTGTCGACGCCGTTGATGAAGAAGCGGCCGCCGCCGACGCCGATGAAGCCCTGCGACACGATGTAGTTGCGCACGGCCGCCGACAGCAGGTTCTCCGACAGCACGATGCGGTCGCGCACGTTGATGCGGTAGGCGTCCACTGTCAGGCTGGCGGGGGCGAAGCGCATGACGGCGCCCAGCGAGAAGTTGGTCGACTTCTCGGCCTTCAGCGGCTTGGCGCCCAGCGCGACGGCGACCGGATCGTTCGGCGTGAACGTCGTGATCTCGTACGGGATGCCGTTGACGAAGTTGGTCGACGTCGACGTGAAGCTCTGCTGCTGCAGCGACGGCGCGCGGAAGCCGTTCTGCACGGCGCCGCGCAGCGCGAAGTTCTTCGTGAAGTCGTAGCGGCCCGCCAGCTTGCCGGACAGGTTGTTGCCGAAGTCGTTGTAATGCTCTTCGCGGATGGCGGCGGAGGCGAGCAGCTTGTCGGTGATGTTCGCTTCGACGTCGACGAACACGCCGATCGCGGTGCGCGACTTGTGCGACGCGTTGGCCGGACGGAAGCCCGGGAATACCTGCGCGCCCGATGCGGCCGGGATGCCGCTCGGCAGGATCACGCCGCCGTTGCGCCAGGAATCCGGCTCGCCCGCATGCAGCTCATAGCCTTCGCGGCGCGCTTCGGTGCCGACCGCCACGTTCAGCGGCGACGCGAGACCGCCCACGTCGAACTTGCGCACGCCGGTGAGGTTGTACACGAGCTGGTTGTACGAGAAGCCGCCCGCATCGAAGTTCGTCTTGCTGGCCGGGCCGATCGACGCGTTCAGCGTGTTCTGCACGTCGTAGTTCATGCCGTTCTGGCCGTACACGAGCGACGTGTCCAGGTCCCAGTCACCGAGGGCCCAGGTCATGCCGGCGGCGGCGCTGAAGTCTTCGACGGTCGGGGCGATGATCGGCAGGAAGCCGTTCGGGTAGATCGACTGTACGTTGCGGCTGTCCTGCGGCATGCGGAAGTAGCCGGCCGAGCGCGCGTCGCGCAGCTGGTAGCTGCTCCAGCCGTAGACCTTCACGTCGCCGGACAGGTTGTTGCCCACGTTGACGAACACGGTCTTCTGCTGCATCTCCGGGTCGCCGTACCAGGCGTCGAAGCGGTTGATGGTCAGCTCGCGCGGATCGTAGGCGCCGTTCACTTTCGCGTACAGCTGGCGCATGTCGTAGCCACTGCGCTCGGTGTGGTTCTGGTCCTTGTATTCGGCCGCGATGGTGATATAGCCCGTCTCGCCCAGCGGCAGGCCTTTCCAGGCGCTGACGGTCGTGGTCTGGCCGTCCGTGCGCTTGCGCGAGTTCGGACCTGTCCACGTGGCGCCGGCCGGCGGCGCGGCGTTCAGCAAGTCGTATTCCGAGATGTGCGCGCCGTAGGTGATCGTGCCTTCGCCGCCCGTGCGGTCCGTGCGCAGGCGGACGTTGACGACGCCCGAGATCGCGTCGGAACCGTATTGCGCGGCCGCGCCGTCGCGCAGCACCTCGATGCTTTTCACGATGGCGGACGGCACCGTGTTCAGGTCGACGGCGGCCGAGCCGCGGCCGATCGAGCCGTTCAGGTTCACCAGCGACGAGGTGTGGCGGCGCTTGGAGTTCACCAGCACGAGGCTCTGGTCCGGCGCCATGCCGCGCAGGGTGGCGGGGCGGACGGTGTCCGTGCCGTCCGTCAGCGTGGGACGCGGGAAGTTCAGCGACGGCAGCGCCACCGACAGGGCCTGGTTCAGTTCGGTCGAACCCGTCGTCTTGAGGGTGTCGGCCGAGATGATGTCGACGGGAGAGGCCGTGTCGAGCGCCGTGCGGTTGGCGACGCGGGTACCGGTCACGACGACGGTGGCGGTGCTGTCCTGGGACTGGGCCAGCAGCGGCGTGCCGGCGAACAGGGTGGCGATGGAGAGGGCGAGTACGGATTTTTGCGGCACGAATCGTTGTTGCATTCTCTTGATCCTTATTCTTGGTCTAGGCCCGCGGGGCGGCGGGTTGCGGATACAACGGGCAAGCGCATTGATACTGGCGCGCGCTTGTTATCGTTGTCAATTGTGCTAACCCGCATTAGATGTAAGGACGCAACAGTTGATCATGCGCGCTGCATGGCGCCCCAAGCCGTCATCCCCGCGCAAGCGGGTATCCATGCCGGGCAACAGGATGCGGTACGTTGGACGCATTTGCAGCGTATCCAACGACGTGACTTCGGAAGCTCAGCATGGGCCCCCGCCTTCGCGGGGGCGACGGTAGGGTTACTTTCCGCGGATTTTCTGCACCAGCGTGACCACCGCCAGCACGACCGCGCCGACGACGACACCCGCCGCGGCATCGACGACGGCCGGTGCCACGGCCGCCAGCAGCCTGCCCACGACCGGGACGCCTGCCACCGCCGCAGCGGCGCTCTCGGCCAGATGGTGCAGCGGCTCGAACGCGTGGCCGATGATGCCGCCGCCGACCATGAACATGGCCACGGTGCCGATCACGGACAGCGACTTCATCAGGCGAGGCGCGGCCGCCAACAGCAGGTTGCCGATGGCGCGCGCGGCGCCGCTCGCGCGGCGGCTCAGGTACAGCCCGAGGTCGTCGATCTTGACGATGCCCGCGACGATACCGTAGACGCCGATCGTCATCGCGACCGCCACCGCGACGAGGGCCGCCACCTGCGCGCCGAACGACGCGCCCTGTTCGTTGACGACGCCCAGCGAGATCACGATGATTTCCGCCGACAGGATGAAATCGGTGCGGATCGCGCCCTTGATCTTGTCCTTTTCGACCGCGCGCATGTCGGCATTGGCCGCCAGCGCCGTCGCCAGTTCTTCTTCGTGCGCCGCATCCTCGGCGGCGCTGTGCAGCAGTTTATGGGCCACTTTCTCGAAGCCTTCGAAGCACAGGTAGGCGCCGCCCACCATCAGCATCGGCGTGATCGCCTGCGGCAGGAAGGCGGAGATGGCGAGCGCGGCCGGCACGAGGATCGCCTTGTTGCGCAGCGAGCCCATCGCCACCGCCCACACGACGGGCAGCTCGCGGTCCGCGTTCACGCCTGTCACCTGCTGGGCGTTGAGGGCGAGATCGTCGCCCAGCACGCCGGCCGTCTTTTTCGCGGCGACCTTGCTCATCAGGGCCACGTCGTCGAGCACGGTGGCAATGTCGTCGATAAGTGCCAATAAACTTCCTGCAGCCATGTACCGCTCCCCAATATCAATATGCTCACATCTTAACCGAGACGACCCGTCGGTCCGGTACACGGTTCAGGCGCGTTTTCTGCGTTTCAAACCCGAAAATCTGCATCTCGTCGCTTTCCCGTGCAGCTCATCGCGGGCGATACGTATAGTGACAACATTGGCTGCGGTGCAGCAGCCTTTCCGACCTGAAGGAGATGCCCATGAACCAGAACCTCGACCTGCCGTCCGTTCCGCGCCGCCGTGCCCGTCCTCCGAAGCGCAAGACCCGTATCACCATCTACCTCGACGACGAGGTCCTGGACGAATTCCGCTCGCGCGCCGAGCGCACCGGCACCGGTTACCAGACGCTGATCAACGCGGCGCTGCGCCTGCGCCTGGCCAGCGGCGACGCGAATCCGGCCGCGGCCTGAGCAAAAAATCGCAGAAACCCCGCCAATACAGGGTGTATGACGTGTAAGAAGATTACGCGTAGCAATTAATTATGCTAATCTTCCGGCTCTTTCAACCCGGAGGATTTATGAAAAAAGGCGAACTGATCGCTGAATTTGCGAAGCGTACCGAGATGTCGGGCGCCGCTGCGAATGACGCAGTGAACACCATCATCGACATCATCACCGAGCGTCTGAAAAAAGGCGACACGGTGGGTATCACCGGCTTCGGCACGTTCTCGGTTACCAAGCGCGCTGCCCGCAAGGGCCGCAACCCGGCAACCGGCGAAGTGATCAAGATCGCTGCGTCGAAGACGCCGCGCTTCGCTGCCGGCGCGACCCTGAAGGCCGCCGTCAACCCGAAGAAGAAGTAAGCAGTACCCGCGGCTGGCCGCGGCCGTCCGGCAATCGCCGGCGCCGTGCGCCATGCCCGCGTATCCTTTCTCTCCCCTTCCGCTTCCTTCCCATGAGCTTCGCCACCTGGATCACCTTCGTCATCGCAGGTTCGCTGATCGCCATTTCGCCCGGCTCCGGCGCCATCCTGTCGATGTCGCACGGCCTCGCCTACGGGCTGAAAAAGGCCAGCGCCACCGTGCTGGGCCTGCAACTGGGCCTCGTGCTCGTGCTGGTGATCGCCGGCGCCGGCGTCGGTTCGCTGCTGGTCGCGTCGGAAACCGCGTTCACCATCGTGAAGATCGTCGGCGCGCTGTACCTGATCTGGCTCGGCATCGCCCAGTGGCGCGCGAAGGCGGAAGTGTCGAACGTCTCGACGGCCGGCCTCGCGGCGCACCCGTCGTTCGGCCGCCGCGTATTGACCGGCTTCCTCACCAACGCGACCAATCCGAAGGGCATCATCTTCATGGTCGCCGTGCTGCCGCAATTCATCTCGAACGCGGCGCCCGTGCTGCCGCAGCTGGCGATCCTGGGCGTCACGATGGTCACCATCGACACCACGGTCATGCACGGCTACGCCCTGCTGGCAGCGACGATGCAGCGCTGGTTCCGCGACCCGCGCGCCGTCAAGGTCCAGAACCGGTTCTTTGGCGCCGTGCTGATGGCGGTCGGCGCGCTGATGTTCTTCGTCAAGCCTGCCCACGCCTGAGCGCGGAAACATTTCGCAACCATTTGTAATTCGTGTCGTCGTTTCGTACGCTCGTGCGTTGTAATGCAGGAGACGCAATCCGTCGCGTCTACCAACAAGAATACGAGCTCATTCCCGCCCTGGAGACATCATGCCGAACCGCGCCGCGCAAACCGCCGTCCTCCTCGCCTTCTCCACCCTGACGGCGCTCGCCGTGGCGGCCGATCCGCCGGCGCGCGTGGGCCGCGTCGCGCTGGCCCAGGGCCAGGTCACCATCGGCAGCGACATCGGCGCGGAGATGATGGCCGCGCAGGTCAACTGGCCAGTCACGTCGGGCAATACGATCAGCACGGCGGCCGGCAGCCGCACGGAGCTGCGCGTCGGGTCGACGTCGATCCGCCTGGACGGCGATTCGTCGCTGGAAGTGCTGCAGATGGACGACGATTCCCTGCGCCTGCGCCTCCACTACGGCAGCGCCAGCGTGCGCGTGCTGGGCGCGGATATCGTCGCCGGCTTCGAACTCGAGACCCCGCAGGCGCGCGTGCGCCTGCAGCAGCCCGGCCGCGTGCGCGTGGACGCGGAGCGCGTGCGCGACACCAGCTTCGTCACCGTGTTCGACGGCACGGCGCTCGTCGACGACGGCGATTCGCAGCTGACCCTGCGCGCCGGCCGCCGCGCCGAGGTGGGCGATGCCGACGTGCGCACCATGGCCGCCGTGCGTGACGATTTCGACGAATGGGCCCTCGTGCGCGACCGCTACGAGGACAATGCCGCATCAAGCCGCTACGTGACGACCGAGATGACGGGCTACGAAGACCTCGACCGCTATGGCAGCTGGCGCGAGGATCCGGAATACGGCCCGCTGTGGACCCCGACCGTGGCCTCGACGTGGGTGCCGTACCGCGACGGCAGCTGGACCTGGCTCGATCCGTGGGGCTGGACCTGGGTCGATAACGCGCCGTGGGGCTATGCGCCGTTCCACTACGGCCGCTGGGTGCATGTGCACAACCGCTGGGCCTGGGCGCCGGGCCGCCGTCACGAGCACCTGGTCTGGGCACCGGCGCTCGTCGGCTGGGTCGGCGGCGCCGGCTGGAACCTCACGTTCCGCGACCGCAACCGCCCGCTGCCCGCCGCCGGCTGGTATCCGCTGACGCCGCACGACCGCTACGTGCCCACGTGGCGCGCGCCCGACCACCATCTGCGCTGGCTGAACGAACACGTGCGCGACAACCCGCGCCGTCCGCGCGACTACCGCCCGCAAGGCCTCACGGTCCTCCCGCAGGACCGCTTCGACCGGCCGGGCCGCGTGAACGTCCCGCGCACGCCCATCACGACCGTGCCGCCCGTGCTGGTGCACAACGTCCCGACGGGCGCGCCCCCGGCCGCCCCGGTGATGCCGAACCGGCCGAACCGCCCGGACCGTCCGGACCGTCCGGATCGTCCGGATCGCGACGGGGACGGCATCCGCGGCCCGGTCGCCATCGGCCGCATGGAGGGCCGCCACGCGGACCCGGGCCGCGAGCGCCGCATCGAGACGGCACGCGCCGAGCGGGCACGCGCCGAGCGCGACGGCTTTATCGCCCAGCGCCCGCAAGGCCAGGTGACCACGGCGCCGCCGGTCAATTCGGCACCAGCACAGGGGTTGCCGGTCACGAGTCCGACGCCACACCTGCCGCCGCAGCCGCTGAGCACCGTGACGAGCCCGACGCCGCACCTGCCGCCGCAAGCGCTGTCGACGGCCAGCCCGACGATCCAGCAGCCGCAGGCGATGCCGCCGGCGGGCGTCCCCGGCGCCTGGCAGCGCGACCGCATCGACCGCGAGCGCGACCGGATGGAGCGCGACGCGCGCCGTGACGAACGCCGCGAACAACTGGAAGAATGGCGCCGCAACCGCCAGCCGGCGCAGCAGGCCCAGCCGCAGCCGCAGCCCCAGCCGCAGCCGCAGCCGCAGCCGCAGCCGCAGCCCCAGCCGCAGCCACGCATCGAGCGTCCGGCCCCGCCGCCTGTGCAAATGGCGCCGCGTCCGGCACCCGCCCCTGCGCCGGCCCCGCCGCCCGTGCAGATGGCCCCGCGTCCGGCACCCGTCGCGGCACCGGCCCCGGCACCCGCGCCGGCCAGGTCCGAGGAACGGCGCCACGTCGACCAGCGCGGCCGGGACCAGAAAGAGCGTTGATCCGGGCGGAAATGGGGCGGTTTGGCTACAATGCTGTTTTACAAAAGGAGTGGCCATGGACCCGAAAGATTCCCTCATCGAATACCCGAGCGATTTCCCGATCAAGGTCATGGGCCCGACGCACGACGAGTTCGCCAACACGATCGTCGAAGTCGTCACCATCCACGATCCGACTTTCCATGCCGGCAAGATGGAAGTGCGGCCGTCGGCCAAGGGCGCCTATACGGGCCTGACCGTGATCGTGCGCGCCACCAGCCGCGAAATGCTCGACAACCTGTACCGCGAACTGTCGTCGCATCCGATGGTCAAGATCGTTCTATAAACTGGGTTCAGGACGCCAGCCATCAGGCTGGCTTATAATGACGGGGTATCCCTTCACAGACCCTATCCATGCAAGCGAACCAGCCGGCTATCCGTGAGCTTGGCCGCGCCGACTACGAACCCGTTTTTGCCGCGATGCGCACCTTCACGGATGCGCGCACGCCCGACACGCCCGACGAGTTGTGGATCGTCGAGCATCCGCCCGTGTTCACGCTCGGGCTGGGCGCCGACCGCGGCCACCTGCTGAGCGTCGGCGCGCACGACGTGCCCGTCGTGCAGACCGACCGCGGCGGCGAAGTCACGTACCACGGCCCCGGCCAGGTCGTGATCTACCTGCTGATGGACCTGCGCCGCAACAAGCCCGGCGGCAAGTTGTATGCGCGGCAATTTGTCCACAAGATCGAGCAGGCCGTGATCGATGTGCTGGCGGCGTATAATCTTGCCGGTGAACGCGTCGAAGGCGCGCCCGGCATCTATATCGCCGACGGTCCGCGCAAGGGCGCCAAGATCGCCGCGCTGGGCCTGAAGGTACGCGGCAACGGCTGCACCTACCACGGCGTCTCGCTGAACGTGGCGATGGATCTGGCGCCGTTCACCTGGATCAACCCGTGCGGCTATTCCGGCCTGGCCACGGTGGACATGAAAACGATGGGCGTCGACGTGCCGCTGGCCGACGTACAGCAAGCCCTCGCCGCCGCGCTGATCGACCATCTGTCCACGGCACCCTCTTCAACCGCAGCGGTCGCGCAGGCCGCAACCAACTGACTACGCACATGACTTCTCCAATCGACACCGGCACCGCAGCAGCAGAATCCGCAGCAAATGCGTACAACGCGAGCGAAAAGCAGAAAGGCGCGAGCAAGACGTCGCGCATCCCGATCAAGATCGTGCCGCTCGAACAACACGAGCGCCTGAAGAAGCCGGACTGGATCCGTGTAAAAGCCGCAAGCCCGTCGTCGCGCTTCTACGAAATCAAGGACATCCTGCGCGCCAACAACCTCGTCACCGTGTGCGAGGAAGCGAGCTGCCCGAATATCGGCGAATGCTTCGGCAAGGGCACCGCGACCTTCATGATCATGGGCGACAAGTGCACGCGCCGCTGCCCGTTCTGCGACGTGGGCCACGGCCGCCCGGACCCGCTCGACGTCAACGAGCCGGGGAATCTCGCCAAGACCATCGCCGACCTGCGCCTGTCGTACGTCGTGATCACCTCGGTCGACCGCGACGACCTGCGTGACGGCGGCGCCGGCCACTTCGTCGAGTGCATCCAGAAGACCCGTGCGCTGTCGCCGAACACGAAGATCGAAGTGCTCGTGCCGGACTTCCGCGGCCGCCTGGAAAAAGCGTTGAACATCTTCGCCGACGGCCTGCCGGACGTGATGAACCACAACCTGGAAACCGTGCCGCGCCTGTACAAGGAAGCGCGTCCGGGCGCCGACTACCAGCACTCGCTGGTGCTGCTGCGCGACTTCAAGAAGATGTACCCGAACGCCGTCACGAAGTCCGGCCTGATGGTCGGCCTGGGCGAAACCGACGAGGAAATCCTGGAAGTCATGCGCGACATGCGCGCGCACGACATCGACATGCTGACCATCGGCCAGTACCTGGCCCCGTCGAACTCGCACCTGCCGGTGCGCCGCTACGTCCACCCCGACACGTTTAAAATGTTCGAGGAGAAGGCGTACGAGATGGGCTTCGTGCACGCGGCCGTCGGCGCGATGGTGCGTTCGTCGTATCACGCGGACCAGCAGGCGCATGAGGCAGGCGTAGCAGCGTAAGCCGAAGTCCGCAGCAGTAACCCGTCGTCCCCGCGCAGGCGGGGATCCAAGTTCTTGGCGTTTCGTCAGCGCAAGCAAATTGGGTCCCCGCCTCCGCGGGGACGACGTTTTTATGCTACCCGCGCTATATTGGACACATGAGCGAACACCACCCCCGTTTGACCCCTTCCGACGACAACACCCAGGACGACGACGCGTTCCTCGAACGCGAGCTGGGGCTGCACGCCCGCTGTGTCGAGCTGGTCCGCATGGAAGGCCGCGTCTTCCTGCGCTTTGCCGGCGCCGTGCGCGTGGACGGCCTGCACGTCGAGTATCGCCTCGTGCCGTCGCGCGGCGTGCTGGCCAAGCCGAGCAAGTGGCGCAAGATGGACCTGCTGGCCCGGCGCGCGCTCGTCGAGGAGCGGGCCACGCGCGACGCCGTCGACGACCTGAACCAGGAGGTCGAGGAATTCGTGCGCGAAATCGCCGACCAGGCCGACGAGTTCGGCTTCGACCCGATGCTGTTCCTGCACGTGCTGGAGGAGCTGGAAACGTCCGAGCCGGCCGAGTTCGTGTTCGACCGCATCCGCCAGCGCCTGCTGCACGCCGGCGAGCGCGAGCAGGAAGAGCGCCACGCCGCGCGCACCAAGGAAAGCATCAACCTGGCCGAGTATCCGGCGTCGTTCGACGTGGCCAACAAGATGACGCGCCGCTTCATCGCGCTGCTGGGCCCGACCAACTCCGGCAAGACGCACCGCGCGATGGAACACCTGGCGCAGGCCGACAGCGGCGTCTACCTCGCGCCGCTGCGTCTGCTCGCGCTGGAAAACTACGAGCGCCTGCAGAACACGGTCGATGCGGATGGCGAACCCATCAAGGTCAGCCTGATCACGGGCGAGGAACGCCGCCTGGCGGAAGGGGCGACGCACGTCGCGAGCACCGTCGAGATGCTGGACACGAAGACGCCCGTGCAGGTCGCGGTCATCGACGAGATCCAGATGCTGGCCGACCGCGACCGCGGCGCTGCCTGGACGGCCGCCGTGTGCGGTGCGCCGGCGTCGACTGTGTACCTCGTCGGCGCGCCGGAAGCGCGGCGCGCGATCGAGGCGCTGGCCGAGCGCCTGGAGTGTCCGCTCGAAGTCCACGTACTGAAACGCAAGGCACCGCTGTCGATGGAACCCGGCGCCGTGCGCAAGCTGAGGAACCTGAAGCGGGGCGACGCCGTCATCGCCTTCTCGCGGCGCGAGGTGCTGATGTGGCGCGACATGATCACGGAAATGGGCCTGTCCGTCGCAACCGTCTACGGCAATTTATCTCCGGAAGTGCGGCGCGCGCAGGCCGAGCGGTTCCGCGAAGGGCAGGCCGACATCGTCGTCGGCACGGACGCCCTCGCGATGGGTTTGAACATGCCGATCCAGCGCATCGTGATGACAACGGCCGTCAAGTACAACGGTGTCGAGGAAGAAGAAATCTCGGCCGCGCTCGCCAAGCAGATCGCCGGCCGCGCGGGCCGCTACGGCGTGCACGAGGAAGGTTTTGTCGCCGGCTACGACGACGACACGCACGAGGTCATGCGCTCGTTGATGAAGGAAAAGATCCCGCCCGTGCCGGCCAGCGGTTTCGCGGTCGCCCCGTCGCTGGAGCAATTGCACCGCATCTCGTCGGTGACGGGCGAGACGTCGCTGGTGAAATTGCTGAAACGCTTCGTGCACAACATCGACGTGCCGGACGGCTTTTTCTACCCGCGCATCACGGAAGAACAGAACGAGCGCGCGGAGTGGCTCGATACGCTGGACCTGAGCGTGGCGGAGAAATTCACGATGTCGCTCGTGCCCATTTCGACCAGGGTGCCGACCTTGGAAAGCGCGTGGTCGCACTGGGCGCAGTCGCTGGCGAAGCGGAAGGTCTGCAAGCTCCAGCCCCATCCGCAGGAATTGTTCTGGCAAAACCTGCAGGAAGTCGAGGACACGTGCCGCATGTACTCGGCCTATGCCTGGCTCGGCTATCGGATGCCGGAATTCTTCCCCAGCATCGAGGAAGCGCAGACGCTGGCGCGCGAAGCGTCCGAGCGTGTCGATGCGCTGTTGCAGCAGCAGAACGCGGCGACGCGCAAGCGGCAGGCCAAGAAGGAGCGGGGGCGCTGGTAAGCAGCCCGGTTCATGGCAGCTGCCGGGCCCGCCCGACGGCTTCCAGCCACTCTTCCCACAAGGCCGGATCGCTCGTCCGGCCGTCTTCATCCAGCCGGTAGCCGGCCAGCAGGTCGGCCAGGTCGCTCGATTCCGTCAGGTCGACTTCGCGTTCGAGAAAGGCGAGCATGGCGCGGTAGGCCTGCTCGACCGTCAATGGTTGGTTGCTCGCATCCATGATTGTCTCCGTGTCATGACGCCAGCTTACGCCGATGTGCGCCGGTCGGGGCGACTCTTCACTTCGACCCGGTGCACGCCCGGGATGGCGCGCAGGCGGTCGAGCAACGCGTGGAATTCCGCCTCGGACATGCGCGAGAACGCGATGAGGACGTCGTCCAGGTTCCCCGTCTCTTCGCTCTGCTGGACGATGAACGTGCCGATGCGGTTCGTCACCGGACCGAGTTCCTTCTCCAGCACGTGCAGCGTGAGCCGGCCCCGCTCGGCCGACAGCACCAGTTCGCGCTTTTGCCTGGACGAGAAATAGCGTTGCTCCAGCGGTTTCATCGCGGCCAGGATGAACAGGATGATGGTCGTGCCCGCGACTGCCGCCACGTACAGGCCGCCGCCCACCGCCAGGCCGACGGCCGCCACCGACCACAGGCTGGCGGCCGTCGTGAGGCCGCGCACGACGTCGCCGCGCAGCAGGATCGATCCCGCACCCAGGAAGCCGATACCGGACACGACCTGGGCTGCCACGCGCGACGGGTCGAGCGAAATATGGTCGTGGTTCAATACGTCGTTGAAGCCATAGGCCGAAACGATCATGATCAGGCAGGAACTGACGCAGACCAGCATGTGTGTCCGCAACCCCGCCGCCCAGGACAGGCGCTCGCGCTCGAACCCGATGGCCCCGCCCAGCAGGGCCGCAAGGCACAGGCGCGCGACGAGTTCGGCTTCCGGCAGCATGGTGGATGTGTTGATGAGATCCAAAGAGCCATCTTAGCACCGGGCCCGGCTGGCCGGCGCACACCGTCACGGCAGGCAGCGCGCGGCAATGCCCGGACCGCCAGGGCCGGCGTTTGCGATGTCGGCGGGCGGATAGCCATTGCCCAGTGCCAGTGTCTGTCCGCCTTCGTAGCGCAGGCGTAACTGGTCGCCGGAATAGTCGGGCAGCGCGCGCGGCACGTAGACGGCGAAGCGGTAATGCAGCTGCGCGTAATAGCCGTGCCGGAAGACCTGGCTCGACGGCCCGCGCTGGAGTTCGGCCGCGATCGCATCCGCGAGGGCGCCGGTGTCGAAGCGGCTGTTGATGTCGGCCGTGTCTTCCAGCCGCAGCGTGTACGGCCGCAGCGGTCCGTAGCGCTGGTCGCCGTATTGCACGCGCAGGCGGTCGGCGTCGAAATAAAAACTCGGAATGTTGGCGCCCGTGACGTCCAGGTCGCACAGCAGGAACACGGCCCAGAATCCGTGCGAATCCAGCGGCAGCACGAACTGGACGGGCGCGCGGTTCGGCAGCGCGACGGGCGTGGTGAAATCGATCCGGTGGACGTTGGCGACGTGCTGGTAATGCAACACCACGGTGTTGCGCAGACCGGTGTCCACGCTGCTGCAGCCTGCTGCCGTCAGCAGGCCCGCAACGAGCACGTACGTGATCAGCTTGCGCATCGCCTTCTCCTTTGCCGGCATCAAGCTTGGGCCGAACAGGACCTCGGCGTTTGCGGGAGGTCAGCGGTGCGCGGGAACGTCAGGACTTCAGGGATTTCTGCAGCAATGCGTGCAGCGATGCAAAATCCGGCTCGCCCAGGTAGCGCTTGAGGATCTTGCCATCCTTGCCGATGACGAAAGTGGTCGGCGTCATGTTGACGTCACCAAACTGCTTGGCCAGGTCTCCGCCGGAATCGAGGGCCACCTTGAACGGCAGCTTGCGCGTCTCGGTATAGTTCAACACATAGTCCGGCCGATCGTAACTCATCGCCACGGCGACGAATTCCAGGCCGTCCTGCTTGAACTTGTTGTACGTCTCGACCATCTGCGGCATTTCTTTCACGCAGGTGGCGCACGACGTCGCCCAGAAATTGACCATGACAACCTTGCCCCGCAGCTCCTGCGAGCTGATCTTCTGGCCGGCGATGGTGATGAACGTGACGTCGGGCGCCTGCTGCTGCTGGCTGAACGTGGCGTAACCGATGCCCGCGAGCGCCAGTACGGCCGCGCCGATGGCGGCCGGCTTGATCCAGGTGCGTTGTGAGGTGGTCATGGTCTCATCCCATCATCCGGTGTGTTACGACGTGCCCCGCGGCTCGGGTTGCTGCTGTTGCGGCGGCGACATCGAGCGCAGGTCTTCTTCGCTGATGTACTCGAACATTTTAACCACGCGCATGACGCCCGACACGCCCTGGGCAACATCGGCGGCGATATTGCCTTCGCGCTGAGTCACGAGACCCATCAGGTAGACGGTGCCGCCCTCCGTCACGACCTGGAACGAGGTGGCCGACACGGTCTTCTTGTCCGCGAGGCTGAGCTTGACCTTGCTGGTGATAAGGGCGTCGCTGGCGCGCGACGTGTAGCTGGACGGGCCGGCGATCTGCAGTTCGTTGATGACGTTATCGACATTGGTAATGCCGCGCACTTCGTTTTCCACTGCGCGCTTCATCGCCTCGTCCTTCACCTCGCCGGTCAGCAGCACCTTGCGGTTGTAGCTGTTGATGTTGACGTGGCCGGCGTCGCCGACGATGTTGCCCATGCGGGCCGCGGCTTTCAGTTCGATGCCCTTGTCCTCGGTCTGCGCGCCCAGCGTGCGGCGGTCGGCCGTCGCGACGGCGCCGCTGACGGCGGCACCTGCCACGACCGCGACGCAGCCTTGCAGGGACGACAGCAGGGCCACGCACAGCACGGCCTTCGACAGGGGACGCAGCACGGCGCCGGCGTTAATTTGCATCTTCTTCTCCGAACAGGGCGACGTCGAGACCGTCGCAGATACTGTGGATCGCGACCAGGTGGACTTCCTGGATGCGGGCGGTGCGGGAATGCGGCACGTTGATGTGGACGTCGGCGTCGGTCAGCATCTGGGCGATCTTGCCGCCGTCCTTGCCGGTCAGGGCGACGACGCGCATCTCGCGCTCCAGCGCGGCTTCGACGGCGGCCAGCACGTTGCCCGAGTTGCCCGACGTGGAAATCGCCAGCAGGATGTCGCCGGCCTGGCCGAACGCCTGCACCTGCTTGCTGAAGATTTCGTTGAAACTGTAGTCGTTGCCGACGGCCGTGATGATCGACGTGTCGGTGGTGAGCGCGATCGCCGGCAGCGGGAAGCGTTCGCGCTCGAAGCGGCCGACCAGTTCGGCGGCGAAGTGCTGCGAGTCGCCGGCCGAGCCGCCGTTGCCGCATGAGAGGATTTTGTTGCCGTTGGAAAGCGCATTGAACATCAGCTCAATCGCTTGGGAAATCGGTTGTGCGAGGAGATTCGCCGACTTCAACTTGAGTTCGGCGCTTTCCTGGAAGTGGGCGAGGATGCGTTGAGTATTCATGGTCAAAGATTATAGTGCAGTGGCAATGCCCAGCGATCAAGCCCAGCAAAAAATGCTTACACTTCCAAGCCTTTCAAAACCGTCGCGAGCGGCAGCAGTTTTGGCCGAGAAGCGCGGCTGTACGAATAGTACAGCGAGCATCGCATCCTGCGCGGCCCGGCCAAAAATGCAACGCGCAGCAGGTTTTTAAACGCTAGTCTCAATGGCGTTCCTTAACCATTCGACATGGTTGCCATCGATGGCGACGACGTCGATGCGGCAGGGTGGCAGGCGATTGAAACGTTGCAAATAAAACTGGGCGGCGCGGATGATGCGGCGGATTTTCGCCGGACCGATGCTTTCCGCCGCGCTGACCGGAGCCCCGGCCGCGCGCTGGCGTACCTCGACGAACACGAGCGTGGCGCCGTCGCGCAGGATCAGGTCGATTTCTCCCAGCTTGCACTGGAAATTCGCTTCCACCAGCACGAGGCCGTGGCGCTCGAGATGGGCCAGGGCCACGTCTTCCCACGCGCGTCCCTGCTCCTGCTTGCGCGACAGCCGGGTCGGCCACATGTCAGCGGCCTTTGACGGGTTCGAATGCGCCGCCGCGGACCACGACGGCCGCCTCGACCCGCTGCAGCTGCAATTGCCCGTCGGGGCCGGCGACCACGTCGAGCCGGCCCGTGACGCCATCGATGTTGAACGGCGCGCCATCCCGCAGTGCCAGTTCGCGCGCGACGCGGAAGGCGTCGATGCCGAGGGCATATAAACGGTCCATGTCGAGCGGCTGTTCCGTATCCAGCGGGCGCGGGTAGACCATCACGGCCGGGTGGTCGGGCAGCACGATCCACGGCAGGTCGAGGAGGCGTACGCCGTCGAGGCCGGGCGCGTCCGGCACCGTCGACCGCCCCGGATTCGCCGCGCCGCCGCCATAGCAGGGGATCGCGGAGGCCAGCGCACGCACGGGGCGCAGCGCGGCGCTGTCGAGTGCGGCGAACAGCAGGTCGGGCGGGTCGATCTCCAGTTTCTGCTTCAGCTCCCCGATGGCAGCCTTGCCCCCTTCGCCGGACGGGATCGCGAAACGCTGGTTCGTGTGGCCCAGCCGGACCCAGCGCGCCTCGAACGCGCCGGCCGCCCGCTGCGCCCAGGCCGCGCCGCCCGTGAGGACCAGGGCACGGCCGTGCGGATGCTCGCGCGCGGCCCATTCCGCCACCTGGCGCGCCTCGTCCTCGATCGACAGGCCGGCCACGAGCATCCCCCGTGGCACACTGGATCGGCCTTCCGGCACGCTCAGCACGACGGTCGGGCGCGTGACGGCATCGCTGTCGGCCAGCGCCGCCACGGCAGAACGCGCGAGCGGACCGACGATGATGTCGCTGGCCACCGCCGCGCGCGCGTACGCGTCGAGCACGTCGCGCGGCGCGTCGCCCGTCGAGACGACCTCGGCCTTGAAGCCGGTGCCGTCCCGTTCCATGCTCGCCATGAAGCCGGCGCGAACCGCTTCGGCGGCCGTTGCCAGCGTGCTGGATCGCATCGGCAGCAGCAGGGCGATGCGGATGGGGGCGGCGGACGGTGGCGGCGGCGGCGCGGGTTCGTTCGGTGGCGGCCGGGCCGGGCGCGGCTGGATGGCGGGATCCAGCATCGCGAGGAGGGGCGCGTGCGCACTTGTGTTAGTGTCCACGGACGCGCACAATCGCTGCGGCCCGGCACATGGCGTGCCGGCAAGGGCGTGGCCACCGACACTCATCATGATGAGCAGCCAGGCCAGCCGGGCGCACAGTGCCTCGAGAATCTTCATCCGTATCCCCAACATGACAGAAACCCAGTCCAGCCAGATCGCCCAACTGCCCGTCATGGGCGAGGCCGCCCAGCAGTCCTATCCTACCGCAACGCTTTACGTGGTGGCCACACCCATCGGCAACGTCACCGACATCACCCTTCGGGCGCTGCACGTGCTGCTGCTGGCCGACGTCGTCGCCTGCGAGGACACGCGCAAGACCGGTACGCTGCTGACCCGTTTCGGCCTGAACAAGCAGATGATCGCCGCGCACCAGCACAACGAACGCGAGGTTGCCGAGAAACTCGTCACGCGCCTGCGCGCGGGCGAGCGCGTGGCGCTCGTGTCGGATGCGGGCACGCCAGCCGTGTCCGACCCGGGCGCGCGCATCGTCGACGCGGTGCGCGACGCCGGGCTGAACGTCGTCCCGGTGCCCGGCTCATCGGCGGCCATCGCGGCGCTGTCGGCGAGTGGCCTCGTGAACGACCGCTTCTATTTTGTCGGCTTCCTGCCCGCGAAGACGAAGCAGCGCGAATCGGAACTGGCCACGCTCAAGGCCGTGCCGGCGACGCTCGTGTTTTATGAGGCACCGCATCGCATCACGGACTGTGTGGAATCTCTCGTCGCCGCATTCGAGCCGACGCGCCAGGTGGTCTTTGCACGCGAGCTGACGAAATTGTTCGAGGAAATCCACCGCTGCCCGCTTGCCGACGCGCTGGCCTGGGTGAAGGCCGACGCGAACCGCGAGCGCGGCGAATTCGTCGTGCTGGTCGAAGGTGCGCAGACGGAGGACGACGAAGGCGACGTCGAAGCGGAGCGCGTGCTGCGCATCCTGCTGGAAGAGTGTTCGGTGAAACAGGCTGCCGCGCTGGCGGCGCAGATTACCGGGAAGAAGAAGAACGCGTTGTACGAGCGGGCGTTGCAGATCAAGGGCTGACAAACGTCGTTCCCGAGAAAGCGGGAACCCATGCGGACTATCCGAAGTCAGACTTCAAAGATGCCGCAGTAATTGCAACGTCACGGCTTTGGTGGTTCAGTATGGATTCCCGCGTGCGCGGGAAGTCATTTCCGGCAATGCCGGGAATGACAGTCGGTTACCACTTGCACCCACTATCTTTTTTGTCCATCGCCAGGAAGATCGGTGCCAGCAAGCCCCCGGGCACGCCATCCTTGCAATCCGGCCGCTTGGCCTGCTTGATCGCCCGTTCGAACTTGCTTTCCGTTTGCAGCGCCGGTTTCGGCAGGCGTTCGAGCGCCGTGCCCACCTTGTCCGGATCGGGTTCGTTGGCCAGCTTCGTCGCCATGCCGCGCGCCATGCTGCGGGCCGCGTCGATGTCGAAATGCCGCGTCGTCGTCGCGGGTTCCGGCGGCGGCGCGGGCGTGTCCGGTGCCGGTTTCACGGCATAGGTTTCCTCGGTCGACTGGCGTTTTTCCACAGGCACGGCGATCACGGGGCGGGTTTTCCTTGCGGGCGGCTGCGCGCGCGGGATCGGTTTCGGCGGCTCCTCGGCCGGTTGCACTTGCACGGGCGGCGCGGCTTGCAGGCGGATCGTGAGCCGTTCCGGCGGCGCGGCGGGCAAGGTCGCGGCAGGCTGGCGATGGAACGCGAGCAGCAGCGCGTGCGCGAGCACCGACAGCGCGATGCCGGCCGCGATGCGGTTCATTTGCTTGCGGTCGGGGAGGGCGCCGTCGATGTTGTCGATTGCAAACGTCACGTCTTCACCTGTACGGAAAACCACGGATTCACGGGCTTTCCTTGACCTGGACAGTACCCGGACGGTATGATGGCTGTCTTCGGAGTGTAGCGCAGCCCGGTAGCGCATCTGGTTTGGGACCAGAGGGTCCAAGGTTCGAATCCTTGTACTCCGACCAGTATAGCAAGAGGCCGACGAGAGATCGTCGGCCTTTTTCATTTGTTACAACGTTCTCTTCGCCAACAATGCATTGCCGGCCCGGCTCGCGCCCTTGCGGCCGAGATGCTGCGAAATGAACGCGCCCGCCTCCACGACGACATCCAGGGCTATGCCCGTCTCGATTCCCAGTCCATTCAGCATGTAGACCACGTCCTCGGTCCCCACGTTGCCCGTCGCGCCTTTCGCATACGGGCAGCCGCCCAGGCCCGACACGGACGAGTGGAAGATCGTGACGCCCAGTTCCAGGCTGGCGTAGATGTTGGCGAGCGCCTGGCCGTAGGTGTCGTGGAAGTGGCCGGAGATGCGGTCCAGCGCGAAGGCGCGCGCCGCCGTCTCCATCACGGCCTGCGTCTTGCGCGGGGTCGAGACGCCGATCGTGTCGGCGATGTCGATCTCGTCGCAGCCCAGGTCGCGCATGCGGCCCACGACGTCCGCGACCGCATCCAGCGGTACGTCTCCCTGGTACGGGCAGCCGAACGCGCAGCTGATGCTGCCGCGCAGGCGCAGGCCATTGTCCTTCGCCGCCTTCGCCACGGGTTCGAAACGGGCGATGGATTCCGCGATCGAGCAGTTGATGTTCCGCTGCGAGAACGCTTCCGACGCGGAACCGAAGATCACGACTTCATCGGCCTGCGCGGCGAGCGCCGCCTCGAAGCCCTGCATGTTCGGCGTCAGCGCGGAATACAGCGTGCCGGGACGGCGGGCGATGCCGGCCATGACCTCGGCACTCGTCGCCATCTGCGGCACCCATTTCGGCGAGACGAACGACGCCGCCTCGATGTTGGTGAAACCGGCGCGCGACAGGCGGTCGACCAGTTCGATCTTGACCGCGGCGGACACCGCTTCTTTTTCGTTCTGCAGCCCGTCGCGCGGGCCGACTTCGACGATCTTGACGTGTTTCGGCAGTTGGTTGTGCATGATGATTTCCTAATAGCCGCGGGCGCGGTCGACGATGTCGTCGATGGCCTCGCCCCGTTCCAGCTTGCCGATCTTGGCGGCGATCTGGCGTACGGCTTCCTCGCGCAGGGTGAGCGCGGAGATGTGCGGCGTGATGGTGATGCGCGGTTCGTTCCAGAACGGATGCGGCGCCGGCAGCGGTTCGTTGCGGAATACGTCCAGCGTGGCGCCCGCGATGTGGCCGGCGCGGATCAGCGCCAGCAGGTCCGGCTCGGCCAGCAGCGCGCCGCGCGCCACGTTGATCACGTAGGCGCCTTCGGGCAGTTGCGACAGGTGCGCGCGGTCGAGCAGGTTCGTCGTCTCGGGCGTGAGCGGCAGCATGCAGACGAGGACCTGCGTCCCGGACAGGAAGTCGCCCAGTTCGTCCATGCCGGCAAAGCACGGCACGCCCGGCACGTCTTTCGGCGACCGGCTCCAGCCGCGCACGGGAAAGCCGAGCTGGCGCAGCGTGCGCAACACGGGCATCCCGAGCTTGCCGAGGCCCAGCACGCCGACCGTGAAGTCGGCCTTGCGGCGGCGCGTTTCCAGCGGATTCCAGATGCCCTGGCGCGCCTGCTGCTCGTAGTCGTCGAAGCGGCGGAAGTAGCGCAACGTTGCATATGCGACGTACTCCGCCATCTGCTCGGCCATGCCCGCATCGCCGAGGCGGACGATGGGGACGTGCGGCAGCGCGTCGCCGAACTTCAGCAGCGCGTCCACGCCGGCGCCCATCAGGAAGATCGCCTTGACGTGGGCCAGCTGGTCGAGCAGCTGCGTCGTCGGCGCCCACACGACGGCGTAGTCGCAAGGCGGTTGCGACGCCAGCGACATGTTCTCGCGCCACACGACGGTCTCCGCGTGCGGCAATGCAGCGGCAAAATCACGGGCCCACGGTTCGATGACGCCGTCGCCCCGGTACAGCAGTATCCGCATGTCTTGTCTCCTGATTGTTATGGATGTTTGCGTTTGCTGTCTCGTTGGTAGGTCTGCGCCGCGGTCTCCGCCACGGCGTTGATTACGCTGCCGCCTTGAAGGCCAGCAGCGGTGCTCCATCCGCGACCTGGTCGCCGACCTGGTACAACACTTCCTCGACCAGGCCGTCGCTCGGTGCGGCAATCGTGTGTTCCATCTTCATCGCTTCCATGATCACGAGCGGCTCGCCTTTCTTGACGAGCTGTCCGCTGGACGCGATCACGGCCACCACCTTGCCCGGCATCGGCGCGGTGAGGCGGCCGTCCGCCGTCTCGTGCTCGCCGGCATGCGCGAGCGGATCGTGCCAATCCAGCACGTGGTGCAGGCCGCCCGTGAACACGTGCAGCGTTTCGCCGTCGCGCCGCACCGCGCCCTGGATCGCCTGGCCGTCCAGGCGGATCGCGTAGCGGCTGTCATGTTGCGAAACAAGCGCCAGCGGATGGGCCTTGCCGTCCGCTTCGAGCGTCCAGCCATGCGCATGATAGGCCATGTCGATTGCATAGACCTTGGCCTGGGTCGTGGCCGCGTACTCGTCGCCGAACGCCAGCCGGCGGCGATACGTGCCGTTCATGCGCCAGCCGTGGGTGCTGGTCCACGGGTCGGCCGGGTTGCTGCTTGCGGGAGTTTCCGCCGCGACGAGGGCCACGGCCGCCAGCG
Organism: Massilia orientalis; assembly: GCF_030411975.2. NCBI lineage: Bacteria > Pseudomonadati > Pseudomonadota > Betaproteobacteria > Burkholderiales > Oxalobacteraceae > Massilia > Massilia orientalis. Next base: position 205,010 of record NZ_JASNRB020000011.1, on the reverse strand, counting down.
CCAGCGCGGACAAGGGCGCCGGTCCTGCCGGCGGGAACAGCGTGGCCGTGTTTCGCTCGATCAGGCCCGTGTCCAGGTCGGCATGCGCAAAGGCATCGCCTTCGACGAGGCGTTTCAGGAACGCGATATTGGTCGCGAGGCCGACGATGTGGAATTCGGACAGCGCCTGCGCCATGCGCGCCAGCGCCTGCGCGCGGTCCGCGCCCCACACGATCAGCTTCGCGATCATCGGATCGTAGAACGGCGAAATCGCATCGCCCGCGCGCACGCCGGAATCGATGCGCACGTCGCCCAGTTCGAACGCGACGTGGCGTGGGGTGTCCATGCAGAGGAGTGTCCCGATCGAGGGCAGGAAACCTTTCTCCGGATTTTCCGCGTACACGCGCGCCTCGATCGCGTGGCCGTCGATCGCGAGTTCATGCTGCTGCTTCGGCAGCGGCTGGCCGGCGGCCACCCGCAACTGCCATTCGACGAGGTCCGTGCCCGTGATCATCTCGGTGACGGGGTGCTCGACCTGCAGGCGCGTGTTCATCTCCATGAAGTAGAACGAGCCGTCCTGGTTGGCGATGAATTCGACGGTGCCCGCGCCCACATAGCCCACGGCACGTGCCGCCGCGACGGCCGCTTCGCCCATCGCGGCGCGGCGCTCCGGCGGCATGCCCGGCGCCGGCGCTTCTTCCAGCACCTTCTGGTGACGGCGCTGCACGGAGCAGTCGCGCTCGTGCAGGTAGACGCAGTTGCCGTGCGTGTCCGCGAACACCTGGATCTCGATGTGGCGCGGGCGCGTGAGGTATTTTTCGACGAGCACCTTGTCGTCGCCGAACGACGAAATGGCTTCGCGCTTGCACGACGCGAGCGCGGCCTGGAAATCCTCGGACCGTTCCACGACGCGCATGCCCTTGCCGCCGCCGCCCGCGCTGGCTTTCAGCAGGACCGGATAGCCGATGCGGTTCGCTTCCGATTGCAGCAGTTCCGGGTCCTGCGCATCGCCGTGGTAGCCCGGCACGAGCGGCACGCCCGCGCCTTCCATCAGCTGCTTGGCGGCGGACTTCGATCCCATCGCGCGCATCGACGATCCCGGAGGACCGATGAACACGAGGCTCGCGGCCGCGCAGGCTTCCGCGAATTCGGCGTTCTCGGACAGGAAGCCGTAGCCCGGATGGATCGCCTGCGCGCCGGTCGCGAGCGCCGCGGCGATGATCTTGTCGCCGCGCAGGTAGCTGTCCTTGGCGGCGGCGGGGCCGAGCAGGATCGCTTCATCGCAGACCGCCACGTGTTTCGCGCCGGCGTCGGCTTCCGAATAGACGGCAACGGTCTTGATGCCGAGGCGGCGCGCGGTGGCGGCGACCCGGCAGGCGATTTCGCCACGGTTGGCGATGAGGATCTTCGTGAACATGGTGTCTCGTCTGTTTTAAGTTTTGTAAACGTTAGCTTCAAACGTCGTCCCCGCGGAGGCGGGGACCCATGCTGAGCCACGGATCACGCGGCGTATGGATTCCCGCTTTCGCGGGAATGACGGGTCTTTTTGCTGAACAGGTCGAACGCGTTTTTTCGGCTTCAGCAGCCGCAGCTTTCCTTCTGCACCGACTCCAGCATTGCCGAGCGCGTTTTCAGGCCCAGCTTTTCCAGCAGCTTGCGGTCGTCGTCCGCTTCCGGATTGTCCGTGGTGAGCAGCTTGTCGCCGTAGAAGATGGAATTGGCACCGGCCATGAAGCACATCGCCTGCACGGCTTCGCCCAGCTCGCGCCGGCCGGCCGACAGACGCACGCGCGCCTTCGGCATCGTGATGCGGGCGACGGCGATCGTGCGCACGAATTCGATCGGATCCAGCGGCGGCAGGCCGTGCATCGGCGTGCCTTCCACCTGCACCAGGTGGTTGATGGGCACCGATTCCGGATACGGGTTCATGTTGGCCAGCTGCGCGATCAGGCCCGCGCGCTGGGCACGCGTCTCGCCCATGCCGACGATGCCGCCGCAGCAGATCTTCAGGCCGGCCGTGCGTACGCGGCCCAGCGTGTCAAGGCGGTCGCGGTATTCGCGCGTGGAGATCACGTCGCCGTAGAAATCCGGCGAGGTGTCGATGTTGTGGTTGTAGTAGTCCAGGCCCGCCTGCTTCAGTTGCTCGGCCTGGCCTTCTTCCAGCATGCCGAGGGTCGCGCAGGTTTCCATGCCCAGCGCCTTCACGCCGCGCACCATGGCTTCCACTTTCTCCATGTCGCGCTCTTTCGGGCTGCGCCAGGCGGCGCCCATGCAGAAGCGGGTTGCGCCCTTGGCCTTCGCTTCGCGGGCGGCGTCCAGCACGGTGTCGAGGTCGAGGATCTTCTTCGCCTCGACGCCGGTGTCGTAGCGCGCGGCCTGCGGGCAGTAGCCGCAGTCTTCCTCGCAGCCGCCGGTCTTGATCGACAGCAGGGTCGCGAGTTCGACGTCGCCGTCGGGGAACTCGGCGCGGTGGGCCTGCTGGGCGCGGAACATCAGGTCCGGCAGCGGCAGTTCGAACAGCGCGAGCACGTCTTCGAGGGGCCAGGTGGCGTCTTTCGGCAGGGAGGCCGGCGTGACCGGCGGGTGGAGAGTAACGACTTGGGTCATTTCGGATTCCTTGTTTTGGTCAGGCTCGCTTGGCCGGCCATCCGGGCAGGCTCGCGAGTTCGAGGTAAGTGGAGGCCTTGGCGGCCGTCGGTTCGTCCAGGCGCGGCACGCGGCCGAGCAGCGGGGCGGGCAGGCGGCGTTCGAGCTCCGCGACGTTGTCGATCGCGAAGCGCATGTCCGGGTCCACCTGGTTGGCGACCCAGCCCGCAAGCACGAGGCCGCGCGCGATGATCGCCTCGGCCGTCAGTAAAGCATGATTGATGCAGCCCAGGCGCATACCGACGACGAGGACGACGGGCAACCCCAATTGTACGGCCAGATCGGCGCTGTCGAAATCTTCGGAGAACGGCACGCAGAAACCGCCCACGCCTTCGACGACGGTCGCGTCGGACGCGCCCAGGATCTCGGCATACGCCGTCAGGATAGGCACCGGTTCGATGGTCACGCCTTCCAGCGCGGCCGCGATGTGCGGGGCGCACGGTTCGCGCAGCATGTAGGGCGTCGTGATCGATTGCGGCAGCAGCACGTTGCCGGCCGCGCGCAGCATGGCCGCGTCGTCGTTGTGCAATTCGCCGTCGCGTTCCTCGGCACCGGCCGCGATGGGCTTCATGCCGCACGCACGCACGCCCTGGCGCACGAGTTTATGGAGGATGGCGCTGGAGATCAGCGTCTTGCCGATTTCCGTGTCGGTGCCGGTCACGAAGCAGGCGAAGCGCGTCGGCACGCCTTCCGCGGCGAGCGGCGCGGGGATGGTCAGCGGCACCGCGGCCGGTTCGGCCATGCCGACGGATTGTTCGGGCTCGTTCAGACTCATGCCCAGGTCCTTTCCAGCTGGTTGAGCGCAGTAATCAACTGCGCGACGTCTTGTTCGGTATGCGCGGCGGACAGTGTGACGCGCAGGCGCGCCGTCCCCACCGCCACGGTCGGCGGACGGATCGCCGGCACCCACAGCCCCTGCTCGTGCAGGCGGGCCGCGGCGGCCATCGCCTCGTCGTTGGCGCCGATGATGATGGGCTGGATCGCCGTCGTCGACACGGGACGCTGCCAGCGTTCCAGGCGCAGGCCGGCGTCCAGTTGCGCGATGCGCGCACGCAGGCCGGCGCGGCGTTTTTCACCTTCATCGCCCTCGATGATATCCACACTCGCGAGCAGCGCGTGCGCGAGCGCGGGCGCGGCGGCCGTCGTGTAGATGTACGGGCGCGCGCGCTGGATCATCAGCTCGATCACGTCCTCGTGCGCCGCGATGAACGCGCCGCCCACGCCGGCCGCCTTGCCCAGCGTGCCGATGTAGACGAGGTGCGGCGAGCGCAGGTCGAAATGCTCCAGCGCGCCGCGGCCGTTATCTCCCAGGACGCCGAAGCCGTGCGCATCGTCGACGACGAGCCACGCGCCATAACGTTCGCACAGCGCGAGCAGCGCGGGCAGCGGGGCGAGGTCGCCGTCCATGCTGAACACGCTGTCCGTGACGACGATTTTGGTGGGCGCGGCGCTCGCCGCGAGCTTCTCTTCCAGCGCGGCCACGTCGCCGTGCGGGTACACGGTCACGCCCGCGCGCGCGAGGCGGGCGCCGTCGATCAGCGAGGCGTGGTTCAGCGCTTCCGAAAAGATCATCGCGTCGAGCGTGCTGCCGAGCCCCGTCAGCGCGGCGAGGTTCGCCATGTAGCCGGTGCAGAAGTACAGCGCGCGTGCGGATTCGAGGTGCGGCGCTTCGAACGCGGCGAGTCGTTCTTCGAGCAGGGCGTGCGCGCGGCTGTGGCCCGACACGAGGTGCGACGCGCCGCTGCCGGCGCCGTACAGGCTCGCACCTTCGCGCAGCGCTTCCACGACGCGCGGGTGGGCGGCGAGGCCTAGGTAATCGTTGCTGCAGAACGCGAGCATGTCGCGGCCGTCGACGACCTGGCGCGGCGCGCAGGGCGTCTCTGCCGTGCGCCGGTGGCGGGTCAGGCTGTGGTTTGCCAGCTCGTCCAGCTGGGCGCGGACTTTATCCATCAAGTTCATCGTCACTCCGCGATCACCGATTCGAACACCTTGCGCGTGCGCGCGGCGAGGCCCACGATCTCTTCCTCGTCCAGCACGTACGGCGGCATCATGTACACGGTGCGTCCGATGGGCCGCAGCAGTAACTCGTTTTCCACGGCGCTCGTGAAGAAGCGGCGTGCGAAGGTCGAGGCGCGCTGCGTGTCCGGCTCGACCGCGTCGAACGCGAGAATCATGCCGCGCTGGCGGAAGTTGGTCACGCGCTTGTGGTCCAGCAGCGGCGCCAGTTCCAGCATCAGGCGCGTGGCCGTCTCGCGGTTCTTGTTCAATACGTCGTCGTCCTGGAAGATCCGCAGCGTGGCCAGCGCGGCGCGGCAGGCCAGCGCGTTGCCCGTGTACGAGTGCGAGTGCAGGAAGCCGCGCGTGATGTCCTCGCTGTAGAACGCCTCATAGACCTTGTCGGTGGTGAGGACGAGCGACAGCGGCAGATAGCCGCCGCTGATGCCCTTCGACAGGCACATGAAGTCCGGCCAGATCGCCGCCTGTTCGCATGCGAAGAACGTGCCGGTGCGGCCGCAGCCGACCGCGATCTCGTCGGCGATCAGGTGCACGTGGTATTTATCGCACAGCTCGCGCAGGCGCTGCAGGTACAGCGGGTCGTGCATCGCCATGCCCGTCGCGCACTGCACGAGCGGTTCGACGATGATGGCGGCGATCTTGTCGCCCTGTTCCGCGAACAGCGCTTCGACATCCTTCGCGGCACGCAGCGCGACATCCTGCGCGGACTCGCCGTCGACGGCGTTGCGCGCATCGGGCGACGACACGGTCCGCGCGGCGCGCAGCAGCGGGCCGTACGCATCCTTGAACAGCGCGACGTCCGTCACGCCCAGCGCGCCGACGGTCTCGCCGTGGTAGGAGCCCTGCAGGCAGACGAATTCCTGCTTGCCCGCATAGCCGGCGTTGCGCCAGTAATGGAAGCTCATTTTCAGCGCGATCTCGACGGCCGATGCGCCGTCGGATGCGTAGAACGCGTGGCCCAGCTGCTGGCCCGTCAGCGCGGCCAGTTGTTCCGACAGCTCGATCACCGGTTCATGCGTAAAACCCGCGAGCATCGCGTGTTCGAGCTTGTCCAGCTGGTCCTTCAACGCCGCGTTGATGCGCGGGTTGGCGTGGCCGAACAAATTGACCCACCACGAACTGATGCCGTCCAGGTAGCGCCGGCCTTCATGGTCGTACAGCCATGGCCCCTTGGCGTGGCTGACGGCGATCAGCGGCATCTCTTCGTGGTGCTGCATTTGCGTGCATGGATGCCAGACGCTGCGCAGGCTGCGCGCGATCCAGTCGGAGGAGGTGGTGGTGGGTTTCAATCTACGTCCTGTTTGGTCTAGCTAGTCCAGCCATGAAGGCCGGCGTTTTTCGAGAAATGAGGCGACGCCCTCGCGCCCTTCGAGCGACGCGCGGATGACCGCGATGCGGTTGGCCGTGTCTTCCAGCAGCGCCTCCGTGACGGGTTCGCCCGCGATCTCGCGCACGAGCTTTTTCGCTTCGCGCACGGCGTTCGGGCTGTTGTTGGCCAGCGCCTGCACGATGCCGGCGACCTTCGTGTCGAGGTCCGCGGCCGGCACGATCTCGTGCACGAAGCCGATGCCGTGGGCTTCCTTCGCGTCGAAGCGTTCGGCCGTGAGGAAGTACCGGCGCGCGGCCTGCTCGCCCATCGCCTTGATCACGTACGGCGAGATCGTCGCCGGGATCAGCCCGAGTTTTACCTCGGACAGGCAGAAGTTCGCCGTGTCGACGGCCACGACGACATCGCATGCGGCCACCAGGCCCATGCCGCCGGCGTAGCAGTCGCCCTGCACCTTCGCCACGACGGGCTTCGGGCACGTATACATCGTGCGCAGCATGTCGGCGAGGCGCATGGCGTCGGCGCGGTTTTCGCTGTCCGAATAACCGGCCATCTTCTTCATCCAGTTCAGGTCCGCGCCGGCGCAGAACGCGGGGCCGTTCGCGGCGAGCACGATGGCGCGCACGAGCTCATTGCGTCCCAGTTCGTCGAAGGCGAGGGCCAGCTCCGCGATGCTTTGTTCGTTGAACGCGTTGCGCAGGTCGGGGCGGTTCAGCGTGACGTGGCCGATGCGGTCCGTGATGGTGACAGTCAGCGTTTGATAGTCCATGTCCGTCTCCTCACATGCGGAACACGCCGAACTTCGTGTCCTCGATCGGCGCGTTCAGCGCGGCCGAGAGGCCCAGGCCCAGCACCATGCGCGTATCGGCCGGGTCGATCACGCCGTCGTCCCACAGGCGTGCGGTGGCGTAATACGGGTGGCCCTGGTGTTCGTACTGTTCCTTGATCGGCTGCTTGAACGCGGCTTCCTCGTCCGCACTCCACTGGCCGCCGCGCGCCTCGATGCCGTCGCGCTTGACGGTCGCCAGCACCGACGCGGCCTGGTCGCCGCCCATGACGGAGATGCGCGCATTGGGCCACATCCACAGGAAGCGCGGCGAGAAGGCGCGGCCGCACATGCCGTAGTTACCGGCGCCGAACGAGCCGCCGATGATCACGGTGAACTTCGGTACGGCCGCCGTCGCGACAGCGGTGACCATCTTGGCACCGTTGCGGGCGATGCCTTCGTTCTCGTACTTGCGGCCGACCATGAAGCCGGTGATGTTCTGCAGGAAGACGAGCGGAATCTTGCGCTGGCAGCACAGCTCGATGAAGTGCGTGCCTTTCAGCGCGGACTCCGAGAACAGGATGCCGTTGTTGGCGATGATCCCGACCTTCATGCCGAAGATGTGGGCAAAGCCGCAGACGAGCGTCGTGCCGTAGCGGGCCTTGAATTCGTCGAAGCAGCTAGAGTCCACGATGCGCGCAATGACTTCGCGCACGTCGAACGGTTTTCTCGTGTCGACCGGGATGATGCCGTACAGTTCTTCGGGCGCGTATTTCGGCTCGATGCTGTCACGCAGCGCGCCCTGTTGCGGCTTCGTGCGGTTCAGGTTCGAGACGATGGTTCTCGCCAGCGCCAGTGCGTGCGTGTCGTTCTGCGCCAGGTGGTCGGCGACGCCGGACAGGCGCGTGTGCACGTCGCCGCCGCCCAGGTCCTCGGCGGTGACGACTTCGCCCGTCGCTGCCTTCACTAGCGGCGGGCCGCCCAGGAAGATCGTGCCTTGCTCCTTGACGATGATGGATTCGTCGCTCATCGCCGGCACGTACGCGCCGCCCGCCGTGCACGAACCCATCACGACGGCGATCTGCGGGATGCCCTTGCTCGACAGGGTCGCCTGGTTATAAAAAATGCGGCCGAAGTGGTCGCGGTCGGGGAACACGTCGTCCTGGTTCGGCAGGTTGGCGCCGCCCGAGTCGACGAGGTAGATGCAGGGCAGGTTGTTCTGCTCGGCGATCTCCTGCGCGCGCAGGTGTTTTTTGACCGTCATCGGGTAGTACGTGCCGCCCTTGACGGTGGCGTCGTTACAGACGATCACGCATTCCTGGCCCGCGACGCGGCCGATGCCCGTGATGATGCCGGCGGCGGGCGCCGCATCGTCATACATGGCGTACGCGGCCATCTGGGAGAATTCGAGGAACGGGGTGCCCGGATCGAGCAGCATCTGCACGCGCTCGCGCGGCAGCAGCTTGCCGCGCGCGACATGCTTGGCGCACGCGGCCTCGCCGCCGCCCTTGGCGACCTGCGCCACCTTGGCGCGCAAGTCGTCGACGAGGGTTTGCATGGCGGCGGCGTTGGCTTTGAAATCTTCGCTGCGCGGGTTGAGTTTCGTGTCGATCTGGGGCATCGGATCCTGTCTCCTGCTGTTCGCGGCTTGTGGCGCGGTTTTATTCAGGGAAACTGCCGTCCACATAGAACCACCGCATCTTGCCACCCACGGCAGGGTCCGGCTCGCGCACGAACCGGCTGACTTCATGCAACCGGTGGGCGCGGCCGTGGACCTTGAAGCGGGCGACGAATTCGACGGTGTCTTCGTTGGGTTGTTCCGGCAGGTCTGCTTTACGTTGACGTAAACGTAAAGCAGATTTTATCTCAAGTCCGAGCCACTGCACCTTTTGGTGTTGGTCGATGATGGGTTCCGCCGGCAACGTGCTGGGGTGCCAGGTCGCGCGCAGGTAGGCCTCGTCCCGCATGACGAAGGCCGTGTAGCGGGAACGCATCAACGCCTCGGCCGTCGGCGGCAGTTCCGCGCCGGCGATGAAGGGGCCGCAGCAGCGCATGATCGACGGGCCGCCGCAAGGACAGGGGAGAGGCTTCGCAGGAGTAGGCATGGCGGCAATTATCCGCCATTTCCGGGGGCTGGGTGAGCTACGCTTTTATGCGGGATAACAGCAGATGCGTGGGCGTTAATGCATCTGTGCAGATCTTTTGCTGAAAATAAATGAACTGCTCATTAAATGGGCGGAGAAATTTTTTGTTTCTAGGTGCCTGTGGTGACTGTTCTCTATCTTTTACCTGAGATTGCGCCGGAAAGTGATGTAAGAATGGCACAAATCGTCTGGACGATTGTATATTGACAACGATTTGATACCTCTTGGGAGACCGTCATGTCCGCAATCCGTAGTCTTGTCCTCACCGCTGCCCTATTGAACGTGTTGGCCACGGCCGTGGCGGCGGAAGTCATGGTCGAGAAGGATGTGCCGAAGCGTGCGAAGGCGCGGTTTTTCGAGCGTGTGCAGGCCGGGGGACTGGCGGATGCCGTTGCGCATCGCGGGCAGCCGGTGGACGTCAAGTCGGGCAAGTATCGCTTGCGGGTGCCTTGCGACAGTATGAAGCTGGGAAGCTTTGCCGACATTACCGTCACTATCGACGATAACAGCAGGACGCGGTTGCGGTTGCAGGAATGTGGGGTGCAGGTCGACAGTCGCTGAGAGGAACGTTACGGGCCCAACGCGGATCTGGAGGATGGATGAGTACGAAAAGCACCTTATGACAAAAAATAATCTCAACAGCTATATTCCCCCCGCTAGCGTTGCAGAACTGTCTGAACGATATGCGGCCGGTGAATGAACGTTCCCGAACACTGAGCTGAGTGAATCTGATCTCTCCGCAATAGAAGCAGTTACCTGTGCCGGGACAGTACTGGTCGAGGTTTCGTACGCTGGCGCAACTTGCTACGGTGTCACACTTACTGACAAGGACCAGTTCCCCTCAACGTAGTTACCAGAAGCGGACATTAAATGTGGGGATCATGATGAAATTCCGATATCAGTTTGCAGCCGATGTCGTCCGCGACGGCTTAAGCCTTGAGCTTACCGACGAGAGGTGGAATCGCTCGCGAAAGTGTTCAGATGCGATGCAAGCAACACATTCACTGTCTCAGTGTTTGCCGAGGAACTACCATTTACGGAAATCGAAAAATTAGTGCTAATGGCAAGAAAAGAACTCGGGTCGTTCGAGGACGGACCATCATTGCCGGATCCGCTTGAACTTGACGATGGATAGATAAACCGTAGTCAGAAACGTGCTCCGACCCTAAATCTCAGCCCAGCATCAACCCGTCCAACCCAAACGGTGGCGCCTTCCCCCGCATGAGGTCCGCCAGCAAACTCGCGGTGCCGCAAGCAAACGTGAATCCAAGCGGCCCATGCCCCACGTTCAGCCATAGATTGGAGTACGGCGTGGCGCCAATGATCGGCGCACTGTTCGGCGTCGCCGGCCGCAGCCCGGCCCACGGCGTGATCTGGGTGTAGTCGGCCGCACGCGGCATCGTCTCTTTCACCTGACGCGTGAGGCTGTCCAGCCGATGAGCGTTCAGGCTCAGGTCTTCGCCCACCATGTCGACCATGGCCGCCACGCGCAGCTTGTCGCCGATGCGCGCATACAGGACCTTGCGTTCGAAGTCGGTGACACTGATCTCGGGCGCGACATCGTCCAGGCGGATGGGTGCCGTCAGGCTGTAGCCCTTCAGCGGGTAGATCGGCAACGACAGACCCGCCGACTCCCCAAGCATGCGGCTTTGCATGCCGGCCGCCAGCACGTACGAATCGGCAGCCAGCAGCCCGGACGACGTCTGCACGCCGGCGATCCTGCCGCCGCCAGTGACGAAGCGCAAAGCCTCGCCATGCACGAACCCCGAGAAGCGCGGATGCGCCGCGATACGTTCGGCCAGCGCAACGCAGAACGCGTAGCAATCCGCCACCGCTTCGCCGCCGTTGTAGATCCCGCCCGCGAGCTTGTTTTCCATCGCGGCCAGCGCGGGTTCGTGCGCGACACATTCGGAAGCATCCCACACGGCGCCGGCATTCGGCTTCGCGGCGGCCGCGTCGAAGGCGGCGCGCGTGCGGTAGACGACGAGCTTGCCCGCGTCACGCCACTCGAACGCATCCAGCGGCACGACCGGTTCCAGCGACGCCATCGCGCGGCGCGACAGCTCGCCCAGTTGCAGCAGTTTATGGGTCGTCTTGCGATTCAGGTCGGCGCGGCAGTTGGCGAGGAAGGCGGCCAGCCAGCGCCACTGGTGCGCGTCGAATTGCGGGCGGAAGCGTAACGGGCCGTGTTCCTGGAACAGCCATTTCAAGGCCTTCAGCGGCACGCCGGCATCCGCCAGCGGCGACACGTAGCGGTAGCTCAGTTGCCCGCCGTTGCTGTAGCTCGTGCCGGTGCCCACGCCCGGTGCGCGTTCCAGCAGCGTGACCCGGTAGCCGGCTTCGAGAAGCCACCACGCCGAGGTCAGGCCGACGACGCCGCCGCCGATGACGATTACTTGTTGCATCCGTGCACGCTCTTGATCATGGACATGCTGGGAAGCTTAAGGGGCGGCCCTCTGCTCGGCTAATGAATGTAGAGCGGCCGGGCATAACCGGTGTTCATGTTATGCACTGTTGTTGGGCACGAGTTTGGGCACAATCGCGCCCCGATACAGTGCGGTCAGGATGCGCTCCTGGAACCGCGCCAGCGACGAATACTTGCCCTTGTTGACGGGCGCGAACGGATCCGTCGACGTGCCGCCCACCAGCACGATCATCCCGTTCCGGCGCTTCGGATCGAACGCGAACACGGACATCAGCCCGTACGCATCGCCCAGGTGCCCGACGGCCGGAAAGCCGCCACTTTCGACGAGCCTCGTCCCCGTTTCGTCCGGGAACTGTTCATTGCCGAGCCCCCAGCAGTGGAACAGGCCATCCGATGTGTCGCCGTTGCGCCCGTCATACGTCCATTGCCGACTGAACATCAGCGATAGCGTCGCCGGCTTCAACAGCTGCATGCCTTGCCCCATCAACATGCGCATCACGATTCCCATGTCGCGCGCGCTGATGCGCAGCCCGCCGGTCGGACTGAACGGCGTGGCATTCGTACCGATGACATAGCGATCAAGCACAGCCGGCGGCTTCACACTATAGTCATCGACCTGGGCGATCCACGGACCGGTCGCATCCCACACTTCCGTGTCGACCGTGCGCTTGCGGTACAGCGTGGCCAGATTGGCCAGCGCCTTGGGCGGCAGTTCAGAAGGGAGATAGCCTGCCTGCAGACCCAACGGCTCGATCAGCAGGCGCCGCATCAGGCGGTCGAAGCGTTCGCCCGTCACACGTTCCATCACGGTGCCGATGACGCCCCAGCCGAGGTTGCAGTACGTGAAGTAGGCGCCCGGGCCCGCGTTGGCCGCAAACATCCGGGCGTCGATCACATCCTTCAGCGCGACGTCCGCGCCCCACGAATAGCCGGCATCGTCGCGCAGCGAGGACGTGTGCGTGAGCAGGTGGCGCAGGGTGATTGACTGGCCGGGGAAATGCGGATTGCGCAAGGTAAAGCCGAGGTAGCCGGAGACGTCCGCGTCCAGGCTGACCTTGCCGTCTTCGAGCAGGCGCATCAGCCCGAGCGTCGTCATCATCTTCGAGATCGACGCGATACGGAACAATGTATCAGGGCCAACGTTCTTGTCCGGCAGGCCGTCGTGCCCGATGAAGCGCCGGCCGCACTGATAAGCGTAACTGACCTGTCCGGCGCGGATCGCCAGCACGGACAGGCTCGCCAGCTCGCAGGCCGGATCCGCGGCGATGGCGGCGAGTTCCCTGTCCAGCCGGCGCGGCGGCGCCGCCAGCAACGGTCCGGTGGCACCGAGCAAGCCCATGCCAAGCAACAAACGCCGCGCTCTGTTCATCGTCATCCCCATTTCACCGATATGCAGGCGAGAATACGGACTGATCCCGCGCCGGGCAAATACTGCGATGTCAATCCCGCATAACTTTTCGGAATGACAACGGCCGATCCTTTCATGACAGCCCCGGCGGCATCGGTATTACACTGGTCATGTCCGCACATCCAGGTCGAACAACAACGCGATGCTGAACACCGAAACCCCCGCCCCGCAACACGCGTCCCTCGATCAATATCCCACCGCCGAGCTGGTCAACGTGCTCGTCGACGACCAGTACAGGGCCGTCGATGCCGTGCGTGCCGCCGCGCCGCGCATCGCCGCGGCCGTCACCGCTGCGCTGCCCCGGATGGAGCGGGGCGGGCGCCTCGTGTATGTGGGCGCCGGAACGTCCGGCCGGCTGGGCGTGCTGGACAGTGTCGAGCTGTACCCGACCTTCTCCTGGCCGCACGACCGGGCCGTCGCGCTGCTGGCCGGCGGGACGGATGCGATGTTCGTCGCCGTCGAAGGTGCCGAGGACGACGTCGACCAGGGCGCGGCCGATATCCGCAACGCGAACGTGGGGCCGGACGATGTCGTGCTGGCCCTCGCCGCATCGGGCGCGACGCCGTATGTGCTGGGCGCCCTGCGCGCCGCGCGCGCGGCCGGGGCGCTGACGATCGGCTTCGCCAACAATCCGGAGGCGCCCGTCGCCGGCGAGGCCGAGATCGGGGTCACCCTGGACACGGGCCCGGAAGCCATCTCGGGCAGCACGCGTTTAAAAGCGGGCACGTCGCAGAAGATCGCGCTGAACACCTTCTCCAGCGCTTTGATGGTGCGTTTGAACAAGGTTTATGGCAACCTGATGGTAGACTTGAAGGCGACCAATGCCAAGCTGGTCCGCCGAGCCATCCGCCTGACGTCGTTCGCGACCGGGGCCGACGAGGAGGCGGCCCGCGCGGTGCTGGCGCAGTGCGACTTCCATGTCAAGGTCGCGATCGTGGCCTTGTCCAAGAACATCCCTGTCGAGCAGGCGCGTGTCCTGCTGGAGAGCGCGCGCGGCAGCGTGCGCGCCGCCCTGGCCGGCTGACGCGGCGCGGGCCCCAGCAATGCCCGCCGGCCGACGACGAAAGAACATGCAGACTACGCAATCCAAGAACCCGTGGCTGTGGGTGCCCTCGTTGTATTTCGGCCAGGCCATCCCCTACATCGTCGCCAACAGCCTGTCCGTCATCATGTACAAGGACATGGGGCTGTCCAACACCGACATCGCCTTTTATACGAGCCTGCTGTACCTGCCCTGGGTGATCAAGCCGCTGTGGTCGCCGGTGGTCGACCTGTTCGGCACCAAGCGCGGCTGGACGGTGTCTCTGCAACTGGTGCTGGCCGCCGCGTTGGGGGCCGTCGGCGGGACACTCCACCTACCGTCGTTCTTCATGATCAGCCTGGCCGTCATGTGGGTGATGGCATTCGCATCCGCCACGCACGACATTTCCGCCGACGGCTTCTACATGCTGGGCCTGCGCCAGCAACAGCAGGCCGCTTATGTCGGCGTGCGCTCGACGTTTTACCGGCTTGCCACCCTGGCCGCGCAGGGACCGCTCGTGATCCTGGCCGGCCATCTCTCGACATCGCTGGGCGACGTGCACCAGGCGTGGAGCATCGTGTTCTTCGTGCTGTGCGGGCTGTTCTTCGCGCTCTGCGCATGGCACCAGGCCGTGCTGCCGCGGCCTGATACGGATCACCGGGCGGCAGAAGGCACCAATCCCGTCGCCAGCTTCTTCGCCACCTTCGCCAGCTTTTTCCGCAAGCGCGACATCTGGCTGATCCTCGGTTTCATTCTGACGTTCCGCCTGGGCGAATCGCAGCTGCTGAAGCTCGTCGCGCCGTTCCTCAAGGACCCGGTGAGCGCGGGCGGCCTGGGCCTCACGACCGAGCAGTACGGCACCGCGTACGGCACCATCGGCATCATCGCGCTGACCATCGGCGGCCTGTTCGGCGGTTATCTGATCTCGCGCCTCGGCCTGAAACGCTGCCTGTGGCTGATGGTCCTGGCCGTGCACTTGCCGGACCTCGTGTTCGTGTACCTGTCGTCCGCGCAGCCGCAGAATTTCGGCGTCATCTGCGGCTTCCTCGCGATCGAGCAGTTCGGCTACGGCTTTGGTTTCACCGCCATGCTGATGTACATGATCATGGTGTCGGAAGGCCCGTACAAGACGGCCCATTACGCGATCTGCACGGGCCTGATGGCGCTCGGCATGATGGTGCCGGGCATGTGGAGCGGCAAGCTGCAGGAGATGATCGGCTACCAGCATTTCTTCGTCTGGACCTGCCTCGCGACGATCCCCGCCTTCGCGATGGCGGCACTGGTCAAGATCGATCCGGAGTTCGGCAAGAAGTGAACCATCAACGCCTCGTGTCGCTCGACGCCTTCCGCGGTTTTACCATTGCCGCGATGGTGCTGGTCAATAATCCGGGCGACTGGGGCCATCTGTACGGACCGCTGGAACACGCCAGGTGGAACGGCTGGACTTTTACGGACTGCATCTTCCCGTTCTTCCTGTTCATCGGCGGCGTGGCGATGGCCCTGTCGCTGGGCCGCCTGGCAGCAGCCGGTGCCGACCGTCCGCGCCTGCTCGCCAAGCTGGCCAGGCGCGCGCTGCTGATCTTCCTGATCGGCTTCCTGCTGAACTTCATGCCCTACTTCAATATCGACAAAGTGCGCATCCCCGGCGTGCTGCAGCGGATCGCGCTGTGCACCTTGCTGGCCGCACCCATCGTCGTGTACTGCGGCTGGCGCGCGCAACTGGCCATCATCGCGGGCGTGCTGGCGCTGTACAGCGTGCTGATGCTCTACGTTCCCGTGCCGGGCATCGGCGCCGGCGTGCTGGAGCCGGGACAGGACTTCGGCGCGTGGGTCGACCGCACGCTGCTGGGCAAGCACTTGTGGGTGCAGTCGAAGACGTGGGATCCGGAAGGCATCGTGTCGACCTTGCCCGCGCTGTGCAGCCAGCTGTTCGGCGTGCTGGCCGGGCGCTGGCTCGCGTCGAACGTGGACCGCACGCGGCAGGTGGCCGGCCTGGTGGTCGCCGGCATCGCGTGCGTCGCGATTGGGATGTTTCTCGATATCATTCTCATGCCGATCAACAAGAGCCTGTGGACACCGTCGTACTGCTTCCTGATGACCGGCCTGGCCTGCCTGGCATTTTCCGCATTCTATTGGCCGCTGGACGTGAGTCCGTCGTCCCGTGTACGTACGCTGGCGGCGCGCTGGACTCTTCCGTTCGTCATCTACGGCATGAACGCGCTGTTCATCTTTGCATTTTCCGGATTTGTCGCGAAAATGCTGGGCTATGTAAAATTCGCGCAGCCGGACGGCAGCCAGCACACGCTGGGGCAGGTGTTGTATGCGCCGATCGCCGCGTTGACGATCGGCGCCGTCAATACGTCGCTGCTGCATGCCGTGTTGTTCGATGCGTGCATGTTCCTCGTCGCGTGGGGCATGTGGCGCAAACGGTGGTTCGTCAAAGTCTAGGAGTTGGTGTTGCAACCTGATCAAAAACGACGCGCATTCGCGTTCGCGGGAGTCGCCGGTGCGCTGGCGATGGGAGGCCTCATGTCGGGCTGCAGTTCGACGCCTCCGCTGGTGAGCAACGTCCCCGCCGGCGATGAGCCGCCGCCCGCCCCGCGTGAATTCCGGGCCGCGTGGGTGTCGACCGTCGCCAACATCGACTGGCCCAGCAAGCCGAACCTCTCCGCCGACAAGCAGCAGGCCGAAGCCATCGCCATCCTCGACCGCGCCAAGGCGCTGAACCTGAATGCCATCGTGCTGCAGGTGCGCCCGTCCGCGGACGCCATCTATCCGTCCAAGCTGGAACCGTGGTCGGAATACCTGACGGGCCTGCAGGGCCAGGCGCCGCAGCCGTGGTACGACCCGCTGAAAT
This sequence comes from Massilia orientalis, assembly GCF_030411975.2. Taxonomy (NCBI): domain Bacteria; kingdom Pseudomonadati; phylum Pseudomonadota; class Betaproteobacteria; order Burkholderiales; family Oxalobacteraceae; genus Massilia; species Massilia orientalis. The sequence goes on along the minus strand of NZ_JASNRB020000011.1, from coordinate 188,421 downwards.
TCTGGGTCACGCAGGCGCACGCGCGCGGGCTCGAGCTGCACGCGTGGTTCAACCCGTATCGCGCCCGCCACAACGGCGCCCGCTCGCCGGCCGCGCCGAACCACATCACGCGCACGAATCCTGCCGCCGTCAAGACCTACGGTAAATACCAGTGGATGGACCCGGGCGAGGAAGCCGCCGTCAAGCAGACGCTGGACGTCGTGCTCGACGTCGTGCGCCGCTACGACATCGACGGCGTCCACATCGACGATTATTTTTATCCGTACCCGATCGAGGCCCCGACGGCGACCGGCGCGGAAGGCGCCGCGCTGGAAGGCCGCACCGCGAAGGCCGAGCTGGATTTTCCGGACGAACCGGCGTGGCAGCGCTACCTGGCCGGCGGCGGGCGGCTCGATCGCGCGTCGTGGCGGCGCCAGAACGTCAACCGCCTGATCGAGGCCATGTACGAGGGCATCCACCGCGAGAAGAGCTGGGTGCGCTTCGGCATCAGCCCGTTCGGCCTGGGCCGGCCGGACCGCCGCCCGCGCGGCATCGTCGGCTTTTCGCAGTACGACAAGCTGTATGCGGACGCCGAGACGTGGCTGCAAAATGGCTGGCTCGATTATTTCTCGCCGCAGTTGTACTGGGGCATCCGCCAGCCGGGCCAGGCGTACGACGTGCTGCTGGACTACTGGCTGACGCAGAATCCAAAAGGCCGCCACGTGTGGCCGGGCCTGTTCACGAGCCGCATCGGCGCGCCGACGAAGGAGTATCCGCCGCAGGAAATCCTCGACCAGATCGACCACACGCGATCTCGTCCGAGCGCGAATGGCCACGTGCACTTCAGCATGGCGCCGCTGATGGAAAACCGCAAAGGGATCAGCGACCAGCTGCGCGCCGTGTCCTATCCGGGACCCGCGCTCGTGCCCGCCACACCATGGCTCGGCAACGAAGGGCCGTGCGCGCCGTCCGTCGCGGCCGTGCGCAAGGGCCCGTCCGTGTACCTGAAACTCGCGGCCGGCAAGGCCAATGCGATGTACGCGATCTGGTCGCGCTTCGGCAACCAGTGGCGCTTCGCCGTGGCGCCCGCGTCACGCGTGGACTGGGCCGTGCCGGACGATGCGAAGCTGGGCGCGGCGGATGCCGTCGTCGTCAGCGCCGTCGACCGCCTGGGCAACGAGAGTCCCAGGATCGAAGCCTGGCGCAAGGCATAACCTTGGGTCATGCATCGCCCGCCACCATTCATTCGCCCGATGAGCGCCTGACGGCGTACACTGGCGGGTGATCATGATCGATTCGCAACCCGAACCTATACCGCCGAGTCCGGCTGGCAGCCTGGGACTCGGCATCGACGCCGGCGGCACCGAGACGCGCTGGGCCCTTGCCGCGCCCGGCGGCGCCATCGTGGCCGAGGGCCGCGTCGCCGGCCTGTCCGCGCTGCAGATGGGTACGCCGCACGGCCGCGACACGGTCCGCGCCACCTTCGCCGAACTGGCGACGCAAGCCCTCGTGCACGGCGTGCCGGGCCGGGTCGAAGCGGGCCTGACGGGCTTCGGTGGCGACAGCGAACTGCTGCAGCGCTGGCTGGCGGAAGAGCTGCACCTCGATCCGGCCCGCATCCACTTCTGCAGCGACATGGAGATCGCCTACCGCGCCAGCTTCGCGCCGGGCGCAGGCTATCTCGTGTACGCGGGCACGGGCTCCATCGGCGCCTTCGTCGACGTACACGGCCAGTTCCACCGTGCGGGCGGCCGCGGCGTCGTGCTGGACGATGGCGGCGGCGGCTTCTGGATCGCGAAGGAAGCGCTGCGCCACATCTGGCGCCTCGAAGACGAGCGGCCCGGCAGCTGGGAATCGTCGCCGCTGGCGCAGGCCGTGTTCGACTACGTCGGCGGCGCCGATTGGGCATATTCGCGCCAGTTCATCTATGGCCAGGAACGGGGCGCCGTCGGCAAGCTGGCGCTCGCGGTGGCGGCGACGGCCGATAAGGATCCCGTCGCAGCCGACATCCTGCGCGCGGCCGGCCGCGAACTCGCGCGCCTCGCGCTGGCGCTGACGGGGCGCTTCGGACCGCGTCCCGTCGCCGTGTCCGGGCGGGCGGCGGAGCTGCATCCGCTGATCGTCGACACCATGCGCGCGACGCTGCCCGGCATCGCCTTGACACAGACCCCGGGCCAGGCCCATCACGCGGCGGCGCGCATGGCGCTCGCTGCCGATCCACTCAACCCCATGACATCGACATGAAGACACTCGTCGCGACCCTGCTTCTCGCCCTGCTGGCCGGCTGCGCCACGCCTCCATCCGGACCGCAATACGACCACACGTACACGGCCAAGGGCCAGGCCAGCCGCGTACGTTTCCTCGTGCTGCACTACACCGCCCAGAACTTCCCGGAATCGCTCAGGATCCTGACCCAGCAGGAAGTCAGTGCCCATTACCTCGTGACCGCCGACCCAGTCCCCGTCATCTACAACCTCGTCGATGAAAAGAACGCGGCCTGGCATGCGGGCAACTCGAGCTGGAAGAATTTCACGCAGCTGAACAACAGCTCGATCGGCATCGAGATCGTCAACCTGGGCTGGAAGGACACGCCGACCGGCCGCGTCTACGCACCGTTCCCGCAAGCGCAGATCGACGCGCTGATCCCGCTCGTGCGCGACATCGTCACGCGCCACCACATCGCGCCGGAAAACGTGCTGGGCCATTCCGACATCGCCCCACTGCGCAAGCAGGACCCGGGCCCGATGTTCCCGTGGCGGCAGCTCGCGGCCGCCGGCCTCGTCGCGTGGCCAAATGCCGACCGCGTCGCCATGCTCGTGCCGATCTTCCAGGTGCAATTGCCGGACATCGCGTGGTACCAGAAGAAGCTGGCGACGTGGGGCTACGGCCTCGTGCAGTCGGGCGTGCTCGACGAGCAGACGCGTACCGTGCTGTCGGCGTTTCAGATGAAATACCGTCCGGCCAACATCGACGGCAATCCGGACGTCGAGACGGCCGCGCTGCTGGAAGCGCTGACGAACCCGACCGGTCCGCTGCCGCAGCCGTTGCCGGCGCCGGTCATCACGGCGCCCGTCATCACTCCGGATGTGACGCCGATACCGCCCGCGCCGCCTGCACCTCCGGAACCGCCGCAACCGCCGCAACCACCGGTGCCGCCGCAGCCGGCGGTGCCGCCGCAGCCGGCGGTGCCGCCTGCGCCTGTGCAGCAGTGACCAGGTATTGACGATGCGCCTGCGCCATATCGAAGTCTTCCACGCCATCATGCAGGTCGGCACCATCAGCGGCGCCGCGCAGGTCCTGCACATTTCGCAGCCGGCCGTGACGAAAGTCCTGCAGCACGCCGAGCTGCAGCTGGGCATGCCGCTGTTCGAGCGCGTGCGCGGCAAGCTGATCCCGAAGCCGGAAGCGCACCGCCTGTTCGCCGAGACGGAAAAGCTGAACCGCGACCTACAGGGCATCCGCCGCCTGGCCGCGAGCCTGAAAAACCGCGCCGAGGAAACCGTGCGGCTCGTCTCCACGCCGACGATCGCCGTCTCCGTGCTGCCCGCCGCGCTGACCGTGTGGCGCCGCGATTTCGCGCAGACCCGCTGCGAGCTCGCCACGTTCCACACGAGCGAGATCGTGAACGCGTTGCGCCTCGGCGAGGCCGACCTGGCGCTGTCGCTGCAGGATCCGCGCCACCCCGGCATCGAAGCGGAGCCGATCGCGCAGGGCGCGCTGATGGTGATGGCGCCGGCCGGCACGTGGACCGACGCGGAGTGCGCGCAAGCGATCACGCCGTCCGGTCTCAGCGGCGAGTTGATCGGCCTGGCCGACCGTGACCCGCTCGGCGAAATGGTCGTGGCCGCATGCGAGGCGCAGGACGTGCACCCGGTCTTTCGCACCGTCGTGCAGACGTACCAGATCGCGAGATCTCTCGTCGAGGCGGGTGCGGGCACGGCGGTGCTCGATCCGTTCACGGCCGCGTCCGCCGCGCCGGGCAAGGTGCAGTGCCGCCCGTGGGCGCCGACGATCCCCGTCCAGCTGTACCTGCTGACGGCCAGCCACGCACCGCTGTCGCACGGCGCGCGCGAACTGGCCATGTGCATCGGCGCCACGGCGCGCAATCTGTTGGATAAGGGATGTTCATGAATACCATCGCCAGCGAGGACATCGCCGGCCACCCGGGGTTCCGCCACCTGTCGACCATCGCCGGCATCGCCGTCGACCTGCGCTACGCGACCCCGAACAATTTCGTGGGCCGCGATTTGTACTCTCCCTACGATTGCGCCTGGCTGCACCGCGACGCGGCGTGTGCGCTGGAGCGCGTCGTCGCGTGGTTGAAGGCGCGCCGCCCCGGTTGCACGCCGCTCGTGCTGGACGCCCTGCGTCCGCAGCGCGTCCAGCAGCAACTGTGGGATGCGCTGGCCGGTACCGATTTGCAGATGTATCTCGCGCATCCGCAGCGCGGCTCGATCCACTCGTTCGGGATGGCGCTGGACATCACCATCCTCGACGAGGACGGCCGCGAACTCGACATGGGCACGGGCTTCGACGACATGACGGAACTGTCGCATCCCGCGCTGGAAGCCCGCTTCCTGGCCAGCGGTGAATTGTCGGCGGAGCAGGTGGCCAACCGGCAATTGCTGCGCGACGCCATGTTCCAGGCCGGTTTCGTCGGCATCAACACGGAGTGGTGGCATTTCGATTGCGGCGACCGCAACCTCGTGCGCCAGACTTTCCGCCGCGTGCTCTGACCCCGTCGCACGGTGCTGTCGCGCCACGCTGACGGCACCCGTGCACGCTTGAGCAAGCTCATTCTCCTGCATTTCTCAGCCGGGACAATCGGTCCACTGACCCACGCCCACGCGAAGGAGAAAGAGATGAAGAGTTCGTTGTTGTCCGGTTTTATCCTGCTGATCATGGCCGCGCTGGCCGGTTGCGGCACCGACGCCGGCAGCCGGTTCGCCGCGCGCGACACGACGGTCGAGTACTACCGCGTATTCGACATCAAAACCGACGCCGCGCGCGAGGCCGTGGCCAGTGCCGCCACCGAAGGCCTCAACCGCAACGTGAAGGAAGCCTCCATCGCGACGCCGGCCGCCGAGGCCACCGATCTACCGGGCCACTTCAAGATGGCCGACCCGACGAGCGCCGCGCCCGGCACCGCCGTCGACAAGAGCCCGAGCTGCGAAGGCGCCGCCTGGACCGCCAAGGCTGCCCCGCAAGTACGCGGCGGCGACAACATGAACATGGTCGCCTGCCTGTTCCCGTACAAGAACGGCTACCACCTCGACATGTACGCCGTCTTCACGAAGTCCGAAGGCGGCTGGCTGTCCTGGCCGCGCCGGGTTGGAGGCATGATGCTCGGCACACCGGAAAAATTCACCGAGACCACGATGCTGGACATCGTGCGCACGATCCGCGCGAACACGAAGGCGCAGGTGTCGCTCGTGGAAGCGAAGCCCAATCTGCCGGGAACGCCGTGGCTGGACGGTGGCGATGCGCCGCTCGCCGCAGCCGGACAGGTCAGCAAGCCGTAGGGTGGGCGGCGATACGCGACGGCGGCACCGTCGAGACCGCCATCGGCACCGTTACGGCGTCGCAGCGCCGTTCGCCGAGTTCGTAACTGCAGGCACGGCCGACGGCGTCCCATCCAGCCGCGCAACCCAGTCGACGAGCGCATCGAGCACGGCCCGGCCGCGCCCATTGCCGACCCGGTCGCTGTTGACGAAGGCGACGAGCACGCACTGCCTGCCGTCCGCATCCGGCACGTAACCGGCCAGCGCGACGACGTTGGACAGCGTGCCCGTCTTCAGGCGCGCGCGGCTGGCGGCGGGGCTGTCGTGCAGGCGGCGGCGCATCGTGCCGTCCACGGCCGCGATCGGCATGCTGGCCTGGAGTTCCGGCGCCCAGTTGCTGCGCAGGCCAGCCTGCAGCAGGCCCGCCATCTGGACAGGCGTGATGCTTTCGATGCGCGACAGGCCGGAGCCGTTTTCCACGACGAAGCCGGTGTCGTCGATGCCGCGCGTGCGCATCCAGGCGCGCACGACCGCCTCGCTGCGGGCAAGCGTCGTAAGGGTCGTGCCGGATGTGTTGGGCTGCGGATGGCTGCCCAGCACGGGGTCGGGCTCGAGTGCGCCCAGGCTCAGGAAGAGCAGGCGGGCGAGGGTGTTGTCGGAGGGCTTGTTGATGTCGCGGATGACTTCCGGCAGCGGGCGCGACACGTGCTCGGCCAGCAGGCGCGCACCCGGCGGCGTGGCGCCTTCGACGGCCGTGCCTGTGATGGTGCCGCCCAGCGTCTTCCACTGGCGGCGCACGAGGCGGGCGACGTATTCCTGGCGGTCGATCACGTTGATCGACTCGCTGGCCACGCAGTTTTTCGGGAAGGTGCCGTGCAGCACGACCTTGATGCCGCCGCCCGGACGCGGCACGGCTTCCGGCAGCTTCCACCCGTTTTCCCAGGTGGCGCAGTCGGCATCGATGAGCTTCATGTCCGTGTCGACGGTGACGCCGTCGAGCTCGGGCTGCATCGCGACGCGCACGCGCGTGGCCGGCTTGCCGTCCGGGCGCGGCGTCGAGCGGATGTCCAGTTGCAGCATGTTGCGGTTGACGAACAGCGCGTCCGGGATGGCGTTGTAGTAGGCCTCCGGCGACTCGTCGAACGGCGGCACGCCGACATCCGCGCGCGCCGGATTGAACAGCGTGCGGTCGATGACCAGGTTGCCGTCGATCCGGCGGATGCCCTGGTAGCGCAGGGCGCGCAGCATGGTCGTCAACGTCTCGGTGGACAGGTCGACGTCGGCGCCGCCGCGCAGCACGAGGTCGCCGTGCAGCACGTCGCCCTTGACCTGGCCGGTCGTGCGCATTTCGGTGCGGCCGCGGAACACGGGGCCCAGCTGCTCGAGGGCGACCAGGGTCGTGACGAGTTTCATCGTCGACGCGGGATGCAGCGGATGGTCGGCCAGGTGCGACAACACCGTCCTGTCGCCGCGCAGGACGAGCGCGCTCACGGCATCCTCGGGAATCGCCGCCGCGCGCAGGGCGTCCGTGACGGGGATCGGCAGCGGCGTCGTCATCGACGCCGGCGGTGACGGTTGCAGTTGGGCCGCGGCCGGCATGCCGATGCCCAGCAGCGCGGCGGAGAGAAGAGTCAGTGCGTGACGACGAAGCATGCCTGTCCTTTTTGTTCTTGCTATAGCCATTATCCGAAGAACACGTAGGCCACCGAGATGGCCGCGATGATGCCGGCAAAGTCGGCGATCAGCCCGCAGGAAATCGCATAGCGCGTCTTGCGCACGCCGACCGAGCCGAAGTACAGCGCGACGATGTAGAACGTGGTGTCCGCCGAGCCCTGGAAGATGCAGGCCAGGCGGCCGACGAAGGAATCGACGCCATACGTCTTCATGGCGTCGATCATCAGCGCGCGCGACCCGCTGCCGGACAGCGGCTTCATGAGCGCGGTGGGCAGGGCGGGCGTGAACGCGGTGTCGAGGCCGGCCATGCGGATGAGCCATTCCAGGCCTTGCACGACGAAGCCGAGCACGCCGGCATTGCGGATCACGGAGATGGCGACGAGCATGCCGACGAGATAGGGGATGATCGTGAGGGACGTCTGGATGCCGCCCTTGGCGCCTTCGATGAACGCCTCGTACACATTGACGCGCCGAATCATCGCGCCGACGATGAACACGACGATGATAGTGAACAGGATCAAATTGCTCGCGACCTTGGAGACGGTCTCGATTTCCGGCTTGGTGAGGTATTGCGTGAAGTACCAGATCAGCGTGGCGATCGCGGCCGTCATGCCGCCCAGCCAGCCCAGCACGACGCCGTTCAGCAGGTTGATGCGCTGGCGGATCGACACGGCGATGATGCCGGCGACCGTGGCGACATAGGTCGCGATCATGCACGGGATAAAGATGTCGGACGGGTCTTTCGCGCCGAGGATCGCGCGCTGCGCCATGATCGCGAGCGGAATCAGGGTAAGGCCCGACGTGTGCAGCACGAGGAACATGATCTGTGCGTTGCTGGCGGTGTCCTTGTTCGGATTCAGCGTCTGCAGGCTTTCCATCGCCTTCAGGCCGAACGGCGTCGCGGCATTGTCCAGGCCCAGCAGGTTGGCGGAAAAATTCATCACCATGTGGCCCGTGGCCGGGTGGTCCTTCGGCACTTCCGGGAAGATGCGCGAAAAGAAGGGAGAAATCACTTTCGCCAGCCAGCCGACGGCGCCGGCCTTTTCGCCGATGTTCATGATGCCCAGCCACAGGGTCATCACGCCGGCCAGCGGCAGGGCGATGTCCATCACGCCCATCTTGGCCGCGTCGAAGGTGCCGTCGATGATGCGCTTGAAGATCTCGGTGTCTCCGAGGAAGATCCATTGGGCCAGTGCCGCAACGAAGCCGACGAGGAAGAAGCCGATCCAGATGTAATTTAAAGCCATGGGTGTCGTAGTTTCGGCGGCTCATGCCGCCTGGGCTCGATTGTGCAGCGGAGAGTATAGGCGCTGAGCAAGCTGCACTGATGAAAGTATGGGCTAGGGATATGTAAAAAAGTTATGCGCCTCTGGAAAGCTTGGCGTTCTGTTATCGCGCTGCCGTATTGCCTGGGTCCAAAGCCTGAGCCTATGATACGCAACGCTTCCAGGACCTCGCCATGCCGACTCGCCGCTCCTTCCTCGCTTCCCTGCTGTTCACCGCTCTCGCCCCATTCGCCGCCGCGCAAGGCCCGCAACCCAAGGTCCTGCACATGTTCCTGTCGACGAGCGAGACAGGCATGGACCCGGCCGTCGCGTCCGACATCGCCACGTTGTCCCTGCTGGAAAACCTGTTCGATCCGCTGCTGCGCTACGACTACCTCGCGCGCCCCGTCAAACTGCAGGGCAATGGCGCGAAGGACCTGCCCGAGATCTCCGCCGACGGCCTGACGTACACGTTCCACATCCGCCCCGGCATGCGTTTTACGCCCGACCCGGCCTTTAAAGGTCCGCCGCGCGAGGTGACGGCGGCCGACTATGTCTACAGCATCCAGCGCCTGTATGACCCGACGCTGAAATCGCCGTGGTCGTTCATGTTCGAGGGAAAACTGCTGGGCGATGCGGCGTGGAAGGACCGTTTCAGCTACGCGACGGGCATCCCGGGCCTGCAGGCCGTCGACCGGTACACGCTGCGCATCCGTCTTTCCGAGCCGGATAACAATTTCCTGTTTTACCTGGCCACGCCGGCGACCGGCGTCGTCGCGCGTGAAGTGATCGAGGCGTATCCGGGCCAGGCCGGCAATCACCCCGTCGGCACGGGACCGTTCATGCTGGGGGACTGGAAGCGCAGCGACCGCATCGTCCTCGTCGCCAATCCCACGTCGACGTCCGTCTTTCACTCCGGCGTGGCGACGGACCCGGCCGCCGATCCCGCCGACCGCGCCATCGCCCGCGCGCTCGAAGGCCAGAAGCTGCCGCGCGTGGACAAGGTCGACATCAAGATCGCGGAAGAATTCCAGGGCCGCATGCTGGGCTTCCTGAACGGCGAATACGACTACCTGGAGCAGGTGCCGGAATCGATGACGGACATGGTCATCAGGAACGGCAAGCTGAAACCCGAGCTCACCGCGCGCGGCATGCAGCTGTACCGCTTCCCCGTGCTGCAGACCTACTACATGTGGATGAACATGGAGGATCCGGTGCTGGGCGGTTATTCGAAGGAGAGGGTGGCGCTGCGCCGTGCGATCTCGCTCAGCTACAACAGCGCCGAGGACATCGCGCTGCTGAAACAAGGGTTCGCGATCAAGGCCGAATCGCCGCTGCCGCCGGGCGTGCTGGGCTATGACCCGAACTACCGCAGCCCCGTCCCGTACGATCCGGCGATGGCGAACGCGCTGCTGGACCGCTTCGGCTACGACAAGCGCGACCCCGATGGGTTTCGGCGACAGCCGAAGGCGGGTGGCGGCACGGAACCGCTCACGCTGCAGATGAGCAGCGAAGCGACGGTCGGCGGCCGCCTGCGCGACGAACTGTGGCGCAAATGCCTGAATGCCGTCGGCCTGCGCGTCGTGTTCAAGTCGGACAAGAAAACCGAGATCATCAAGGCATCGCGCCTCGGCAAGGTGCAAATGTTCGAGAGTAACTGGATCGCCGATTTCCCCGACGGCGACAATTTTTACCAGCTGCTGTACGGCCCCAACGCGGGCCGCGCCAACTACGCCCGTTTCAATCTGCCGGCCTACAACGAACGCTACGAGCAGGCGCACGCGCTCAAGGACGGTCCCGAGCGCCAGAAGCTGTACTTCGAGATGAACCAGCTGATCCACGCCTATAACCCGTGGGTGCCGCTGACGCATGTGCTCTCGGCAGATATCCGACAACCGTGGCTGAAAAACTACAAACGCCACCCTGTCGAATTCACGCAATGGCGTTATCTGGATGTCGATGTTGCGGAAAGGACACGTGCTGCACGAGGGAAGTGATACTTTTTGCTAGATTGACTACGTGAAATATTCCCTGCAGTTATAGTCAGCGCCGGAATTTTCATTGGCTGGGCGCGCGCCAGTGCGCTTACCTTTGAATCAAGAATTCATGCCAACGTCATCGTGCACCAAGGAGAGCCACGTGAAGTTAAAGAAGCTAGCGACCATGATCGCCGTGATCGGTACCGCAGCCCCGGCCGTCGCGCAGCAAGCGCAAACGGACAAGCCGATCCAACGCGTCGAAATCACGGGTTCCAGCATCAAGCGCATCGCCACCGAAGGCGCGCTGCCGGTACAGACGATCACGATGGACCAGCTGGACAAGCAGGGCGTCACGAACGCGGAACAGCTGATGCGCCTGATTTCGGCCAACGGCACGGGCGCCGACAATATGACTTCAGGTAATAACGTGTTCGGCGCCGATGCCGACCGCGTCAGCGGCGGCGGCTCGTTCGCGTCGCTGCGCGGCCTGGGCCCGACCGGCACCCTCGTGCTGATCAACGGCCGCCGCATTTCGGGCTACGGCCTGTCCGGCAAGGCGGTCGACCTGAACACGATCCCGCTGGCGGCCGTCGCCCGCATCGAAGTGCTGAAGGATGGCGCGTCCGCGATCTACGGCACGGACGCCGTCGGCGGCGTCATCAACTTCATCCTCAAGACAAATTACGAAGGCGTGCAGGCGAATGCCACCGGCAACTGGACGGAGCACGGTGGCGGCGCCACCCGCCGGCTGCAGGTGGTGGCCGGCCACGGCAACCTGGACACCGACCGCTTCAACGTCATGGTGGCCATCGGCTACGACCGGAACAACGAACTCGATTCGCACCAGCGCTCGTTCGCCAACGGCTACCAGCCGGCGCGCGGCCTGTCGCCGGACACCACCGGCACCCCGGTCGCCAACCAGCTGACGGGCGCCGGCACCGCGCTGGGCTCGAATTTCCAGATGCCGGGCGATCCGAACAAATACCTGCAGGCCGGTCTCCTCTCCCTGCAGGGCAAGTGCGACAGCGTGCAGGGCATGAACCAGTACGCGACGGCGCTGTGGAAGGACGTGACGTCGCCGCTGCGCTCGACCTATTCCTGCGCGTACGACTACGGCGGCGACTACGTGATGCAGCTGCCGACGGAGCGCACGAACGGCGTCGCCCGCGCCACGTTCCAGGTCAACCCGGATCACCGCGTGTTCGCCGAAGCCGTCGCCGCGCACACGAATTCGCTGGCGATCCTGACGCCGGCGCAGATTTCCACGTCGCTCGCGAACGGCAACGCGTATCCGGTGGGCGGCCCGTACTACCAGGACCTGTCGCCGTACATCGCGTCGTTCGACAAGACCAAGCCGATCATCTACAAATGGCGCGCCTGGCCGCTGGGTAACCGCACGCAGAACTACACGACCGACACCGTGCGCCTGATGACGGGCGCCGAGGGCGTCCTCGCCGGCAAGTGGGACTACAAGATCGACCTGTCGCACAGCGAGAGCCACACCAAGACGGACCTCGTCGACGGCTATGCCTACACGAGCGCGCTGTACCAGGTGCTGGGCAGCGGCGTCGTGAACCCGTTCGCCGCGCCGTCGCAGGGCCAGAGCGCCGCCGCGATGCAGGCGCTGGAAGGCACCAAGTTCTACGGCCGCCTCCAGCACGGCAAGACGACGCTCACGCAGTTCAATGCCTCGATCTCGGGCGAGATCTGGCAACTGCCGGCCGGCCCGCTGCAGGGTGCGATCGGCACCGACCTGCGCCGCGAAGGCTATGGCTTCGCGCAGGACGTCGACGCGACCAAGATCCTGCTGGCGCCGGGTAACGCGAACCAGGACACGGTCAACCGCAACGTCAAGGCGATCTACACCGAGCTCGTGGTCCCGGTCATGAAGAACCTGGAACTGCAGCTGGCGCTGCGCCGCGACGACTACAGCCTGATCGGCGCGACGACGAATCCGAAGATCGCGTTCAGCTATCGTCCCACGAGCTGGCTGATGCTGCGCGGTTCGGCCAACAAGGGCTTCCTGGCGCCGAGCTTCGCGCAGCTGTATTCCGGCCGCCTGGACCAGGAACTGCCGAACGGCGTGTCCGACCCGGTCGGCTGCGCGTCCCACCCGGGCGACCCGCGCTACTGCGCGATCGAGCGCCTGAACTACTTCAGCGGCGGCAACCCGAACCTGCGTCCGGAGACCTCCAAGCAGGGCACCCTGGGCTTCATCGTCGAGCCGAACGCGAACTTCTCGATGTCGGTCGACTACTGGGCGATCAACGTCAAGGACCGCATCCTGAACCGCACGCCGCAAGTCGTGCTGGCCAATGCGGCTGCGCTGGGCGAGTACATCCACCGCAATGCGGACGGCACCATCGATTACGTCGACGCGGGCTGGATCAACGCGGCCGGCCTCAAGACGCGCGGCGCCGACGTGGGCCTGCGCGGCCGCGGCAACCTGCCGGACGGCTGGCGCTGGAACGCGACCCTCGACGGCACCTGGACGCAGAGCTACCAGTTCGCCGAGTTCGAAGGCCAGCCGTACGTCGAATACGTCGGCAACTTCTACACGCGCGACATCTACCTGCGCTGGAAGCACAACGCCACGTTCAGCGTGAACAAGGGCGCGTGGAGCTTCCTGCTCAGTAACCTGTACCGCGACGGCTACAAGGACCAGGTGCCGAACGGCGGCAAGGGCACGCCGCCGGCCGGCTTCAATCCGCACGTCGCCAGCTACACGACGTGGGGCCTGTCGACGACGTACACGGGCTTGAAAAACACGACGGTCACCGTCGGCATCCAGAACCTGTTCGACCGCGACCCGCCGTTCACGGCGCACAACGTGGACGAAGTCGTGGGCGCCGGCTGGGATCCGCGCGTGGCCGATCCGCGCGGCCGCTCGCTGAGTTTCGACGTCAAATACCGCTTCTTCTAATCGGTAGCGCCAGTATCCTTGGCACGACCTGCGGCCCGCGACCCTGGAAGCCACAAGCTTCCGCGGCGCGGGCCGTTTTACTTGAACCTCATTCCATGAACAGCAGGCGACGATTCAACGCGATGATGGCGGCGGCGCTGCTGCTTCCGTTCGCGCCTGCACGGTCCGCATCGAGAAAAATGACACCACTGATCAAACCACCGCGCCTGCGCCGCGGCGACGTCGTCGGCCTCGTCGCACCGGGCGGCTACACGAGCGACGCCTCGATCGAGAAGGCCGTGCAGCACATCGAGGCGCTGGGCTTCCGCGTCAAGCCGGGCACGTACCTGCGCGACGTGTGGGGCAATTACGGCGGCACGGTCGCGGCACGTATCGCCGACCTGCACGCGATGTTCCGCGATCCCGAGGTGAAAGCCATCTGGGCGATCCGCGGCGGCTCCGGCTGCATCTCGCTGCTGCGGCACCTGGACTACCGCCTGATCCGCACGCATCCGAAGGTCTTGCTGGGTTACTCCGACATCACCGCGCTGCACCTCGCCATCCACCGCCACGCGGGCCTCGTGACGTTCCACGGCCCGGTCGCATCGAGCACGCCGTCCGGGTATTCGACGGAGCACTTGCTAGCCGTGCTGATGGAGCCGAGAGACGCCTACACGATCCCGATGTCGGCGGAGAACGACCGCCGCGCGCTGGAAGAGCCGTGGTACGCGACGCGCACCGTGCACGGAGGCGTCGCCGAGGGCCCGCTCATCGGGGGCAACCTGTCGCTCGTGAGCGCACTGGCGGGCACGCCGTACGCGGCGGATTTCACGGGCGGCCTGCTGTTCCTCGAAGAGGTGAACGAGGAGCCGTACCGCATCGACCGCTGGATGACGCAGCTCGACCTGGCCGCCGGTTTCGACAAGGCGGCCGGCGTCATGATCGGCATCTGCGAGAACTGCGGGCCGCAGGGCGACGGGCCGTCGCTGACCCTGGACGAGACCCTCGACGTGCACCTGCAGCCGCTGCGCGTGCCGGCGGTGACGGGGTATTCGTTCGGGCATATCCGCAACCAGTTCACGATGCCGGTCGGGATCCGGGGCCGGCTGGATACGGAGGCGCGGACGGTGACGTTGCTGGAGGCGGCCGTCAGCTGATTCGCCGTCGTTCCCGCGGAAGCGGGAACCCATGCTGAGCGTCCGTAGCGTACTCAGTATGGATTCCCGCGTGCGCGGGAATGACGTTGGTTGTTACCACCTCCACGCTTCCTGTAGTCTTTCCTTTAAATACCCCACGAACACCCTCACCCGCGGCGCCAGGTTCCGCTGGTGCGGATACACCGCATGCAGCGGCGCCGCCGCCATCGCGTGGTTCGGAAGCACACGCCGCAACCGGCCGGCCGCCAGGTCATCCCCCACGTCCCAGATCGATTTCAGCGCGATGCCGCTGCCGGCCAGCGCCAGCTGCTGCGCGGCGCCGCCGTCGTTGGTGAGGAAGGCGGCGTCCACGCGCACGGGTGCGGTCTCGTCGCCGTCGAACTTCCAGTCCGTGCGGCGTTGATCGCCGATCACGATGCAGCGGTGGCCCGCCAATTCGGCCGGCGTGCGCGGTTCGCCGTGGCGCTGCAGGTACGCCGGCGACGCGCACAGCACGCGGTAGTTCGGCGCCAGCGCGCGCGCGACGAGCGAGGATGCTTCCAGCGCGCCGTAGCGCACGCCGAGGTCATGGCCGCTGTCCAGCAGGTCGACGACGGCATCCAGGAGCTCCAGCTGGATCGTCACCTGCGGATGCAGTTCCTGGAACGCGGCCGCGATCGGCGCCAGCCAGCGCCGCCCGAATTCGCCCGGCGCCGTGATGCGCAACAGGCCGTGCACGCCGTCGCGGCGCTGCGCGAGCAGGGCTTCGGCCTGCTCGACCTCGTCCAGGATGCGCAGCACGCGCGCGTGGAACAGCCGGCCTTCGTCCGTCAGCGTCTGGCGCCGCGTCGTGCGCTGCAGGAGGCGCGTGCCCAGGCTCGCTTCCAGCAAGGACAAGCGCTTGCTGACGACGGACACTGGCACGTCCAGCTCGCGCGCGGCGGCGGACAGGCTGCCGGCCGAGACGATCCGCGCGAATGCGACGAGGGCAGGGAAGTTGTTGGCGAGCGTGTCCATCTTGCGCTTTTTGGAAATAATGATTTCGTATTCTGCCGCTATTTTTCGTTCAGCGTGAAATCTATGATGGACTCATCGAATCAAGGAGCTCGAACATGAAATCCATCCCCATCCTCGCTGCCATGCTGGTCGCGCTGCCGGCCAGTGCGGACGAACCACTCGTCAGCGCCCGGCAAGTCATCGTCGACCCGTCGCTGCCGCCGGCCCGGCGTGACGCGGACATGCAGGCGGCGCGCCGCTACGCCACGTTCTGGCACACTGGCGATGAACGCTTTGCCCGCGCCGCGCCGCGCTCGCAGCCGATTTCACGGACCGCACGCTGCCGCCGGGCCGCGCGCAAGGCGTGCCGGGGCCGTTGGCCGCGTCGAAATTCGTGCGCACGGCGATCCCGGACCTGCAGGCCGACCTGCGGCAGATGATCGTCGCGGGCGACCGCGTTACCGCGCACTACCGCTTCCACGGCCATTTCACGGGACGGTGGGGCACCACGCAGGGACAAGGGCAGGCGGTCGACTTCATCGCCACCGACATCTATCGCATCGCGGACGGGAAGATCGCCGACAACTGGCACATCGAAGACAATCTCACACTGATGCAGCAACTGGGCCTCGTCGCCCGCTGAAAGGGACATCATGCACATCGATTTGACCGGCAAGACCGCACTCGTTTCCGCTTCCACCGCCGGCATCGGCCTGGCGACCGCCATCGGGCTCGCCGACGCGGGCGCCACCGTCATCCTCAACGGGCGCTCCAGCGATGCCATCGAACGTGCCCGCGCGGCCGTGCTGGCGCGGGTGCCGGGCGCGCAATTGCGTGGCGTCGCCGCCGACCTTGCGACGGCGGAAGGCGCCGCGGCGCTACTCAACGCCGAGCCGCACGTGGACATCCTCGTCAACAACGCGGGCACGTACGGGCCGCAGGATTTCTTCGAGATCGACGACGCCACGTGGGAGCATTTTTTCCAACTGAACGTGATGTCGGGCGTGCGCCTCGCGCGGCACTACCTGAAAGGGATGCTGGAGCGGGACTGGGGCCGCGTCGTGTTCATCTCGTCGGAATCGGGGCTGAACATCCCGGCCGACATGATCCACTACGGGATGACGAAGACGGCGCAGCTGGCCATCTCGCGCGGGCTGGCGAAGGTGGCGGCCGGCAGCGGCGTCACCGTCAACGCGGTGCTGCCGGGGCCGACGCTGTCGGAAGGGGTGCGCGCCATGCTGGAAGGCGCGGCGAAAGAAGCCGATACGTCGGTCGAGCAGGCGGCGACGGACTTCGTGCGCACGCACCGCCCCAGCTCCATCCTGCGCCGCGCGGCGAGCGTGGACGAGGTGGCGAACATGATCGTCTACGTGTGCTCGCCGCAGGCGTCGGCCACGACGGGCGCGGCGCTGCGGGTGGATGGTGGCGTCGTCGATACGATCGCGTAGACGTTTACGCGACCACTTCGTCGATCTGCGTGGCCACTTCGTCGAAGGCGGCAGTGGCGCGGTCCTCGCCCATGTTCACGCCTTCGGCGTAGATGAACTCGACGTCCGTCATGCCCATCAGGCCCAGCACGCCCTTCAGGTACGGCACTTGCGAGTCGCGCTCGGTGTCGCGGTAGATGCCGCCGCGGGCCAGGCCAACATAGACTTTCTTGCCGGTGACGAGGCCTTCCGGACCGTTCGCCGTGTAGCGGAAGGTCTGGCCGGCGCGGGCGACGGCGTCGATCCACGATTTGATTTGCACGGACACGCTGAAGTTATACATCGGCACGCCCAGCACGATCACGTCGGCGCGTTTCAGTTGCGCGATCAGCGCGTCGTCCAGCGCCACGCGGGCGCTTTGCTCCGGCGTGCGTTGCTCGGCGGGCGTGAACAGCGCGGACAGCGCGGCTTCGTCCAGCACGGGGTGCGGGTCGCGCGCCAGGTCGCGCAGCTCGACCGCCGCTTCCGGATGACGTGCCTTCAGGCGCGCCGTGATCGCGTCGGCGACGCGGGTGGAGTTCGAACCGTTGGCACGGGCGCTACCGTTGATTTGCAGGATGTTCATCGTGTTCTCCAGAAGTGTTGGGTCGATGGAGAACATTGTATTGAGACTCTGCGACGGGATTAAGCCGGGTTTCCGGATATCATTGTTCCATTTATGGGACGGGAGTCTGGGCCATGGTGGATGCAAACGATCTGATCCTGTTCGTACGGGTCGTCGACGCGGGCAGTTTTTCGCAGGCGGCCGAGCGGGCCCACCTGCCGAAGTCGACGCTGTCGCGCCGCCTGACCCTGCTGGAAGAAGCGCTGGGCGAAAAGCTGTTCGTGCGCAGCACGCGGCGCGTGGCGATCACGGCGTTCGGCGAGCGCATCCTGGAGCATGCGCGCCGCCTCGTCGACGAAACGGAGGAAGTCGCGGCGCTGGCCCAGCACCGGCAGGAAACGCCGCACGGCGAATTGCGCGTGTCGATGCCGCCCGACCTCATCGAATTCGACTTCGTCGCCTTCTGCCAGGCGTTCCAGGCGCGCTATCCGGCCGTCCGGCTGCGCATCGACCTGTCCCCGCGCCGCGTGGACCTCCTGAGCGAACGTTTCGACGTGGCCGTGCGCGCCGCCCAGCACCTGCCCGACGATGCGACGCTCGTCGCGCGCAAGCTGTTCGACGTGGGCCAGGGTTTGTTTGCCTGCCCGGATTACCTGGCCGAACACGGCACACCGGCGACGCCCGATGACCTTGTCGAGCATGCCTGTCTTGCCTACGCCGGACACGACGGTACGACGCTGCCGTGGGTGCTGGCGCGCGGCGACGCGCGCTGGGAGCAGGTCGTGCAGGGACCGCTCGTATGCAATTCGCCCCGGTTGCAGCGCGAGATGGCGTACCGCGGCGCAGGCATCGCCGCGCTGCCGGTCGACGCCGCCCTGCGCGACTGGATCGGCAACGGCCGCCTGCGCCGCGTCCTGCCGGACTGGTCGCTGCCGACGGCCAGCCTGTGGTGCGTGATGCCGGGACGGCGTTTGATGCCGGCGCGCACGCGCGTGTTCGTCGACATGTTGCAGGCGCACATGGATGCCCTCATGAACGGGTAATTTCTGTGAAAACGCTTGACATGTGTGCGTACGCACATAAAACTATGCCCATGACCGCTTCCGAACGACTCATTGCCTGCAACTGCTTCGCCTCCCGCAAGGCGGCGCGTCTGGTTACGAAGATGTATGAAGACCACCTGTCGCGCGTGAACCTGACGAGCACGCAGTTCTCGATCCTGGTCTACATCGACGAGGTCAAAGAGGGCTCGATGAAGGATCTCGCCGAGGCGATGGTGATGGAGCGCACGAGCGTGATCCGCGCGCTGCAGCCTTTGGCCCGCGACGGCCTCGTGGCCATCGGACCGCATGAGGACGACGCGCGCCGCAACGTCGTGCGCCTCACCGATGCGGGCCGCGCCAGGCTGGCGCAAGCGATGCCCGTGTGGCAGACGGCGCAGGCGGAGTTCGAAAGCCGGTTCGGTGCGGAACTGGCCGGGCAGCTCCGCGGCGTGGGCTGATCGGTTCAGCGGGCCTCGAACACGAGGCACGTGGTCGTTGCATGCGCATACAGCCGGCCCTGCGCATCGACGATCTGCCCTTCTGCCGTCGCGAGCTGGCGGCCGCAATGGAGCACCGTGCCGATCGCACGCAGCGGCCCGCCGTCGAGCCGCGCGCCGCGCACGAGGTTCACGCTCAGCTCCGCCGTCGTGTAGGCGTATCCCGGTTCGAGCGCCGTCTGCACGGCGCAGCCGACGGCCGAGTCGAGCAGGGTCGCGTGCCAGCCGCCGTGCACGGTCCCCATCGGATTCAGGTGTTTTGCCTGCGGCGTGCCCTGGAACGTGGCCTTGCCCTTCTCGACCTCGACGAGGAAGAAGTCGAGCGTCTCGGCGATGGGCGCATACGGGAAGCGGCCGTCGAGCAGCGCTTCCATGATGGCCAGGCCCGTCATCCCGCGCGCTTCCTGCGCCGGCACGACGCCCGGACGTCCGCCGCCCCGCTCGATGCGCGCACGCACCGCGCGCAGTTGTTCTTCCCATTGTCGTGCCACCGTCGGCTGCGTCTCCATGCGATCCTCCTGTCGTGTGATTGGGTGTATATGCAAGGCTCCGGGCGGATTATGCACGGGTTCCGGCATCCCCGGGGTTATACTCGCTAGAGGGACGGCACTAACGCCATCCCGGCAATGGAATACGGTACATGACATCGAACGACCCCCTGTGCAACTGCCTCGCCCTGCGCCAGGCGTCGCGTTACATCACCGGCGTGTACGACCAGGTGCTGAGCGAGGCCGGCCTGCGCGTCACGCAGTTCTCCATCCTGTACAAACTGCTGGGGCTCGGGCCGATGACGGTCAACCAGATGTCCGCCGAACTGGTCATGGACCGCACGACCCTCACCCGCAACCTCAAACCGCTCGAGCGCGATGCCCTCGTGACGACCGGTCCCAGCGAGCACGACAAGCGCGAGCGCGTGATCGTCCTCACGCCGGCCGGCAAGGCAAAAGTAAAAGCCGTGCTGCCGCTGTGGCGCCGCGCCCAGCAGACCTTCGAACAGAACTTCGGCAGCGAACGCGCACTCGAACTGCGCATGCTGCTGCGCGCCGTCGTCGAGACGGGCATCCACGAGCCCGAAGTCAAATAAATCCGCTCGCCGGCAGGGCGCACGTCATGCACCTTTCAAAATACGTGTATATACTCCTATTTGCGTGATCCCGCCATCCACCCCGAAAGGAGAGTCATCATGTCTGCCCGCGACATCGTCCTGTGTGCCCCCGTGCGTACCGCCATCGGCGCGTTCAACGGTTCCCTGAAATCCATCCCCGCCGTCGAACTGGGCGCGGCCGCCGTGCGCGCCGCCGTCGAGCGCGCGGGCATCGCGCCGGACGCCATCGACGCGGTCCTGATGGGCAACGTGATCCAGGCGGGGAACCGCATGAACCCGGCGCGCCAGGCCGCGGTCCACGGCGGCATTCCCGTCAGCGTGCCCGCGATGACGCTGAACCGCGTGTGCGGCTCGGGCGCGCAAGCCATCGCGTCGGCCGCGCACGAGATCCTCGCGGGAGACGCCCATGTCGTGCTGGCCGGCGGCATGGAAAACATGGACCAGGCGCCGTACCTGATGCCGCAGGCCCGCTGGGGCGCGCGCATGGGCCACGCGCAGATCTACGACAGCCTGCTGCACGACGGCCTGAACGACGCGTTCTCCGCGCAGCACTCGGGCTGGCACACGGAGGACTTGATAAAAGACGTGGATATCACCCGTGCCGCGCAGGACCGCTGGGCCGAGCGCTCGCAGCGCCGCTTCTCGGACGCCCAGGCGGCCGGCGCGTTCGAGGATGAAATCGTGGCGATCGAGATCGCGGGCAAGCGCGGCGTGCAGCTGTTCGACACCGACGAAGCGAACCGCCCGGACACCACGCTGGAGACGCTGGCGAAACTGAAACCGGCATTCCGGCCGGACGGCACGATCACGGCCGGCAATGCGCCGGGCCTGAACAGCGGCGCGGCCGCCGTCATCGTCGCCGACCGCGCGACGGCCGAGCGCCTGGGGCTGCAGCCGATCGCGCGCCTCGTCGCCTCGGGCGTGGCGGCCGTGGAGCCGGGCATGTTCGGTCTCGGTCCGGTGCCGGCCGTGCAGAAAGCCCTCGCGCGCGCGGGGTGGAACGTTGGCGACGTCGATCGCTACGAAATCAACGAAGCGTTCGCCGCCGTGCCGCTGGCGGTGGCCAGAAAACTGTCGCTGGCGGAAGACGTCATCAATGTCGAAGGGGGCGCGGTGGCGCACGGTCACCCGATCGGCGCGACGGGGGCCGTGCTCACGGTGCGGCTGCTGCATGCGATGCGGCGCGGGCTGGCGCGGCGTGGCGTCGTCACGCTGTGCATCGGAGGCGGGCAGGGGATTGCGCTGGCGCTGGAGCAGATCGCATGAACACGCGGACGCTAAACAATACGCGAACGTAAAACGGCGTCGTCCCCGCGCAGGCGGGGATCCAGTTTTCAAGCGTTACGTCGACGCATGCAGAATTTGGGCCCCCGCCTGCGCGGGGGCGACGGATTACGCCGCCACCATCTCCCGCATCCGCTCCACCAAAAACTCCCTGAGCACCCTGACGGCCGGCGACACCTGCCGCCGGTTCGCCAGCACCATGTACAGCGGCTGGTTGTTGCCCTCCCAGTCCGCGCACACGATGCGCAATGCGCCGCTTGCGAGATCGGCCTGCACGTCGATGCGCGAGCGGTAGCACAGCCCCAGGCCGTCCAGTGCCCAGCGCCGCACGATCTCGGAATCGTCGGCCACGCGGTCGCCGCGCACCGTCACCTCGATCTCCGCGCCGTCCTGGTAGAAGCGCCAGCGGTCGTTGACCGCCTCGTCCAGCATGAAGCACAGGCAGTTGTGCGCGGATAGATCGTGCGGCGTCTCCGGCGCGCCGTGCCGCGCCAGATACGCAGGCGACGCGCACAGCACGCGCCGATTCGTTTCCAGCAGCGGCAGCGCCACCATGCTGGACTCTCTCGGCTTGCCGAAGCGGAGCGCGATGTCGACCGGCTCGCGGTAAATGTCGGCCAGCCGGTCCGTCAGCTGCAACTTCAGGCGCACGGCCGGATGCCGTTCCTGGAACGCGTTCAGCCACGGCAGCACGACGTGGCGGCCGAGGTCGGACGGCATCGAGATCTGCAATTGACCCTCGATCGTGTTTTCTCCCGCACGCACTTCCGCCTCGGCGTCGCGCAGGCCGTCCAGCAGCGGGCGGCAGCGGGCCAGCAGGCGTTCGCCGGCCACCGTCAGGCGCATGCTGCGCGTCGTGCGCACGAACAGCGCCGTGCCGAGATCCGCCTCCAGCCGCTTCAGGCTCGCGCTGGCGACGGCAGGCGATACATCCAGCGCGCGCGCGGCCGCGGAGAGGCCGCCTTGCTCGGCCGTGGTGACGAACAGTTCGAGGTCGCGCAGATTCATTTTCAAATAAAAATTGAAATTGATTTCGTAATTGCGCAGTTTATCAAAAAGATCGAAGCGCCCAGAATGATCACATCGATCACCAAGGAGCCACCATGAAAGCCATCGCCTACCAGAACAACCTGCCCATAGCTCACGCCGACGCCCTCGTGGACATCACCTTGCCGGACCCGGTCGCGGCCGGCCATGACCTGCTCGTCGACGTGCGGGCCGTGTCCGTGAACCCGGTCGACGTGAAAGTGCGCGCCGGCGCCAAACCGGCCGACGGCGAGTGGAAAGTGCTGGGCTGGGATGCCGCCGGCATCGTGAAGGCCGTCGGGCCGGACGTGACGTTGTTCCGTCCGGGCGACCGCGTCTGGTACGCCGGCTCCATCGCCCGCGCCGGCAGCAACAGCGAGCTGCAGCTGGTCGACGAGCGCATCGTCGGCAGGATGCCGCAGTCGCTGGACTTCGGCGCCGCCGCCGCGCTGCCGCTGACGAGCCTCACGGCGTGGGAACTGCTGTTCGACCGTCTGGAAGTGCCGACCGACGAGCGCGGCGAAGGCAAGACGTTATTGGTGATCGGTGCGGCGGGCGGCGTCGGCTCGATCCTCGTGCAGCTGGCGCGCCGGCTGACGCGCCTGACGGTCGTCGGCACGGCATCGCGTCCCGCAACGCGCGACTGGGTGCTGCAGCACGGCGCCCACCACGTGATCGACCACGGCAAGCCGCTCGCCGACGAGATCCAGCGTGCGGGCCTGGGCGCGCCGGACTACGTGATCAGCCTCACGCACACGGAGCAGCACTTCGACCAGATCGTCGAGATCATCGCGCCGCAGGGCAAATTCGGCCTGATCGACGATCCGGCCCCGATCGACGTCCGCAAGTTCAAGCGCAAGGCCGTGTCGCTGCACTGGGAACTGATGTTCACGCGCGCGCTGTTCTCGACGCCGGACATGATCCGCCAGCACGAGATCCTGAACCGCGTGGCGGACCTGATCGACGCGGGCACGATCCGCTCGACGGCCAACGAGAATGTTGGACGCATCGATGCCGCGAACCTCAAGCGTGCGCACGCGCTGATCGAGTCGAACCGCGCGCAGGGCAAGATCGTGCTGGCGGGATTCTGATTACAAGCGCCGCGTAAATTCCATCGAAATCGGATACACCATCTCGCACGGCTGCCCGTGGCAGACGGCGGGCTTGTAGCGCATGGCCATCGCGGCGCTCGCGACGTAGCGGATCACGTCGTCGTCGAAGCTGCCCACCTTGCGCACCTCCTTCGCCTTGCCGTCGGCGCCCACGAGCACGTGCAGGCGCAGCAGGCCGCGCGCGTCGTACTTGCCGGCGACAGCCACCGCGAGCCGGTTGAATTCGACGGTGCCGTTCTGCGGATACGGCGGATCGTCGCCCGGCTCCAGCGCCGGATAACCGTTGCGGACGATGTCCTTCTGTTCGGGCGTGAGGCCGTCCCAGCCGACGTTGGTCGGCAGCGGCGAGCGCACGTCCGTCTTCGCCAGCAGCGTGCCCGTGTCCGGCTCGGCCTGGCGCTGCTGGAACGTGTTCTCCGCCTTGGGACGGGCCAGCGCCGCGTTGCGGGCGGCAGCATCGAGCGTGCCGGCGCGGCCGCTGCCCGCATACGTGATGCGGTCGCCGTCGACTGGACGGCCGTCGCGGAACTCGCCTTCGACCATGCCGCCGAGGGCATACGTGAGGCGTCCCTGGCCGTTCGGCCGGTCGGCGTGGAATTCGCCCTGGTAGACGTCGCCGTTCGGATAGATCTGCACGCCCTTGCCCTCGCGCCGCATCATCTTGAGGCCGCCTTCGTAGCGCAGCTCGCTGGCAAAGCGCAGGTAACCCTCGCCGTCCGGCACGCCGTCGGTCAGCGAGCCGATGTACGTGAATTTGTCGCCCGCCTTCAGCTTCGCTTCGCCGCTGACGGCGCCGTGCGCGAGCGTGCCTTCGATGCGGCGCGTGATGCCGTCCTTCGTCGTCCATTCGAGCACGCCCTTGCCGTCCGCATAGCCATCCTTGCAGGGGCCGGTCCAGTGCACGGACTGGTCGGTGGGTGCCGGGAGAAGTTTGCCGACCTGGCAGTCGCCGGCGTGGGCCGCTTGTGCGATGCAGGCAGCCAGGAGAAGAGGCAGGGCGGTTTTCATCAACCCACTCTAGCATGCGGATCCGGACCGCATGCTCACCGATTCTCACCGCTGGCGCAGCCTGAACGTCATGTAGCTCAAGTCATGGCTATCCCCCGCGATCCTGAGCATGTCCGCCACGCGCGCGACGGTCGTGAAGCCGGCGCGCGCATACAGTTCGATGGCCGGCCCGTTTTCGGACAAGACTTCGAGATCGATCCACTCGATGTCCGTCTCGGCCCGTGCCCAGGCGGCCGCCGTTTCGAGCAGGCGCCGCCCGAGTCCGCGCCGCCGCCACACGCGGTGCACGCCCATGCCGAGCATGGCGCGGTGCGTCGCGGCCGGTTCCGGGCGGCCGCGCAGGTCGAGGTGGCCCGCGATGTCGCCGTACGCGTCGATCGCGAGCCACAGGCGGCGCCAGCCCGGCTGGCCGATGGGGATGTCGATGCCCTTGATGAACGCGATGCGCAGCCCGGCGGGCAGGCGCGGCTGGCCCGGTGCGATCGGCTGGAACAGCGGCGTGCCGTCGGCGCCGTTGTCGCGCAGGTGGTCGTCCAGGTAGGCGAAGAACGGCGCCAGGTCGGCTTCACCGGCCGGGCGGATCGTCAATGTCGCGGCGCCGTCCATCATGCGTTCACAGGGCCCGTGCGATCAGGATTTTCTGGATGTCGCTCGTGCCTTCGTAGATCTGGCACACGCGCACGTCGCGGTAGATGCGCTCGACGGGGAAGTCGGCCACGTAGCCGTAGCCGCCGAACACCTGCATCGCCGACGACACCACGCGCTCGGCCATCTCGGACGCGAACAGCTTGGCCATCGCGGCTTCCTTCAGGCAGGGCAGGCCGGCGTCCTTCATCGATGCGGCGTGCAGGATCAGCTGGCGCGCGGCCTCGATCTGCATCGCCATCTCGGCCAGGCGGAACTGCACCGCCTGGTGGTCGAAGATCGGCGTGCCGAAGCTTTCGCGCTCCTTCGCATACGCCAGCGCCGCCTCGAACGCGGCGCGCGCCATGCCCACCGATTGCGACGCGATGCCGATGCGGCCACCTTCCAGTCCCGACAGCGCGATCTTGTAGCCTTGTCCTTCTTCGCCGATCAGGTTGTCGACCGGGACGCGGCAGTTGTCGAACACGATCTGCGCCGTGTCCGACGAATGCTGGCCCATCTTCTGCTCGATGCCGGCGACGATGTAGCCGGGCGTATCGGTCGGCACCCAGAACGCGCTGATGCCCTTCTTGCCGGCCGCCTTGCTTGTTACGGCCATGACGATCGCGACGTCGCCGTTCTTGCCGCTCGTGATGAATTGCTTCGTGCCGTTCAGGACGTAGTGGTCGCCATCGCGCACGGCCGTCGTGCGCAGGGCGGCGGCGTCGCTGCCCGTGTGTGGTTCCGTCAGCGCAAAGGCGCCCAGCAGATCGCCCTGCGCGAGCGGACGCAGCCAGCGTTCCTTCTGCGCCGCGTTCGCGTACGTCATCGCGATCGAGCACACGGGGCAGTTGTTGACCGAAATGATGGTGGAGGTGCCGCCGTCGCCGGCCGCGATCTCTTCCAGCACCAGCGCCAGCGCGACGTAGTCGAGGCCCGCGCCGCCGTACTGCTCGGGCACGGCCACGCCGAACGCGCCCAGCTGGGCCAGTTCCTTCAGCTCGTCTTTCGGAAAATGGTGCTCGCGGTCCCAGCGCGCCGCGTTGGGCGCCAGGCGTTCCTGCGCGAAGGTGCGCAGGGCGTCGCGGATCATCTGGTGTTCTTCGGTCAGAATCATTTGTCTCGTCTATCGTTATCTTGGACGGCTCACCATGGGATGGGCGTGCCGTCGTAATTGAGGAAGGCGCCGTTCTGCGCCGGTGTCGCCCTGGCCAGGGTGGCGCGCAGCCCGGCCGCGCTCTGCTCGACGGTGAGCGTGGCGCTCGCGCCGCCCATGTCGGTCTGCACCCAGCCGGGATGGAACGTCAGGCATGTCGCGCCCTGCGGGCCATACGTCAGCGCGGCGTCGGCCAGCACGGAATTCAGCGCGGCCTTGCTGGCGCGGTACAGCGACCCCTGGTTGCTCGTGCGCGCGCCGATGGAACCCATGCGCGACGAGATCACGGCCACCTTGCCGCGCGTGGCAGTCACCAGCGGCGCGACGATGGGCAGCAGGCGCATCGCGGCCAGCACGTTCGTGTGCATGACGTCATCGAACTCCTTCGCCGTCGGGAAGCCGGCGTGATCGGGGCCGTACACGCCCGCGACGAGCCAGGCGGCGTCGATCTTTTCGTCGTCCAGCTTCCAGCCCAGGCCGCCGATCGATTCGGCGTTGGTGACGTCGACCTGGTGCGCTTCCGCGCCCAGCCGGCGCAGCGCCTCGCAATCCGCCGGCTTGCGCGCGGTGGCGATGACGCGCCAGCCGTCGGCGCGGTATTGACGGGCCAGTTCGAGGCCGATGCCGCGCGAGGCGCCGATGATGAGGGCTGTGGACATGGGATGCTCCTTCACGGTATGGATGACAATGACAGTCCGTCACCATACCGTGTTTTGCACATGCGCGTAGGGCGCGTCAGACCATCTCGATCGCCATCGCGGTCGCTTCGCCGCCGCCGATGCACAGCGACGCCACGCCGCGCTTGCCGCCCGTCTTCTTCAGCGCGCCCAGCAGGGTGACGATGATGCGCGCGCCCGACGCGCCGATCGGGTGGCCCAGCGCGCACGCGCCGCCATGGACGTTCACCTTGCTATGCGGTATGTCCAGCTCGTGCATCGCGGCCATCGGCACGGCGGCGAATGCTTCGTTGATCTCGAAGAGGTCGACGTCTTTCGGCGTCCAGCCGGTCTTCTTGAACAGCTTTTGCAGCGAGCCGATCGGCGCGGTCGCGAACTGGTCCGGTTCCTGCGCGTGCGTCGTGTGCGCGACGATGCGGGCGAGCGGCGTCACGCCCAGTTCCTTCGCCGTCGATTCGCGCATCATGACGAGGGCCGCGGCGCCGTCGTTGATCGACGACGACGACGCCGCCGTGATGACGCCATCCTTTTTGAAGGCCGGACGCAGGGTCGGGATCTTGTCGACCTTCGCCTTGACGGGGCCTTCGTCCTTCTCGACGATCGTTTCGCCCAGGCGGTTCGCGACGGTCACCGGTGCGATCTCCCACTGGAAATCGCCGGACTCGGTGGCGTTCTGCGCGCGCTTGACGGATTCGATCGCGAACGCGTCCAGCTGCTCGCGCGAGAAGCCGTATTTCGCGACGCACTCCTCCGCGAACGTGCCCATCGAGCGGCCTTCGCCCGTCTTCTCGTTGCGCGAATATGCGTCTTCCAGGCCGTCCATCATCATGTGGTCGAACATGACGCCATGGCCGAGGCGATAGCCGCCGCGCGCCTTCGGGATCAGGTACGGGGCATTGGTCATCGACTCCATGCCGCCCGCCACGACGACGTCCGCGCTGCCGGCCTTGAGCACGTCGTGCGCGAAGATCGCGGCCTGCATCGCGGAGCCGCACATCTTCGACAGCGTGACGGCACCGGTCGAAAGCGGCAGGCCCGCCTTGATCAGTGCCTGGCGCGCCGGCGCCTGGCCCTGGCCGGCCATCAGGCAGTTGCCGAAGTAGACGTGTTCGACGAGGCTCGCGTCGACGCCGGCGCGCTCGACCGCCGCCTTGATCGCCACGGCGCCCAGGTCGCTCGCGGATTTCGAAGAGAAGTCGCCCTGGAAGGCGCCCATCGGGGTACGGGCGGCGCCGACGATAACGATTGGATCATTCATTGTGTAAGGTCTCCAAGTAATGGGGTTGCGGCGAGGGTGTCGCCGGGTTCGTTGGGTCCGCGAGATGGAACCGGATGTGCTGCGGATACGGAAAAATGTCTTCGAGCTCGCCTGCGAGGATGCGGTCCTTGTGCGACTGCCACCAGACGCGCGTCAATAGTGCGGCATGGTGTTTCATGAACGCGGCGCGTATCTTTGGGTTCGCGAGCAGGAAGCGCGCGAATTGTTCGGGAAAGACGTCGTGCTTGCCGATGGGATACCAGGGCTCGGCGGCCATTTCATCTTCCTCGTTACGCGGCTGCGGGATGTCGCGGAAGTTGCAGTCGGTGAGGTATTCGATCTCGTCGTAGTCGTAGAACACGACGCGGCCATGTCGGGTCACGCCGAAGTTTTTGTACAGCATATCGCCCGGAAAAATATTCGCGGCGACGAGGTCGCGGATCGCATTGCCGTACTCGAACACGCCGTGTTCGATGAGGTCGTCGTCGCCGCTGCGCTGTGCACGGTCCAGGTAGATATTCAGCGGCACCATGCGCCGCTCGATGTACAGGTGCTTGATGACGATGTGGTCGCCTTCGATGTCGACGAGCGAAGGTGCGAACTGGCGCAGTTCGGCCAGCAGCTCCTCGTCGAAGCGGGACAGCGGAAAGGCCACGTCCGAGTACTCCAGCGTGTCCGCCATGCGGCCCACGCGGTCGTGGTGTTTCACCAGCAGGTATTTTTCCTTGATGCGCGCCCGTGTCGTCTCTTTCGGCGGCGGATAGAAATCCTTGATCACCTTGAACACGTACGGGAAGGAGGGCAGTTCGAACACGAGCATCACGAGTCCGCGGATGCCGGGCGCGATACGGAAGGCGTCGGAGCTGTGCTTCAGGTGCTGCAGGAAGTCGCGGTAGAACAGCGTCTTGCCCTGTTTTTGCAGGCCGAGGATCGTATAGATCTCGCTGCGCGGCTTTTTCGGCATCAGGCTGCGCAGGAATTGCACGAATGCCGACGGCACCTCCATGTCGACCATGAAATAGGCGCGCGTGAACGAGAACAGCAGGATCACCTGCTCGGGGTCGGTCAGCACCGCATCGAGGACGAGCCGGCCGGCGCGGTCGTGCAGGATCGGCACGACGAACGGATGCTCGCGGGCGCCGTTGATGGCGCGGCCGACGATGTAGGCGGCCTTGTTGCGGAAGAACAGGCTCGACAGCACGTGCAGCTGCTGGTTCGGCTCGCGCTCGTGCAAGCCGAAATGCTCGACCATGCGTGCTTCGACGAGGGCGATGTCGCGGTCGAGGTCGGCGAACGCGCAGTCGAGCTGGAAATTCGTCACCATGCGCCGCAACGAGAAGCGCAGGCCGTCCGCCGCCGGGTAGTACACGCGGTAGGTCGGGGCCGGCTCGTCCGTCTCGATGTATTCCGTCGAGACGGCCGGGCGCACGAAGATGAAATCGTTGCGGTAATAGCTGCGGTGCAGGATGTGGCAGCAGACGGAATTGAAGAAGCTTTCCGCCAGTTCGGGGCGCTTGTGGTCCGTCAGCAGGCCGATGTAATGAAGCTTTGTTTCGCGCCAGGTGTCGTCGTCGAGGTCTTCCGGCGCGTATTCGTCTTCCAGCGCATGCACGCATTCCTGCACGCGCTTGTCGTAGAAATCGATGCGCTTGCGCGCGGCCTGCTGGGCCGTCATCCAGTCGGCACGCTCGAACCAGGTCTTGGCCGTCTTGCTGGCCTGGCGGAACAGCGTGTAGTGGCGGTCGAAGCCGTCCAGGATGGTGCGCGCGATATCGAAGGCGATCTGGGACGACAGCAGCTTGGGGAAAGTGGCCTGGGTCATCGAGCGGCTCGCGCGGTGGGGAACGTTATTGTTATTGTATTACCCGATCCGTCGTTCCCGCCTGGGGGGCGGGAACGACGTTCGTGGTTTTCGGGCTACGTGGAGTGTTGTTGTTTAGCCGGCTCTTGCCGATCTTCTTGTTCGCCCGGTCTCCTCTTCTCCACAAACTTACATCGTCTCGCCGAACAGCTCGCGCCCGATCAGCATGCGCCGGATTTCGCTCGTACCGGCGCCGATCTCGTACAGCTTGGCGTCGCGCCACAGACGGCCCACGGGATATTCGTTGATGTAGCCGTTGCCGCCCAGCGTCTGGATCGCTTCGCCGGCCATCCACGTCGCCTTTTCCGCGCTGTACAGGATGGCGCCGGCCGCGTCCTTGCGCAGGGCGCGGACCTGTTCCGGGTTCGATGCGCGGTCGCAAGCCTGGCCGACCGCGTAGACGTACGCGCGGCATGCCATCATCGTCGAATACATATCGGCGATCTTGCCCTGCATCAGTTGGAACTCACCAATTGCCTGGCCAAATTGCTTGCGCTCGTGAATATACGGGACGACGACGTCCATGCAGGCCGACATGATGCCCAGCGGGCCGCCGGAGAGCACGGTGCGTTCGAAATCCAGGCCCGACATCAGCACGTTGACGCCCTTGCCCACGCCGCCCAGCACGTTTTCGACGGGCACTTCGCAATCCTGGAACACCAGCTCGCCCGTGTGCGAACCGCGCATGCCCAGCTTGTCCAGTTTTTGGGCGATCGAGAAACCTTTAAAACCCTTCTCGATGAGGAACGCGGTCATGCCGCGCGGGCCGGCCTCGATGTCGGTCTTGGCGTAGACGACGAGCGTGTCGGCGTCCGGCCCGTTCGTGATCCACATCTTGGTGCCGTTCAGCACGTAGCGGTCGCCCTTCAGCTCGGCGCGCAGCTTCATGCTGACGACGTCGGAGCCGGCGTTCGGCTCGGACATGGCCAATGCACCGACGTGCTCGCCCGAGATCAGCTTCGGCAGGTATTTGCGCTTCTGCTCTTCGTTGCCGTTGCGCTTGATCTGGTTGACGCACAGGTTCGAGTGGGCGCCGTACGACAGGCCGACGGAGGCCGAGGCGCGCGAGATTTCTTCCATGGCGACGATGTGCGCCAGGTACCCCATATTGGCGCCGCCGTATTCCTCGCCGACGGTAATGCCGAGCAGGCCCAGTTCGCCCATCTTTTTCCACAGGTCCATCGGGAACTGGTCGGTGCGGTCGATCTCGGCCGCGCGGGGGGCAATTTCGCTCGTGGCGAACTGTTGTACGGCTTCGCGCAGGGCGGCGATGTCTTCGCCGTGGTCAAAGGTCAAGCCAGGGAGATGCAGCATGTCGTCCTCGTTCTCGTCGTCTAGTGGATGGCTGATGGCCAGGCTAGATGATAGCGCGGAGTGACGTTAACGTAAACGTCAAGCGAGGATCAGGCTGCGTCCTTTTCGCCGGCATCCTCGCCCAGCAGCGTGCCGGCAGCACCCGATTCCGCCAGCAGCCGCCGGCATTCTTCTTCATGGACCGAAATTTCCGCCAGCGACATTTCGATATCCGCCCGCTGCTGCTCCAGCGTCTCGCGCTGGTGCGCCAGCACGCCCAGGAAACGGTTGATCTGGGCCACCGTGTCCTTCGGCGTCTCGTACATGTCGATGATGCTTTTGATCTCGGACAAGGTCAGGCCGAGGCGCTTGCCGCGCAGCGTCAGTTTCAGCCGGGTACGGTCGCGCGGCGTGTAGACACGGTTGCGTCCGCCCTGGCCCTCGCGCATCGGGCTCAGCAGCCCCTGGTCTTCGTAGAAGCGGATCGCACGTGCGGTGATGTCGAATTCGCGTGCCAGTTCGGCAATGGTGTAGGTGGTGGCCATGGTGTTCTGCGGGTCAAAAGTGGCGCGGTCCGGAATCGCTTAGAATCACAGCCTGCGCCTTCCGTTTACGTTTACGTCAAAGCGTTTGCGGCATTGTAACGCGCCTGCGCCCTGCAACCATACGAAAGTCCATTGCATGAATCCCCTCGAAGCCCAGCTCAGCTATCCATCCGGCGATGCCATCCCCCCGCTCGGCACGGTCACGGACGTGGCGCCCGGCCTGTCGTGGCTGCGCATGCCGCTGCCGTTCGCCCTCGACCATATCAATCTGTGGCTGCTGGACGATGCCGCGGAAGGCAAGCGCGGCTGGTCCCTCGTCGACTGCGGCGCCGGCACCGATGCGACCCGGGCCGCCTGGGAACAGCTGTTCACAGACGCGATGGAAAACCGGCCGCTGCTGCGCGTGTTCGCCACCCACTGTCACCCGGACCACGTCGGTTTGTCCGGCTGGCTGTGCGACCGGTTCGACGCCCCGTTCTGGATCAGTACGGGCGAGTTCGGCTTCGCGCGCATGATGGCCGCCGCGCTGCCGGGCGTCGACGGTCCGTCGGCGATCCCGCATTTCCAGCGTCATGGTCTCGTCGACGCCGGCATGCTCGAGCAGATGCAGAGCCGCAAGAATTACTACCCGTCGCTCGTGCCGGCCGTGCCGGCGGCATACACCCGCCTGCAGGATGGCCAGCGGGTCGTCATTGGCGCGCGGGAATGGCTCGTGATCACCGGTTTCGGTCACTCGCCAGAACATGTCTCCTTGTACGATGAACAAGACCGCATCCTGATCTCGGGCGACATGGTGCTGCCGCGCATTTCGACGAACGTTTCCGTGTTCGCCGTCGAGCCGGAAGGCAACCCGCTGCAGCTGTACCTGGATTCGCTGGACAAGTTCGCCGACTTGCCCGACGACACGCTCGTCCTGCCCGCGCACGGCAAACCGTTCCGCGGCTTGCACACCCGCATCGCGCAGTTGCGCGCGCACCATGCGGCGCGGCTGGACGAAGTCCGCGCCGTCTGCGCCGAGCCGAAATCCGCAGTTGACATTGTCCCGTTGATGTTCAAGCGACAACTCGATGCGCACCAGCTCAGTTTTGCGATCGGCGAGGCCTTGGCCCATCTTCATTATCTTTGGTACAACGGTAACCTCGCACGTGTAACCGGCGACGATGGCATCGTGCGTTTTAAGTTGACTTAAAACAACATATTGAGGCCGATGGGTGTCGCAAAAATCACGACAATCTAACCGGACTTCTCGCTACTTTGTTGACTCTTGGCATCTTTTGTCGTGCCAAGAGGAAGAAATGTTCTAATTTCTAGTAGGAAATTGAACGAGCAAACGTTTTCCTTTTCCTGTAGGATATTTTTCACACATATCTCACGGCATGCTGAATACAACGGGAATTGCTGGACAGCACTGTGAGAATTGATCAATACTCACCTATTTGTTACCTACAGCCTCTCCTGCCGTCACAGACGGTCTGGTCAACGGAGCGACCTAATGACGGCTTTGCATGAACCCTTAGTGCCACCCATGAATTCGACTAACGAACGGGAGAGCTTCAGCGAGCGCCTGCAGCAAGCCCTGAAAAACGCCCATTATTCTCCGGACAGTCCCACCCGGCTCGCGCGGGAATTTAACATTCGCTTCGAGGGCCGTCCGATTACGGTCCACGCGGCACGTAAATGGCTGGTCGGAGAGGCGATCCCGACCCAGGAAAAACTGCGCATGATCGCGCAGTGGCTGGGCGTGCCGGCCGACTGGCTGCGCTTCGGCGGTTCGGAGAATGCCGCCGCCAATGGCGACGGCGCCGACGGCAGCACCCGGTTCGAATCGGCCGACGTCAAGCTGATCGCGGACCTGCAACGCCTGGACGAGCACCACAAGCAGCTGGCGCGCGAATTCATCCGCATGCTCGTGCGCATGAATCACCAGCAGCAGAAATAATCCTTCCTGATCGCCATCGGATTCACGATGGCCGAATCCCATGACGCGGCGTCCGGCAAGCTCCGGGCGTCGCGTCATGCACTTCTGTACTGCAATTTTTTTCTGCGATTAGTCCGCACAAACCGCCGAGTCTCGCGCATAATCGGTAACGCTAACGGAACGTCGCAACGGTCGAGTTCGCGTTCCTGCCTGGCGTCCGCCAGTGTTATCGGTCATATAAGGATGCAGTCGCCTCATGATTAATAACTACAGCAACACCGCGCAGTTGAAGGACCTCATGACAGCACCGCCGATGACGGCGGCCCAGCACGCAGAAATCATGCGCAAGCGTAACGAGCAGCGCAGAAAAATCGAAGACGCAAGAGAACAGCAACGGGCCGAACGCGACCCGTACGGCGACCACGCCTGATCAGGGCGTAGCGCCGTTCATGCCGCCCCAGCGCGGGGCGAGATCGTTCGTCACGCCCAGCAGGTCCATGACGCGCGCCACCGTGTGGTCGACCATCTCGGCTATCGTGGCGGGGCGGTGATAAAAGCTCGGCAGCGGCGGGAAGACGATGCCGCCCATTTCCGTGACCGCCGTCATGTTGCGCAGGTGCGCCAGGTTGAACGGCGTTTCGCGCACCATCAGGATCAGGCGCCGGCGTTCTTTTAAGACAACGTCAGCTGCGCGCGCGATCAGGTTGTCCGACAAGCCATGCGCGACCGCGGCCAGCGTCTTCATCGAACAGGGAGCGATCACCATGCCGGCCGTCTGGAACGAGCCGCTGGCGATTGCGGCGCCGATCTCGCGGTTGCGGTGCACCACATGGGCGAGCGCTTCCACGTCGCGCCGTTGCAGGCCGACTTCCTGGTGCAGGGTGAGGGTGGCGGCGTCGGAAATGACGAGGTGCGTCTCGACGCCGGGTACGGCGGCCAGCCGCCGCAGCAGCTGCACGCCATAGATCGCGCCGGTCGCGCCGGTGATG
The DNA here is from genome assembly GCF_030411975.2 of Massilia orientalis. Classification (NCBI taxonomy): domain Bacteria; kingdom Pseudomonadati; phylum Pseudomonadota; class Betaproteobacteria; order Burkholderiales; family Oxalobacteraceae; genus Massilia; species Massilia orientalis. Next base: position 153,562 of record NZ_JASNRB020000011.1, on the reverse strand, counting down.
GCGACGACGATCCGGCGCGGGCCGGGATCAGCCATTCTTCTTGAGCAGGGCCTGCAGTTCGCCGGACTCGTACATTTCCGTCATGATGTCCGAACCGCCGACGAATTCGCCGTTCACGTACAGCTGCGGAATGGTCGGCCAGTTCGAGTATTCCTTGATGCCCTGGCGGACTTCCGCGTCTTCCAGCACGTTCACGGTGGCGATGTTATCGACGCCGCAAGCCTTCAGGATTTGGATCGCGCGGCCCGAAAAACCGCATTGCGGGAACTGGGCGGTGCCCTTCATGAACAGCACGACAGGCGTGGCGGTCACGGTCTCTTTGATCCAGGATTGTACGTCGCTCATTTGGTTCTGCCTTTGGTGAGAATTTGAGTAGATGACGGCATTTTATAAGAAAACCGGGACGGGTGTCCCGGCCGTCGCTTCAACGCTTCAACTTGGCAAACGCCGCCGCCATCGCGCCGCCGCTCGGCGCCGAACGCTCCTGTTTCTGATGCTTGTTCTGGTGATCCGCCATGCGCTTGCGGTCATCGCGGTCCGCACGCTGCTGAGGCTGCGCCCCCGCCTGCGGCGCGCTGTCCGACAAGCGCATCGTCAGCGCGATGCGCTTGCGCTTGACGTCCACTTCCAGCACTTTCACCTTCACGACCTGGCCCGCCTTGACGACCGTGTGCGGATCCTTCACGAACGTGTTCGACAGCGCCGAGATGTGCACGAGGCCATCCTGGTGCACGCCGATGTCGACGAATGCGCCGAACGCCGCGACGTTCGTGACGACGCCTTCCAGGATCATGTCCGGGCGCAGGTCCGAGATCTCCTCGACGCCTTCCTTGAACGTGGCCGTCGTGAATTCCGGACGCGGATCGCGGCCCGGCTTTTCCAGCTCTTTCAGAATATCGGTCACGGTCGGCACGCCGAATTTGTCATCCGCATACTTGGCCGGATTCAGGCGTTTGACGAGCGCGCTGTCGCCGATCACCGATTTGATGTCCTTCTGGATATCGGCCAGGATCTTCTCGACGACCGGGTACGATTCCGGGTGCACGGCCGATGCGTCCAGCGGATTGTCGCCGTTCACGATGCGCAGGAAACCCGCGGCCAGTTCGAACGTCTTGTCACCCAGGCGCGGCACCTTCTTCAGCGCCGCGCGCGAGGCGAACGCGCCTTGCTGGTCGCGGTAGTTGACGATGCTCTGCGCGACGCTGCTCGACAGGCCCGACACGCGCGCGAGCAGCGGCGCCGATGCCGTGTTGACGTCCACGCCGACCGCGTTCACGCAGTCCTCGACGACGGCGTCGAGCTGGCGCGCGAGCTGCGTCTGCGAGACGTCGTGCTGGTACTGGCCCACGCCGATCGACTTCGGATCGATTTTCACGAGTTCCGCGAGCGGATCCTGCAGGCGGCGCGCGATCGAGACGGCGCCGCGCAGCGACACGTCCAGCTCCGGCAGTTCGCGCGACGCGAATTCCGACGCCGAGTACACCGACGCGCCGGCTTCCGACACGACGATCTTCGTCAGTTTCAGCTCCGGGTTCTGCTTGATCAGGTCCTGCGCGAGTTTATCGGTCTCGCGCGACGCCGTGCCGTTGCCGATCGAGATCAGGGACACGTTGTGCTTCGCGGCCAGCTTCGCCAGCGTGTGCAGCGAACCGTCCCAGTCGTTGCGCGGCGCGTGCGGGTAGATGGTCGACGTGTCGACCACCTTGCCGGTCGCGTCGACGACGGCGACTTTCACGCCCGTGCGCAGGCCCGGGTCGAGGCCCATCGTCGCGCGCGGGCCCGCGGGTGCCGCGAGCAGCAGATCCTTCAGGTTGCGCGCGAAGACCTGGATCGCATCGCCTTCCGCCTTTTCGCGCAGAAGCCCCATCAGCTCCGTCTCGATGTACATGAAGCTTTTTACGCGCCACGTCCAGCGCGCCGTGTCGAGCAGCCATTTGTCGGCCGGGCGGCCCGCGCCCCTGATGCCGAAGCGCGCGGCGATGCGGCTTTCGCACGGGTTGTGCGGCGCGTCCCATTTCGGTTTTTCCGGCTCGGAATCGAGGCGCAAGGTCACGTCCAATATACCCTCGCGGCGGCCGCGCATCAGCGCCAGCGCGCGGTGCGACGGCACGGTCGCCAGCGTTTCCGAGTAATCGAAATAGTCGGCGAATTTCTCGCCTTCTTCCTGCTTGCCGTCGACCACCTTCGATTCGACGACGCCGTGTTCCTGCACGTATTCGCGCAGCGACTGCAGCAGTTCCGCGTCTTCCGCGAAGCGCTCCATCAGGATCTGGCGCGCGCCGTCCAGCGCGGCCTTCGTGTCGGCCACGCCGGGGTTCGCGACGCCGTCCGCGTTCGTGAATCCTTCACGCAGATATGTCGCGGCTTCGGCTTCCGGATCGCGCGCCGGGTCGTCGAGGAGGTCGTCGGCCAACGGCTTCAGGCCGGCCTCGATCGCGATCTGGGCCTTCGTGCGGCGCTTCTGCTTGTACGGCAGGTACAGGTCTTCCAGCCGCGTCTTGTCTTCCGCGAGCGAAATCGCCTGCAGCAGCTCCGGCGTCATCTTGTTCTGTTCCGTGATGGACGAGATGATCGCGGCGCGGCGGTCTTCCAGTTCGCGCAGGTAGCGCAGGCGTTCTTCCAGCAGGCGCAGCTGGATGTCGTCGAGGCCGCCGGTGGCTTCCTTGCGGTAGCGGGCGATGAAGGGGACGGTCGCGCCTTCGTCGAGCAGGGCGACGGCGGCGGCCACCTGTGCGGGTTTGGCGGACAGTTCTTGAGCGAGGCGTTGTTCGATCGAAGGGAGCATGAGTTCGGGTCAGTCGGTGAATCGAACGGGCAATGATACGCAATCGCGGGCGATGCGCCAGTCTTGACAGGCACGATGATCTACGGTGGCGTGGGAAAGCGTGAACTTTCCAGGGAGGAATGCTGGTACGCTGCCGTCATGAAAAAATTCTTACCGACCGCGTTTGGCGTCGCGCTGGGCACGCTGATCTACACGCGCTGGCTGGGCAGCGAGCATGCCTTCGACTGGACGCGTGCCATCTTCGTGGGCGTCGTGTGCGGAATCGTCGCCGCCGTCTGGCCGGACAAGCGTGCCGGCAAGGCCGGCGGCGACGGACGATAGCCGGTCGAGCATCAGATCTGCGCCTGGCCGCCATCGACGAACAGCTCGGTGCCGTTGACGAAGCTGGCGTCGTCGGACGCGAGGAACACGGCGGCTTTCGCGATCTCGTCCGGCTCGCCGACGCGGCCCAGCGGGATCTGCGCGGCCAGGTAGTCGACGAGGCCCTGTTGCGCGGCGGCGTCGTTGCCGGCCAGTTCGACGAGGCCGGGGGTGCGGGTGGCGCCCGGGCTGATCGTGTTGACGCGGATGCCGCGGTCCTTCAGGTCCAGGATCCAGTTGCGGGCAAAGGCGCGCACGGCGGCTTTACTTGCTGCGTAGACGCTGAAGGCCGGGGTGCCGCTGCTGCCGGCCGTCGAGCCGGTCAGGATCACCGAAGCGCCTTTGGACAGCAGCGGCAGTGCTTTCTGCACGGTGAACAGCGTGCCTTTCACGTTGCGGCCGAAGGTGTCGTCGAATTGTTCTTCCGTGATCTCGCCCAGCGGCAGCATCGAACCGCCGCCGGCGTTGGCGTACAGGACGTCCAGGCGGCCGAAGCGGGCGCGGATCTCTTCATACAGGCCGTCCAGTGCGGTCAGGTCGCTGGAGTCGACGCGCAGGCCGATCGGGCGGCGCTCCGCTGCATCCTGACTGATCTTTTCGACGGCGGCGTCCAGTTCGGCCTGGCGGCGGCCGGTGACGATCACCTGCGCGCCTTCGAGGGCGAAGCGTTGGGCGGTGGCCAGGCCGATGCCGCTGGTGGCGCCGGTGACGAGAGCGATTTTGTTGGCGAGTTTGGCAGTCATGATGTTCTCCGTTTGATTGATGTCGAAGTCGACGGAAACCATCGTACCGGGGTCAACTAGACATTAAAATAGCATTGATCGCAAACTATCTTTGCATTTTTGTCGTGCCTACTTCGGAAGGCCGATAGGCACCGGCGCCGGGATGCCGTAACATGTCGGGTTCGATAACTCATCGGTTCCCCGCCGACGACGAACGATGTCCCTGTTGCCCGATTTCGAAGGTCTCGCGATGTTCGCCAAGGTGGCCGAGGAACGCTCGTTCGCCGGCGCCGCGCGTGCGCTCGGGGTGTCGGTGGCGACCGTGTCGCGGGCCGTCGCGCGGCTCGAGGAGCGGCTCGGTGCGCGGCTGCTGAATCGGACGTCGCGCCAGCTGGCGCTGACGGAATTCGGCCGCACCATCGCGGACAGCGCATTGAAGATTTATCGCGAAGCCGAAGAGGCGGAGCATGCCGCGCGCGAGATGTCGGCGCGGCCGCGCGGGCTCGTGCGGCTGGCCGTGCCGATGTCGTTCGGGGTGCGCTGGGTCGCGCCGCTGATGCCCGCGTTCTTCCGTGAATACCCCGACGTGCAGATCGACCTGCACCTGTCCGATGCCACCGTCGACCTCGTGGGGCAGGGCTTCGATGCCGCCCTGCGCATCGCCGTGCTGCCCGATTCGTCGCTGGTGGCGCGCAAGCTGTGTCCGGTGGCGCAGATCATCGTCGCCTCGCCCGAGTATCTGGCAACGCGGGGAACGCCGCGGCATCCGTCCGAACTCGCGGATCATCCCTGCCTCGGCTATACCTATCGCGCGCGCATCGACGTGTGGCGCTTCACCAACGCGGACGGGGAGGAAGTCGTCATCAAGCCGGAAGGACCGCTGCGGGTGACGAATTCGGATGCGCTGCTGCCCACCGTATTGGAGGGCCTGGCGATTGCCGAGTTCCCGGAATTTATTGCGGCAGATCACGTGCGCGCCGGGCGGCTTGTCCCCATACTGGAGGGCTGGCAGATGGCGCGGGGTGGCCTGTACTTCGTCACGCCATCGGCACGCACACGGCCGGCCAAGGTGGAAGCCCTGGCCGAGTTCTTCATGAAGCACCTGAGTGCGCCGGACTGGCGCCTCGTGTCATGACGCACTCGCAAAAAAATGCGTGATGGGGGCTGGCAAAGCGAGGCGCCAGAGTGTAACTTCTACTCTTTTCGTCTCGTAAAGTTTTACCCGCTACGTGCGATCCTTAACAAAGCTGTTCGGGTCGCATGACGGATAATAGGTATTGTTGTTTTTTCAAATTAAAGACTCGTGAGACCCATGCACACAGTTGATTTTCATCGCGACGACACCAGCGACGCACCGCCGGCTCGAGCACCTGCACGCGCTCCGGCCCTGCCCGCACCGGTGTTAAGCTGGCTGCAAAGGGTCGAGGCGGCAGCACATCCCCAGCCGAAGCTGACCGCGGAAGTCACTGACCCCAAGGCCGTCCAGTACAAATTCGTTTATGTCATGGCCCCGACCAGCGGCGGCCGCCACGTCGCGGTCTGCCTGTGCAAGGCGCGCCTGCGCCCGAACGGGGACGTCGCCGCGGCCAGCCCGGTGAGCGAAGTGTTCTCGCTGCTGTCGGCGCCGCCCGCCTACCTCGAAGGCGACGACGAGGACCTGGTGCGTTTCTTCATCGCCATGCGCAGCGGCTCCAACCAGAGCACGAGCGCGACCGAGCCCAAGGGCAAGGTCGGCGCCATCCTGCTGCAGCAACTGCTCGCGCAAGGGAAACTGCTGTGGGCGAACTCGTGGTCCGACATGACCAATGGCCTGCTGTATCCGCTGCAGGCGGGGCCTGTGCGCAAGGCCAATCTCACGTGGCGCGACGAAGGCCGCGCGGCCAAGCTCGGCTGGTCGGTGGAACCGGCCAAGGGCGCGACGCACGCCGGCGCCGACCTCGTCGACTACATGCTGCCGACGGATCCGCCGTGGTACATCGACAACCTGTCGTGCGGCCCGCTGGACCTGAACCGCGGCGGCATCGACATCTCGCTGGCCGACCTGCAGGCACTCGTGTCGCAGGCGCCGGCGCTGGCCGGCAACGACAAGAAACGCGTGTCGCAACTGCTGCTGGCGCATGGCCTGCAACAGCTGATGCCGCTGCCGCAGCCGCTCACGCAGCGCATCCGCACCGACGTGAAACCGCAGCCGCACCTGCTGCTGGACGCCATCCCGCAGGCCGAGGGTAACGGCCAGCGCTGGCAGGACTTCGCCGTGCTGTCGTTCGACTACGACGGCCAGCGCATCTCGTTCGACCCGGCCCAGCGCGTCGTGCGCCAGATCGGCGACGTCACCGAAGTCATCGAGCGCGACGACGCGCTGGAAGCGGTCGCGCTGGACACCCTGAACAAGCTGGGCTTCCGCAAGCCGGCCACGACGCCCCTGTCGGCCCTGTCCGGCGCGCTGCTGCTGGACGGCCAGGCGCACTGGCTGCGCTTCGCCGAAAACGACCTCGACGCGCTGTCCGACCTCGGCTGGCACGTGCAGAAATCGCCGAAATACCGCTACGACGTCGTGCCGGTCGAAGAGTGGTATGCCGACATCGACGAGCCGCCCGAGGCCGGCAACGCGTGGTTCGAGCTGGAGCTGGGCATCGTCGTCAACCGCAAGCGCGTGCCGCTGCTGCCCGTGCTGGTGCAACTCATTCGCACGGCGCCGCTGGACTTCAATCCGGACGTGCTGGCCGCGCACGCGGAAGCCGACCAGATGCTGGCGACCCTGCCCGATGGCGTGCGCGTGGCGCTGCCGTGGGGCCGCGTGAAGCCCATCCTGTCGACCCTGGGCGAGCTGTATTTCAACGACAAGATCAAGAACAAGGTTCGCCTGTCGACGCTCGATGCGGCGCGCCTGGAAGAACTCGCCAAAGGCACCGAACTGACCTGGACGGGCGGCGAGCGCCTGCGCGAAACGGGCCGCAAGCTGAGCCAGTTCGGCAAGGTCAAAAAAGTCGATGCGCCGAAGGGCCTGCAGGCCACGCTGCGCGATTACCAGCTGGACGGTCTCGCGTGGATGCAATTCCTGCGCGAATACGACCTGGGCGGCATTCTCGCCGACGACATGGGCCTCGGTAAAACCGTGCAGACGATCGCCCACATCCTGACGGAAAAGGAAGCTGGCCGCCTCACGAACCCGGCGCTGGTCATCGCGCCGACGAGCCTCATGACGAACTGGATGGAAGAAGCCGCGCGCTTCGCGCCGGACCTGAAGGTGCTGCTGTTGCAGGGCAAGGAGCGCATGGATCTGTTCGACCAGATCGATGGCGCCGACATCGTGCTGACGACGTACGCGCTGCTGCCGCGCGACGAGGAAAAGCTGCGCGAGCACGAGTACCACCTCGTGATCCTCGACGAATCGCACTACATCAAGAACACGCGCTCGAAGGCGGCGCAGACGGCCGGCTCGCTGAACGCGCGCCACCGCCTGTGCCTGTCCGGCACGCCGCTGGAAAACCACCTGGGCGAGCTGTGGTCGCAATTCCACTTCCTGCTGCCGGGCCTGCTCGGCGACGAGAAGACCTTCAATACGCAGTTCCGTCACCCGATCGAGCGCCAGGACGACCCGGTGCGCCGCATGCTGCTGAACCGCCGCATCAAGCCGTTCCTGCTGCGCCGCACGAAGGACCACGTGGCGAAAGAGCTGCCGGAAAAGACGGAGATGATCCGCCGCATCGAGATCACGGGCCCGCAGCGCGACCTGTACGAGACCGTGCGCCTGGCGATGGACAAGAAGGTGCGCGACGAGATCGACCGCAAGGGCGTGGCGCGCAGCCAGATCGTCATCCTGGAAGCGCTGCTGAAACTGCGCCAGGTCTGCTGCGACCCGCGTCTGGTGAAGGCGATGCCGGGCAAGAAGAACACGGCGGCCGTGTCGGCCAAGCTCATCGACCTGATGCAGATGGTCGACGACCTGCTGGGAGAAGGCCGCAAGATCCTCGTGTTCTCGCAGTTCACGAGCATGCTGGGCCTCATCGAAGAAGAACTCGATGCGCGCAAGATCCCGTACGCGATTCTCACCGGCGAGACGCGCGACCGTTCCGCGCAGGTGGCGGCATTCCAGCAGGGCGCCGTGCCGATCTTCCTGATCAGCCTCAAGGCCGGCGGCGTGGGCCTGAACCTGACCGCGGCCGACACGGTCATCCACTACGACCCGTGGTGGAACCCGGCGGCCGAGAACCAGGCGACGGACCGTGCATGGCGCATCGGGCAGGACAAACCGGTGTTCGTCTATAAACTGATCGCGAAGGGCACGCTGGAAGAAAAGATCCAGCTGCTGCAGCAAAAGAAATCCGAGCTGGCGGCGTCGATCCTGGCCGAAGGCGAATCGCAGAAGATGGCGCTCACGCAGGAAGACCTGCAGGCGATCTTCGCGCCGCTGGACGAGTAAACGCGGCAGCGTCGTGGTCAAGAGGGCAAGCCTGTGCGGCTTGCCCTTTTTATTTGCGTATGCATATATTGAATATGCGTGTTTGACGCAACGGCGGCTCCCGGTTATCTATGCAAAGCGTTATATCGGGCACTATACTTATTGTCTGGAATCATTCTCATTAAGGCCATCATGACGCGCAGCGCATCCGTCTCGGCGGACATCTCCACGGCGGACGCCTTTCGCACGATTGCCGAACTGGGCGGTGACCTGGCCTTCATCCTCGATTGCACCACCGGTGTGCCGGCGTATGTCAGCCCCGGCGTCGACGACATGCTCGGCTATTCCATCGCCGACATCCGCGCGCAGATGGACAAGGGCGGCGACGGCCCGCTGGCGGCCTTGTGCGCCGGCCTGCCGGAGCGGCTGCGCCGGTTTGCCGCCGGCGACGGCTCGCGCCTGCGCGTGATGCGCGAGTTCGACCTGCGCCGGCCGGATGGGAGCGAGGTGGCCGTCGAGGTGATTTCGACCCTGGCGCTGGACGACGCCGGCCAGCCGCGGGCGCTGCTGGGCCTCGTGCGCGACGTGTCCGCGCGGCGCGAGCGGGAGCGCGAGAGAAAGCGGTTTGCCAGCATGCTGAACCATGAATTCCGCACGCCGCTGTCGACGATCGACGGCGCGATCCAGCGCCTCGAAGCACTGGGCACGAAGGCGGATGAGGCGACGCGCGAGCGCTACCGCAAGATCGCCACCGCGACGGACCGCCTGATCGCAATGCTGGACGACTATCTGTCCCCCGAGCGCATGGCCGCGCTCGGCAGCCAGCGCCGCGAGAACAAGGTGGGGCCGAAGCTGCTGCTGGAAGAACTGGTGGCACAGGCGCGCGCGGCCGGACGTCCCGTGACCCTGCAAGCCAGCGACCTGCCGGCCGCGCTGCGAGGCGAACCGTCCGGCCTGCGCCTGGCGCTCAAGGTGTTATTGGACAATGCGCTGCGCTATACACCGGCCGGCACCGCGCTGCACGTGGCGGGACGGCGGGTCGACGGCGGCGTCGAGCTGGCGCTGCGCGACGAGGGACATGGCGTGCCGGCGGACGACGTCGCACGCATCTTCGACAAGGGTTACCGCGGCGCGAATGTCGAGGGTGTCGCGGGCAGCGGGCTCGGACTGTACATGGCGCGCTCCGTGGTGGAAGTGCACGGCGGCAGTTTGACATATGCATGTCCTCCAGAGGGCGGCGCCGAGTTCAGACTATGGCTGCCGGCACAGGCGAGCGGGGCAAAAAGTCTTGCTTCCGGAATGACCAGCAGTGATAATCGGCATGGCGACCGGGGTTAGCCGCCCGACAACGAAGCCGGGAATACGAAACAAGGAATTGGCAAAACCCATGACGCAAATATTGATTGTTGAAGACAATGGCGAATACGCAGGCGATATGGCCGATTTCCTCAAGGAACTCGGCCACGACGTCACGATCGCGACCACCGCCAGCGATATGTGGGCCGCGCTGACGCGCACGCCGGCGGCCGTGGTCGTGCTCGACCTGGGCCTGCCCGACGAGGACGGCTTCAACGTGATTCCACGAATGCGCCAGCTGTATCCCGAGATCGGGCTGCTGGTGCTGACGGGCCGCGTGGCCTTCGACAACCGCATCCTCGGCCTGCGCCTCGGCGCCGACCACTATCTCACCAAGCCGATCAAGTTCCCGGAACTGGCTGCCCACATCGAGGCGCTGGACCGCCGCGTGCGGCCGTCGTCCGAGCCGGCGCCCGCGCCGAGCAAGTGGACCCTGCGCGTCTCGGCCCGCCAGCTCGAGCTGATGGGCAAGGTGATCGACCTGACGGAAAAAGAGTGCAACTTCCTGCACCTGCTGACCATCAACACCCGGCCCGTCCCACGCCAGGTGATCGTGGCCGGCATGGGTGGCGACGATCCGGATGCCAGCCGCCGCGTCGACATGCTCGTCTACCGCCTGCGCAAGAAGGCCCGCACCGGCCTCGGCCAGGATCTGCCGCTGCGCAGCGCCTATGGCGAGGGCTACAGCCTGTCCGCCGGCTTCACGCTGGCGTGATTAATCGGGGACAGAGCGAGGCGGTCGCGTTAGAATGACGCCATGGCCCGCCAACCCCGACTCATCCTGCCGCACCAGCCGCACCTGATCGTCCAGCGCGGCAACGACAACCAACTGATCTTCCGCGACGACGAAGACCACCGCCGCTTCCTGGAATGGCTGCGCGAGAGCGCGAAGTTCTACCGCGTGGCCATCCACGCGTACGTCCTGATGCCGAACCACCTGCATGTGCTGGCGACGCCGTCCGACGAGGACGGCCTGGCGGCGATGATGCAGAAGGTGGGGCGGTTATACGTTCCCTGGTTCAACAACAAATACGGCCGCTCCGGCACCCTGTTCCAGGGCCGCTTCCGCACGTCCGTGATCGACCCGGACGCGTATTTCCTCGCCTGTATCCGCTACATCGAATTGAACCCGCTGCGCAGCCAGCTGGCGTTCGATCCGCTCGACTATCCGTGGTCGAGCTACGCGCATCACGCCGGCGTGCGGCCGGATCCGCTCATTACCGACCACGCCAAGTACTGGGAACTCGGCAACACGCCGTTCCAGCGCGAAGCGGCGTTCATCGAGCTGGCGCAGCAGGGCATGTCGGGGCAGGAACTGGACACGATCAATGCGGCGGTGCTGAAGGGGGCGCCGCTCGGGACGCATGCGTTCAAGGTCGAGCTGGAGCACAAGACCAAGCGGCAGATCCTGCCGGCGAAGCGGGGGAGGCCGTTCAAGGTCAAGGCTGCGGAATAGATTTGTGCGCAGCGTCATTGCAACAAATACACAAGGGAGACGGTTGCCTCCCTTTTTTTGTACTCGTCATTCCCGCGAAAGCGGGAATCCATACTGAGTATCCCGGGCCAGCTCAGCATGGGTTCCCGCTTTCGCGGGAACGACGGTTTTTCGGATAACTATATGATTTTATTGGTGCGATAGGCGAAATCCACGCCTCATATTACTATGTCCCCATTTAATTTACGACTAAAAAACTCGGCATTTAATTCTACTCCGACCCTAATTATTGCTATTGATGTTTACCGAAGTCTGCTCTATCCTCGGCCTTCAATATCTTCAAAATGCTGCGGAGCCCCCATGATTGCCCAAGGTTTGTACGATCCCGCCAATGAACACGACGCCTGTGGCGTCGGTTTCGTCGCCCATATCAAGGGCAACAAGAGCCACTCCATTATTGAACAGGGTCTGCTGATCCTGAAAAACCTGGACCACCGGGGCGCCGTCGGTGCCGATGCCCTGATGGGCGACGGTGCCGGTATCCTGATCCAGATTCCCGACCAGTTCTACCGCGACGAGATGGCCAAGCAGGGCATCGAACTGCCGCCGCCGGGCGAATATGGCGTCGGCATGATCTTCCTGCCGAAGGAACACGCTTCGCGCATCGCCTGCGAACAGGAAATCGAGCGCGCCGTGCGCGCCGAAGGCCAGGTCGTGCTGGGCTGGCGCAACGTGCCGGTGGACGACACGATGCCGATGTCGCCGACCGTCCGCACGAAAGAGCCGGTGATCCGCCAGATCTTCATCGGCCGCGGCCCGGACGTGATGGTCACGGACGCGCTCGAGCGCAAGCTGTACGTCATCCGCAAATCGTCGGGCCACGCGATCCAGGCCCTGAAACTCATCCACGGCAAGGAATTCTTCGTGCCGTCGATGTCCGCCCGTACCGTCGTCTACAAGGGCCTGCTGCTGGCGGACCAGGTCGGCGTGTACTACAAGGACCTGCAGGACCCGCGCTGCGTCTCCGCGCTGGCCATGGTGCACCAGCGCTTCTCGACGAACACGTTCCCGGAGTGGCCGCTGGCCCACCCGTACCGCCTGCTGGCGCACAACGGCGAGATCAACACCGTCAAGGGCAACTTCAACTGGACCCGCGCCCGCGAAGGCGTCATGAAGTCGGCCGTGCTGGGCGACGACCTGCAGAAACTGTTCCCGCTGATCTATGAAGGCCAGTCGGACACCGCCTGCTTCGACAACGCGCTCGAACTGCTGGTCATGGCCGGCTACCCGATCGCCCAGGCGATGATGATGATGATCCCGGAAGCCTGGGAAAACCACGCGACGATGGACGAGAACCGCCGCGCGTTCTACGAATACCACGCCGCGATGATGGAACCGTGGGACGGCCCGGCCGCCATGGCCTTCACCGACGGCCGCCACATCGGCGGTACGCTGGACCGCAACGGCCTGCGTCCGGCCCGTTACATCGTCACGGACGACGACCTGGTCGTCATGGCCTCGGAATCGGGCACGCTGCCGATCCCGGAATCGCGCATCGTCAAGAAATGGCGTCTGCAGCCGGGCAAGATGTTCCTCATCGACCTGGAAGCCGGCCGCATCATCGACGACAAGGAACTGAAAGACACCTACTCGAACGCCAAGCCCTATAAAGCATGGATCAAGTCGGTGCGCATCAAGCTCAACGAAATCAAGCTGTCGGAAAGCCAGCTGTCGCAGAACCGTGCCAAGGACACCCTGAGCGCACAAGGCGCTCAGGGTGAAAAAGCTGCAATTTCCCTGCTGGACCGCCAGCAGGCATTCGGCTACACCCAGGAAGACCTGAAGTTCCTGATGGCCCCGATGGCCGTGCTGGGCGAAGAAGCCACCGGCTCGATGGGTAACGACTCGCCGCTGGCCGTCATGTCGAACAAGCTGAAGCCGCTGTACTCGTACTTCAAGCAGCTGTTCGCCCAGGTCACGAACCCGCCGATCGACCCGATCCGCGAAGCGATGGTGATGTCGCTCGTATCGTTCATCGGTCCGAAGCCGAACCTGCTGGACACGAACAACGTCAACCCGCCGATGCGCCTCGAAGTGTCGCAGCCGGTGATCGGCTTCGACGACATGGCCCGCCTGCGCAGCATCAGCCTGCACACCGGCGGCAAGTTCAAGTCGTATGAACTGAACATCTGCTACCCGGTCTCGTGGGGCAAGGAAGGCATCGAAGCATCGCTGGCCTCGCTGTGCGCGGAAGCCGTCGATGCCGTCAAGTCGGGCCACAACATCCTGATCGTCTCGGACCGCAACGTCAACGCCGACCAGGTCGCGATCCCCGCGCTGCTGGCGACGTCCGCGATCCACCAGCACCTCGTCCAGCGCGGCCTGCGCGCATCGACGGGCCTCGTCGTGGAAACCGGTTCGTGCCGCGAGACGCACCACTTCGCCCTGCTGGCCGGCTACGGCGCGGAAGCCGTGCACCCGTACCTGGCGCTGGAAACGCTGGTCGACCTGGCGCACACGCTGCCGCACGAGATGGCTGCAGATAAAGCCATCTACAACTACACCAAGGCAGTCGGCAAGGGCCTCATGAAGGTCATGTCGAAGATGGGCATCTCGACCTACATGTCGTACTGCGGCGCCCAGATCTTCGAAGCCATCGGCCTGAACAAGTCGCTGGTCGACAAGTACTTCCGCGGCACGTCGTCGACGGTGGAAGGCATCGGCCTGTTCGAAGTGGCCGAGGAAGCCCTGCGCCTGCACGGCCTGGCCTTCGGCAAGGATCCCCTGCTGGCCAACGCGCTGGACGTCGGCGGCGAATACGCCTACCGCGTGCGCGGCGAAGACCACCTGTGGACGCCGGACGCGATCGCCAAGCTGCAGCACTCGACCCGTGCCAACAACTACAGCACGTATAAAGAGTACGCGCAGCTCATCAACGACCAGACCCGCCGTCACCTGACCCTGCGCGGCCTGTTCGAATTCAAGATCGATCCGACCAAGGCGATCCCGCTGGACGAAGTCGAGCCGGCAAAAGAGATCGTCAAGCGCTTCGCCACCGGCGCGATGTCGCTGGGCTCGATCTCGACCGAAGCCCACGCCACGCTGGCCATCGCCATGAACCGTATCGGCGGCAAGTCGAACACGGGCGAAGGCGGTGAAGATCCGGCGCGCTACATGGGCGAGTTCAAGGGCATCAAGATCGCCAAGGGCGAGACCCTGGCCTCGATCCTGGGCAAGGACCGCGTCGTCGCCGACATCCCGCTGGTCGAAGGCGATTCGCTGCGTTCGAAGATCAAGCAGGTGGCATCGGGCCGCTTCGGTGTGACCGCCGAATACCTGGCGTCCGCCGACCAGATCCAGATCAAGATGGCGCAGGGCGCCAAGCCGGGCGAAGGCGGCCAGCTGCCGGGCCACAAAGTGTCCGAGTACATCGCGTCGCTGCGCTTCTCGGTGCCGGGCGTGGGCCTGATCTCGCCGCCGCCGCACCACGACATCTACTCGATCGAAGACCTGGCGCAGCTGATCCACGACCTGAAAAACGTGAACCCGCACGCGTCGATCTCCGTGAAGCTGGTGTCGGAAGTCGGTATCGGTACGGTCGCCGCCGGTGTGTCGAAGGCGAAGGCCGACCACGTCGTCGTCGCCGGCCATGACGGCGGCACCGGCGCATCGCCGCTGTCGTCGGTCAAGCACGCCGGCACGCCGTGGGAACTGGGCCTCGCCGAGACCCAGCAGACCCTCGTGCTGAACGGCCTGCGCAGCCGTATCCGCGTCCAGGCCGACGGCCAGATGCGTACCGGCCGCGACGTCGTCATCGCCGCCCTGCTGGGCGCGGACGAAGTGGGCTTCGCGACGGCACCGCTGGTCGTCGAAGGCTGCATCATGATGCGTAAGTGCCACCTGAACACCTGCCCGGTGGGCGTGGCCACGCAGGATCCGGAACTGCGCGCCAAGTTCTCGGGCAAGCCGGAACACGTCGTGAACTACTTCTTCTTCGTCGCCGAAGAAGCGCGCCAGATCATGGCCCAGCTGGGCATCCGCACGTTCGACGAACTGATCGGCCGTTCCGACCTGCTGGACAAGTCGAAGGCCGTCGGCCACTGGAAGGCACAGGGCCTGGACTTCTCGAACATCTTCTACCAGCCGAAGGTCGACGACAAACGCCAGCTGCTGCACTCGGACGGCCAGGACCACGGCCTGGACAAGGCCCTGGACCACAAGCTGATCGCACAGGCCAAGGCCGCGCTGGAGAAGGGCGAGCGCGTCTCGTTCATCTCGCCGGTGAAGAACGTCAACCGCACGGTCGGCGCGATGCTGTCGGGCGAAGTCGCCAAGCGCTACGGCCATGCCGGCCTGCCGGACGACACGATCCACATCCAGCTGCAGGGCACCGCGGGCCAGTCGGCCGGTGCGTTCCTGGCACACGGCATCACGCTGGACCTGGTCGGCGAAGGTAACGACTACGTCGGTAAAGGCCTGTCGGGCGGCCGCATCATCGTGCGTCCGAACACGGAGTTCCGCGGCTGGGCCGTCGACAACATCATCGTCGGCAACACGGTGCTGTACGGCGCGATCGCCGGTGAAGCGTTCCTGAACGGCGTGGCCGGCGAGCGTTTCGCGGTGCGTAACTCGGGTGCGACCGCGATCGTCGAAGGCGTGGGCGACCACGGCTGCGAATACATGACCGGCGGTACCGTCGTCGTGCTGGGCGACACCGGCCGCAACTTCGCGGCGGGCATGTCGGGTGGCGTGGCGTATGTCTACGATCCGAAGGGCGACTTCGAGCAGAAGTGCAACACCGCGATGGTGGCACTGGAGAGCGTGCAGTCGACCAAGGAACAGAGCGACAAGGCCAGCTGGCATGCACAGACCCGCAACGGCGAGCGCGAGTCGGACGAAGCGATCCTGAAGCGCCTGATCGAGCGTCACTTCAAGCACACGGGTTCGACCCGTGCGCGCAACCTGCTGGACGACTGGGCCAACAGCCGCAGCAAGTTCGTCAAGGTCTTCCCGACCGAGTACAAGCGCGCACTGGAAGAGATGCACAACAGCAGCATGGAAGAAGCCAACGACAAGATCGAACTGGCTGCCTGATGCTGCAAGGGCCGCGTGGCCGCGAGCTGAACTTGGGTTCCCGCCTTCGCGGGAACGACGGATCAAACGTAGCGTTCGTCATCACCGCTAGCGTTTGAACGTCATCCCCGCGAAGGCGGGGATCCAAGCTGAGCTACCGAAGCCGCGGCCACTGCATCTCCTCGAACCGAACAGAACACGACATACCAAGGAATACAAATGGGTAAGATCACCGGCTTCATGGAATTTCAGCGCCAGGAAGAAGACCACCTGGAACCCGCTGCCCGCCTCAAGAACTACAAGGAATTTTCGATCACCCTGACCGACGCGCAAGCGAAGGTGCAAGGTGCGCGCTGCATGGATTGCGGCATCCCGTTCTGCAACACCGGCTGCCCCGTCAACAACCAGATCCCCGACTGGAACGACCTGGTTTACCACGGCAACTATCGCTACGCCGTCGACAACCTTCACTCGACGAACAACTTCCCGGAATTCACGGGCCGCATCTGCCCGGCGCCGTGCGAAGCCGCCTGCACGCTGGGCATCAACAATGAGCCGGTCGGCATCAAGTCGATCGAGCGCAAGATCGCCGACGCCGGCTGGGAACACGGCTGGATCGTCCCGCAACCGGCCGCCGTCAAGACCGGCAAGAAGGTCGCGATCATCGGTTCCGGCCCCGCAGGCCTGGCCGCGGCCCAGCAGCTGGGCCGCGCCGGTCACGACGTGACGGTGTTCGAGAAGAACGACCGCGTCGGCGGCCTGCTGCGCTACGGCATCCCCGACTTCAAGATGGAGAAAGACCTGATCGACCGTCGCGTCGAACAGATGAAGGCCGAAGGCGTCACCTTCCGTACGTCGACCCTGATCGGCAAGGATTTCCCGACCACCGTCAGCAACATGGCGCGCGACACCATCTTCCCGGAAGACCTGGTGAAGGATTACGACGCCGTGATCATGGCCGGCGGCGCCGAGGCACCGCGTGACCTGCCGGTCCCGGGCCGCGACCTGAAGGGCGTGCACTTCGCGATGGACTTCCTGCCGCAGCAGAACCGCGTCAACGCCGGCGACAAAGTCAAGGACCAGATCAAGGCCACGGGCAAGCACGTGATCGTGATCGGCGGCGGCGATACCGGCTCCGACTGCGTGGGCACGTCGAACCGCCACGGCGCCGCATCGGTGACCCAGTTCGAACTGATGCCGATGCCGCCGGAACAGGAAAACAAGCCGCTCGTGTGGCCGTACTGGCCGACCAAGCTGCGCACCTCGTCGTCGCACGAAGAAGGCTGCGAGCGCGACTTCGCCGTCGCCACCAAGCGCTTCGAAGGCAAGGGCGGTAAAGTGGAAAAAATCATCGCGTGCCGCGTCGAGTGGAAAGACGGCAAGATGACGGAAGTGGCCAACTCGGAATTCGAACTGAAGGCCGACCTCGTGCTGCTGGCCATGGGCTTCGTCTCGCCGGTGCAGCAGGTGCTGGACGCGTTCGGCGTGCAAAAGGATGCCC
Source organism: Massilia orientalis (assembly GCF_030411975.2). Lineage (NCBI taxonomy): Bacteria > Pseudomonadati > Pseudomonadota > Betaproteobacteria > Burkholderiales > Oxalobacteraceae > Massilia > Massilia orientalis. The sequence goes on along the minus strand of NZ_JASNRB020000011.1, from coordinate 135,928 downwards.
GCGGCAACGCGCGTGCCACGACCGATGGCGATGTCTGCTACCAGACGTCGGTGCCGAAAGTCTTTACCGCCGGCGACATGCGCCGCGGCCAGTCCCTGGTCGTGTGGGCGATCCGCGAAGGCCGCCAGTGCGCGCGCGCCGTCGATGAATTCCTGATGGGTTCGTCGGTACTGCCGCGCTGATCTGCCAGCGCCTGTTTGGATGAACGGCCCGGGTGTGCAGCCCGGGCCGTTTTTTTTACGCGAACTGCTAGCATGCAGATTCTGACAATCACGGAGAACAATATGGAGATCGGCTACGTCGGCCTGGGCGGCATGGGACATGCCATGGCAAGCAACCTCATTAGTAAGGGCCATACGCTGCGCGTGTGGAACCGCTCGCCCGGCAAGGCGGCCGACCTCGTCGCCCAGGGCGCCACGCTGGTCGAGCATCCGGGCCAGGCCGCGGCCGGCGACGGCATCGTGTTCACGATGGTGGCCGATGACGCGGCGCTGGAGCAGGTCGTCGGCGGGCCGGACGGCATCGCGGCAAGACTGGGTCCGGGCGGCATCCACGTGTCGATGAGCACGGTGTCGCCGGAGACGACGCAGCGCATCGCCGCCCTGCACGCCGAACGCGGTGCCGCCTTCGTCGCCGCCCCCGTGTTCGGCCGCCCGACCGCCGCGGCCGCCGCCATGCTGTTCATCCTCGTCGCGGGTGAAGCCGGCGCGCGCGATAAAGTCCTGCCGTTGCTGGAAACGATGGGCCAGCGCGTGTTCCCGCTGGGCGACGACCCCGTCGCCGCCAGCATCGTCAAGCTGAGCGGTAACTTCATGATCATGGGCGTCATCGAGGCGATGGCGGAAGCGGCGACCCTGTGCGAGAAATACGGCGTCGAGCGCTCGGCCATGATGGACGTGATGACTCAATCGATCTTCGCCACGCCGCTGTACGTCAATTACGGCAAGCTGATCGCGCAGCACGACTACGCCAACCCCGGCTTCAAGCTGTCGCTGGGTTTCAAGGATGCGAATCTCGTGATGGCGGCCGCGCGCAAGGCCCACGTGCCGATGCCGCTGGCCAGCATGATGCACGACCGCTTCCTGTCCGCGCTGGCGAAGGACCGCGGCGAGCTCGACTGGACTGCGGCGGCGCTGAACGTGTCGGAAGACGCCGGTCTGCGAAGCTGATCACTCGTGCGGCGTGGTGGCATCCGGCTCGATGACGAGCAGGCCGCCGTCCAGCCGCGCTGTCGTGCCGAGATCGCGGCACAGCGCCTGCATGCGCGTATAAATCCACGTGCGTTGCGTGTGGTCGGCAGGCAGCACGCGGCCGTGGCGGATGAACACCGGATGCAGCACGATGCGGCGCAGGGCGTCCTCGCCCAGATGCACTTCGAACAGCAGTTGATGGTCGTTGCGCAGGTCCGCGTCGACGGCGTAGTCGTCGACGAGGTCGCCAGTCGCGTACAGGATCGGCCAGCCCCGGTACAGCTCGATGCCGTGGAAGATGTGCGCGCTGTGGCCGTAGACGATCTTCCAGCCGACGTCGATCGCGGCGTGTGCGAGGCGGCGCAGGTGCGGTGCGGGCGCCGTCACCCTGTTCGGACCCCAGTGCAGCGACAACACCGGCCAGCGCACGCCGGCCGCGCGCAGGGGCGCGAGCGCGCGTGCGAAGGCGTCGGTGGCGGCCGTCTCGTCGTGCAGGCCGAGCCAGGCGATGCCGGGGTGATCGTCCGTCGCGGCGAAATCGGCCTGGTGGTCGCAGAATGCCGCCATCCCGACGAGCACCTCGCCGCACGCCACGACGGCCGGAGACAGCGCCCATGCGAGGTCCGGGCCGGCGCCGGTGTGGGCGATGCCGTGTACGTCCAGCGTGCGCAGCGTGTCGGCCAGGCCTTGCGCGTCGTAGTCGAGGCTGTGGTTGTTCGCGAGGCTCACCATGCGGATGCCGGCATCGGCCAGCGCCTGGCCGGCCGCCGGCGGCGCGGCGAAATAAAAGACCTTGGGGACGCCGTGCCAGCGCTCCGGGCTGTCAGTGAGTGCACACTCAAGGTCGACGATGGCCGCGTCGGCCGCACGCAGCAACGGAGAGACGGCTTCCAGTGGTGCGTGGATGCCGTCGCGCAGCATGACGTCGCGGACGTGGCGGCCCAGCATGACGTCGCCGCCGAACACGAGGCGCAGGTCAGGGCTCATGGGTGAAGTAAGTCGTGAACCATTCGGCCGCCAGCCGCGCCACCTCTTCCAGTGTGCCAGGTTCCTCGAACAAATGCGTCGCACCGGGCACGATCGCCAGCCGTTTTACGCAACCCAGCTCGGCATAGGCTTGCCGGTTCAGGGAGATGACGGGTTCGTCGGCGCCGCCCACGATGAGGAGTGTCGGCGCCTCGACGGCGCGCAAGGCGTCGCTGCCGGCGAGATCCGGCCGCCCGCCGCGCGCCACGACGGCCGCGACGGGCACCGCCGGGTCGGCCGCCAACTGCAACGCGGCGGCCGCGCCCGTGCTGGCGCCGAACAGGCCGAGCGGCAACGGGGCCGTTGCGTCCTGCGCGTCCAGCCACGTTGCAGCCGCGCGCAGGCGGCCCGTCAGCAGGGAAATGTCGAATCGGTTATGGTATTGACGGTCTTCGTGCGGCGTGAGCAGGTCCAGCAACAGCGTACCGATGCCGGCGTCGCGCAGCACGTGCGCGACGTGGTTGTTGCGCGGGCTCAAACGGCTGCTGCCGCTGCCGTGCGCGAACAGCACGACGCCGGAGGGCGTGTCGGGCAGCTCGAGCATGCCTTCCATCGTCGCCGCGCCGCTGTCGATGTGGACCAGGGCTTTTGTCATGATCGTTAGACCATCTGGCAGGGGCAAAGATTCGGCATCCGATTGTTAAATTGGGGCGTGACCGAAAGTCCGGTATTTGCCCATTCCCGACGTCCGGGACAGGACGCCGAATCGCGATGTCGTGGATCTTCAGCAGACCCTCATAAAAGGGTTTCTTTCAGGCATTTGTAAAGATTGTTTACTGATGTGAAACAATGTGTTGTATGCATAAGTTATTAAAAACAAGCACTTAGGTTCTAAAATAGCTGACTCGTGATTTAGTAATGTTGTAATATCACGTCGATAACATGCCAGGAATTGGGCCGTGTCCTGCAGGCCTTGCCGTTTCTGCACTACAATACGAGATTCTCCAAATACCAATATCCACTGTGTCCAACCTCGTCGAAATTCGCGATCTGCATTTTTCGTATGGCGATCGCCCGATCCTGCAGAACCTGAGCATGGACTTCCCGCGCGGCAAGCTGATTGCCGTGATGGGCGGCTCCGGCTCGGGCAAGACGACGGTCCTGCGCCTGATCGGCGGCCAGATCAAGCCGCAGCGCGGCACCGTCGCCGTGAATGGCGAGGTGGTGAGCCAGCTCGACACCGAAGGCCTGTACAGGTTGCGGCGCAAGATGGGCATGCTGTTCCAGTTCGGCGCGCTGTTCACCGACCTGACCGTGTTCGAGAACGTGGCCTTTCCGCTGCGCGAGCACACGGAACTGCCGGAAGAACTGATCCGCGACCTGGTGCTGATGCGCCTGAATGCCGTCGGCCTGCGCAATGCCGCGGACCTGAAGCCGAACGAGATCTCGGGCGGCATGGCGCGCCGCGTGGCGCTCGCCCGTGCCGTCGCGCTCGACCCGGCGCTGATCATGTACGACGAACCGTTCGCCGGCCTCGATCCGATCTCGATGGGCGTGACCGCCAACCTGATCCGCAACCTGAACGATGCGCTCGGCTCGACGTCGATCCTCGTCTCGCACGACGTGAACGAAACTTTCTTGATCGCCGATTACGTGTATTTCCTGTCCGCGGGCCGGATCGTCGCCTCGGGCACGCCGGACGAGATGCGCCGCTCGACCGATCCGTACGTCAAACAATTCGTGAACGCCGAGCCGGACGGCCCCGTGCCGTTCCACTATCCCGGCAAATCGCTGGCCGAGGACCTGGGCCTGGGAGGCAAGCGATGACCAATCCTCTCGCACTCCTCGGTGGCTTCGTCCTCGACACCTTCGCCCGCGTCGGCTTCGTCACCCGCTCGTTCGGCGGCCTGCTCGGCAAGGCCCCGGGCGCGCTGCGCCGTCCGACCCTGATCTCGGAACAGGTCCACTTCATCGGCAATTATTCGCTGCTGATCATCACCGTGTCCGGCCTGTTCGTCGGCATGGTGCTGGGCCTGCAGGGCTATTACACGCTGAGCCAGTTCGGCGCCGAGGAAAAGCTGGGCCAGCTGGTGGCGCTGTCGCTGCTGCGCGAGCTGGGCCCGGTCGTGACGGCGCTGCTGTTTGCGGGCCGTGCCGGTACGTCCCTCACGGCGGAAATCGGCCTCATGAAGGCCGGCGAGCAACTGACCGCGATGGAAATGATGGCCGTCAACCCGATCCAGCGTGTGCTGGCGCCCCGGTTCTGGGCGGGCCTGATCGCCATGCCGGTGCTGGCGGCCGTGTTCTCCGCCATCGGCGTGGTCGGCGGCTACCTGGTCGGCGTGCAGCTGATCGGCGTGGACGAAGGCGCGTTCTGGTCGCAGATGCAGGCGAACATCGACGTGCGCCGCGACATCATGAATGGTGTCATCAAGAGCGTTGTATTCGGCATGGCCGTGACGTTCACGGCCCTGTTCCAGGGCTATGAAGCGCAGCCGACGCCGGAAGGCGTGTCGCGCGCCACCACGCGCACCGTCGTGATCGCGTCGCTGATGGTGCTGGCGCTGGACTTCGTCATGACCGCCTTGATGTTCAACAAGTAATCTGAAGAGTTGGGAAAAACTTATGCATCGTAAATCCATTGACGTCTGGGTCGGCCTTTTTGTCCTGTTGGGTGCGTTAGCGCTCCTTTTCCTGGCCCTCAAGGCCGGTAACATGAGCACGATTTCGTTCAGCAAGACGTACGCCATCACGGGCAAGTTCGACAACATCGGCGGCCTGAAGCCGCAATCGCCCGTCAAGAGCGCGGGCGTGGTCGTGGGCCGCGTGGGCGACATTGCGTTCGACGATAAAAGCTTCCAGGCGATCGTCCGCCTCGATTTGAATCCTGCTTACAAGTTCCCGAAGGACAGCTCCCTGAAGATCCTGACCTCGGGCCTGCTCGGTGAGCAATACATCGGCATCGAGGCCGGTGGCGACACGAACAATCTCGTCGAAGGCGACCGCATCACCCGTACGCAATCGGCCGCAGTGCTCGAAGACTTGATTAATCAATTTATCTATAGCAAGGCAGCCGAAGGAAAGGACAGTAGCAAATGACGAACCGCAATGACTCCGCCTCGCCGCGTACCCGCACTGGCCTGGCGCTGACACTCGGTGCAGCCGTATTGCTGAGTGGCTGTGCGACGACCGCCAACCCGAAAGACCCGTTCGAGAAGTTCAACCGGGCCATGTTCAGCTTCAACGACACGGTCGACCGCGTCGCCCTGAAGCCGGCCGCCACCGCCTACAAGAACGTCACGCCGACCTTCGTGCAAACGGGCGTGAACAATTTCTTCGGTAACTTGACCGATTTGTGGAGCTCGCTGAACAATTTTGCCCAGCTGAAAGGGCAAGACGGCTTGAACGATTTCATGCGTTTTGCCGTGAACTCCACGCTGGGTCTCGCCGGCGTGCTGGACATCGCCACTCCGGCCGGCATGCGCAAGCATAACGAGGACTTCGGCCAGACCCTCGGATATTGGGGCGTGCCGAGCGGTCCCTACTTGATGTTGCCGCTGCTGGGCCCATCTACGATCCGTGACACCGCGACCTTGCCCGCCGACTGGTGGGGCGATGCGTGGACCCACGTGAACGATGTGCCGTGGCGCACCAGTGGCATCGTCCTGCGCGCGGTCGACCAGCGTGCCAGCGTGCTGGACGCGTCGAACCTGCTGGAAGACGCCGCCCTCGACCGTTACGAATTCATCCGTGACGGCTACATGCAGCGTCGCAACAGCAAGGTGCTCGACACGGACAAGGCGCAGGAACGCGCCGACAAGGTCCACGAAAAACTGGAAAAGGTCCAGGAAAAGGTCGAATCGAAGCTGGGCGTGAAACTGGGGCCGAAACCGGTGCCCGAAGATGGCGCGGAAGAGCCCGCAGCGGCGCCCGTGTCATCCGAACCGGCCAGCAAATAGTTAACGACGGTACAGCCAGGCCGTCCGCGCAGCACGCGGGACCGCTTGGCCAGACCCAACCAAATTAAAGGAAGCGTATGAAGCCCATCGCAAAACTGATCGTGACCGCCGCCGCCGTGGCCATGTCCACCGCCGTTCTCGTCGCGCCGGCCCGCGCCGCCGTCGAGGCACCGGATGCCCTCGTGAAACGCGTCTCCACCGACGTCATCGATAGCGTCAAGGCCGACAAGGACATCCAGGCCGGCAACAGCAGGAAAATCATGGATCTGGTCAACAGCAAGATCCTGCCGTACGTCGATTCCGACAAGATGACGGCCCAGGCCGCCGGCCGCTTCTGGCGACAGGCGACGCCGGAGCAGCAAAAGCAGCTGGCGGCCGAGTTCCGCACGCTGCTCGTGTACACCTATGCCGGTGCGCTGTCGCAGATCAAGAACGAAACGATCGAATTCAAGCCGTTCCGCGCCGACCCGGCCGACACGGAAGTCGAGGTGAAATCGCAGGTCAACCTGACCCGCGGCGAGCCGATCACCCTGAATTACCGTCTGGCCAAGGGCCCGCAGGGCTGGAAGATCTTCGACCTGAACGTGCTGGGCGCGTGGCTGGTGGAAACCTACAAGAGCACCTTCGCGTCGGAAATCGGCAAGAACGGCATCGACGGCCTGATCAAGAAGCTGCACGACCGCAACGAGCAGCTGGCCAACAAGCCGCTGGCCAAGTCCGCGCAGAAGTAAGCATGGCGGAAGCGAACCCCATGCTCTCGCTGGAAGCCCTGACGTTCGACAACGCGCAAGCGGCGTTGGCGCAGGGCTGCGCGGCCGTGTCCGCCGGCGAAACCGAGTTCGACCTCGGCGGCGTCAAGGCCGCCGACTCCTCGGCCCTGGCCCTGATGCTGGCCTGGCAGCGCCGCGCGCAGGGACTGGGGCGCAGCCTGAAGTTCATCAATGTGCCGGCCAACGTCGATGCGTTGGCAAAGTTATACGGCGTCGACGGGTTGTTGGGCCGCGCGTAACTTTGTAGGCAAGTGATTGATGCCCCCGGCATCAATCACTTGCCCCACCCTCGAAAACGCCACGGCCCGGAACGCCGTGGCGTTTTCTTCTATAATGGCTCGTTTCACCCGCACGGTTCCGGTCCTTCGGATCCCCAACGCATGACAGCAGCCATCCAGATCGACAGCGTCGAGAAAAGCTACAAGGGCTTCAAGGCCCTCAAGGGCGTTTCACTGAACATCGAACAAGGCGAATTCTTCGGTCTCCTCGGCCCGAACGGCGCCGGCAAGACGACCCTGATTTCGACCATCGCCGGCCTCATTCGTCCGGACGTCGGCAGCGTGCGCATCCATGGCCACGACGTCGTGAAGGATTTCCGCGAGGCGCGCATGAAGCTGGGCGTCGTGCCGCAGGAACTCGTGTTCGACCCGTTCTTCACCGTGCGCGAGACCTTGCGCCTGCAATCGGGCTATTTCGGCCTGAAGAACAACGATCCATGGATCGACGAGGTCATGGAAAACCTCGACCTCACGCCCAAGGCGGACGTCAACATGCGCGCGCTGTCCGGCGGCATGAAGCGCCGCGTGCTCGTCGCCCAGGCCCTCGTCCATAAACCGCCCGTGATCGTGCTGGACGAACCGACGGCCGGCGTCGACGTCGAACTGCGCCAGACGCTGTGGAAATTCATCGCGCGCCTGAACCGCGAGGGGCATACGGTCGTCCTGACGACGCACTACCTGGAAGAAGCGCAGGCCATGTGCCAGCGCGTGGCCATGCTCAAGACGGGCAACGTCGTCGCGCTGGACACCATGGCGCAGCTGCTGCGCCGCGTGTCCGGCTCGTCGCTCGTCGTGCACCTGAAGCACGGCGCCTTGCCGGAAGGCCTGCGCCACCTCGTCGCGCACGACGAACACAATGGCGGCAACACCTACACCCTGCGTGTCAACGAGTACAGCGAGGTGGAAGGCATCCTCGCGCGCCTGCGCGAATCCGGCGCCGAGATCGACGAGATGCAGTTGCAGCAGGCCGACCTGGAAGACATTTTTATCCAGATCATGGAAGGGAGCCCCGTACGATGAACGCGTTTTCCGTAGGCTTCCGCACCCTGTTTTATAAAGAAATCCTGCGCTTCTGGAAGGTCGCCACGCAGACCATCGCGGCGCCCGTCGTCAGCGCGATGCTGTATCTGCTGATCTTCGGCCACGTGCTCGACGGCCGCGTCGAGATGCTCGATGGTGTCAGCTACACGTCGTTCCTCGTGCCCGGCCTCGTGATGATGAGCGTGCTGCAGAACGCGTTCGCCAACTCGTCGTCGTCGCTGATCCAGTCGAAAATCACGGGCAACCTCGTGTTCATCCTGCTGCCGCCGCTGTCGCACGTGGAGATCCTGTCCGCATATGTGACGGCGTCCGTCGTGCGCGGCCTGGCCGTCGGTTTCGGCGTGTTCATCATCACGGCGTGGTTCGCGCACCTGTCGTTCGTCGCGCCGCTGTGGATCATCGTGTTCGCGCTGCTGGGCGCCGGCATCCTCGGCACGCTGGGCGTCATCGCCGGCATCTGGGCGGAAAAATTCGACCAGCTGGCCGCTTTCCAGAACTTTTTGATCACGCCTGCAACATTTTTGGCCGGTGTGTTCTATTCCATTAAGAAACTTCCGCCGTTCTGGCTCGCAGTCTCGCATTTCAACCCGTTCTTTTATATGATTGACGGGTTCCGCTATGGTTTCTTTGGCCAGTCCGACGTGTCGCCCTGGACCAGCCTGGCCATCGTCGCCGTCTTCTTCGTGGCCCTGGCCGCTATCGCAATCAATCTGCTTCGCCGCGGCTACAAGCTGCGTCACTGAAAAAACATGGTTACTACACCCGAACTGATCCACGGCTACCTCCAAAAAGGCCTGGAATGCACCCACCTGGAAGTGGAGGGCGATGGCCAGCATTTCAGCGCCGTCATCGTCTCGCCTGCATTCGCCGGCAAGAGCCGCATCCAGCGCCACCAGATCGTCTACGCCGCCCTGGGCGACCGCATGCGTGAGGAAATCCACGCGCTGTCGATGAAGACGCTGACCCCGGACGAGTATCAAGGATAATCAATGGACAAGCTCCAGATCGTCGGCGGCAAGCGCCTGAACGGTGACATCCCCATCTCGGGCGCCAAGAACGCGGCGCTCCCGATCCTGTGCGCGGGCCTGCTGACGGCCGGCGACCTTGCCCTGTCGAACGTGCCGCGCCTGCACGACGTGCGCACGATGCTGCGCCTGCTCGAACAGACCGGCCTGAAGGTCACGCAGGACGACGAGAACGTCGTGCTGAACGGTTCCGCCATCAACACCCTCGTCGCACCGTACGAGCTGGTGAAGACGATGCGCGCATCGATCCTCGTGCTGGGCCCGATGCTGGCGCGCTTCGGCGAAGCCAAGGTGTCGCTGCCGGGCGGTTGCGCGATCGGTTCGCGTCCCGTCGACCAGCACATCAAGGGCCTGCGCCAGATGGGCGCCGACATCACGATCGAGGGCGGCTACATCTACGCGAAGGCATCGCGCCTGAAGGGCGCCCGCATCCACACGGACATGATCACCGTGACGGGCACCGAGAACCTGCTGATGGCCGCCACGCTGGCCGACGGCGAGACGATCCTGGAAAACGCCGCGCGCGAACCGGAAGTGACGGACCTCGCGAACATGCTCGTGGCGATGGGCGCGAAGATCGATGGCATCGGCACCGACCGCCTCGTGATCCAGGGCGTCGACAGCCTGCACGGCACCGAACATGGCGTCATCTCCGACCGCATCGAAGCGGCCACGTTCCTGTGCGCCGTCGCGGCGACGGGCGGCGACATCCGCATCACCCGCACCCGCACCGACATCTTCGACGTGGCCATCGACAAGCTGCGCGAGATGGGTGTCCAGCTGACCGTGGAAGGCGACAGCATCCGCGCGCGCATGGACGGCCGTCCGCAGCCGGTGTCGTTCCGTACCACGGAATACCCGGGCTTCCCGACCGACATGCAGGCCCAGTTCATGGCCGTGAACACGATCGCGAACGGCTCGAGCCGTGTCACCGAAACCATCTTCGAAAACCGCTTCATGCACGTGCAGGAAATGAACCGCCTGGGCGCGCAGATCTCCACCGAGGGCAACATGGCCTTCATCAAGGGCGTCGACCGCCTCGTCGGCGCGCCCGTGATGGCGACCGACCTGCGCGCATCGGCGTCCCTCGTGATCGCCGGCCTGGCCGCCGAGGGCACGACCCTCGTCGACCGCATCTATCACCTCGATCGCGGCTACGACCGGATGGAGGCGAAGTTGTCGGCTGTTGGGGCGGATATCGTACGCATCAAATAAAGATAAGATCGGAATTACCGCAAAATAGATCAACGTCATTCCCGCGCAGGCGGGAATCCATACTGAGGCCCCGGTAGCCGGTTCACCAAATCACCGTTGGCCTCATTCGGAAGCTCAGCATGGGTTCCCGCTTTCGCGGGAACGACGGTGTGAGTGCGGTCTCCCAAAACTGAACAGTCAAATGAACGACACTACTCGGGACAGCTCGCAGCTGATCCTCGCCCTCTCGAAGGGCCGCATCTTCGAAGATACGCTGCCGCTGCTGTCCGCGGCCGGTATCGAGGTACTGGAAAATCCGGAAACCTCGCGCAAGCTGATCCTCGCCACCAACGATCCCGGCATCCGTGTGCTGATCGTGCGCGCCAGCGACGTGCCGACCTATGTCCAGCATGGCGCCGCCGACTTTGGCGTGGCCGGCAAGGACGTGCTGCTCGAGCATGGCGGCGAAGGGCTGTATCAACCGATCGACCTGCGCATCGCCTGCTGCCGCATGTCCGTGGCCGCCAACGCCGGCTTCGACTACGACAACGCCGTGCGCCAGGGCGCGCGCCTGCGCGTGGCCACCAAGTTCGTGCACACGGCGCGCGAGCACTTCGCGAAGAAGGGCGTGCACGTCGACCTGATCAAACTGTATGGCTCGATGGAGCTGGCGCCGCTGGTCGGCCTGTCCGACGCCATCGTCGACGTCGTGTCGACGGGCGGCACGCTGCGCGCCAACAACCTGGTCGAAGTGGAAAAGATCATGGAGATCTCGTCGCGCCTCGTCGTCAACCAGGCCGCGCTGAAACTCAAGCGCGAGCGCCTGCAACCGATCATCGACGCGTTCGAACGCGCGTCCAAGCAGCAGCAATGCTAACGACCATGTCCATCACGATCCGCAAACTCGATTCCACCGCCGCCGATTTCCAGCAGACCCTGAACACGCTGCTCGCGTTCGAAGCGGAGACCGACGACGCCATCGAAACCGCCGTGGCGAACATCCTCGCCGACGTGAAGGCGCGCGGCGACGCCGCCGTGCTGGAATACACGAACAAGTTCGACCGGCTCCCGAACGGCGGCGCCACCAGCATGGCCGCGCTCGACGTCACGCAGGAAGAGCTGCAGGAAGCGTTGAATGCGCTGCCGGAGTCGCAACGCGCCGCACTGCGCACGGCGGCAGAGCGCATCCGCGTCTTCCACGAGCGCCAGAAGCAGGAACTGAACGGCTTTACGTACACGGAGCCGGACGGCACGGTGCTGGGCCAGCGCGTCACGCCGCTGGACCGCGTGGGCATCTACGTCCCGGGCGGCAAGGCCGCGTATCCGTCGTCCGTGCTGATGAACGCGATCCCGGCGCAGGTCGCGGGCGTGAAGGAAATCGTGATGGTCGTGCCGACGCCGGACGGCGTCAAGAACCGCATGGTGCTGGCCGCCGCGGCGATCGCCGGCGTCACGCGCGTGATCACGATCGGCGGCGCACAGGCCGTCGGCGCGCTCGCGTACGGCACGGCGACCATCCCGCCGGTCGATAAAATCGTCGGCCCCGGCAATGCCTATGTCGCCGCCGCCAAGCGCCGCGTGTTCGGCACGGTGGGCATCGACATGATTGCCGGCCCGTCGGAAATCCTCGTGCTGTGCGACGGCACGACGGACCCGGACTGGGTCGCGATGGACCTGTTCTCGCAGGCCGAGCACGACGAGCTGGCGCAGGCGATCCTGCTGTGCCCCGACGCGGACTACATCGCCAAAGTGGAAGCGAGCATCCACAAGCTGCTGCCGACGATGCCGCGCAAGGACACCATCGCCACGTCGATGACGGACCGCGGCGCGCTGATCCGCGTGCGCGACATGGATGAAGCGTGCGCCATCGCGAACGCCATCGCGGCCGAGCACCTGGAGATCTCCGCCGAGGAGCCGCAGCAGTGGGCCGATAAAATCCGTCACGCGGGCGCGATGTTCCTGGGCCGCTTCTCGTCCGAATCGCTGGGCGACTATTGCTGCGGCCCGAACCACGTGCTGCCGACGTCGCGCACGGCGCGCTTCTCGTCGCCGCTGGGCGTGTACGATTTCCAGAAGCGCTCGTCGATCCTGTTCGTGTCGCAGGCCGGCGCGCAAACCCTGGGCAAGGTCGCGGCCGAACTCGCGTACGGCGAGGGCCTGCAGGCGCACGCGCGCAGCGCAGAATTACGGATCGAATCGGGATCATGACGGCCTGGCTCGATCAGGTCTTCTGCGAGGATGCGCTCGAAGGCATGGCGCGCATTCCCGATCGCAGCATCGACCTGATCCTGACGGACCCGCCGTACAATCTCGGCAAGGATTACGGCAACGGCTCGGACCAGCAGAGCGTGGAGGATTACCTCGCGTGGACCGAGCGCTGGATCGATTGTGCGCTGCCGAAATTGAAGGACAACGGCAGCCTGTACATCTTTCTCACGTGGCGCTTCGCGCCCGAGATCTTCGTCATGCTCAAGCGGCGCATGACGATGATGAACGAGATCATCTGGGACCGCCGCGTCCCCTCGATGGGGGGCAGCACCAGGAGCTTTTCCTCGGTGCACGACACCATCGGCTTCTTCGTGAAGCGCAAGGATTATTATTTCGACTTGGACTCCGTGCGTATCCCGTACGACGCCGAGACGAAGAAGGCGCGATCGCGCTCGATCTTCGTGGGCGCCAAGTGGCTGGAAGTGGGTTACAACCCGAAGGACCTGTGGAGCGTGTCGCGCCTGCATCGCGAACATGCGGAACGGGTCGACCATCCGACCCAGAAACCGCTCGAGATCATCGAGCGCATGGTCAAGGCGTCGTGCCCGCCGGGCGGCGTCGTGCTCGACCCGTTCATGGGCAGCGGCACGACGGCTCTGGCTGCAAAACGCCTCGGCCGGCATTTCACCGGTTTCGAGCTGAACCCCGCCTACTGCGCGACCATCGCGGAACGTTTGTCCGCTCCCGCGCAGCCGGCCACCAAGAAACGCAAGGGCGTCCGCGTGGACGCCGCCACCGAAGGAGTAGACCAAGCATGACCAGCATCGACAAGCTCATCGCCAACACGATCCGCGAGGACGTCCGTGCCGGCCATATCTACAACGTGCCGGATTCGAGCGGCTACATCAAGCTGGACGCGATGGAAAACCCGTACCAGCTGCCGGATGCGCTGCGTGCCGAGCTGGCCCAGCGCCTGGCGGACGCCGTCCTGAACCGCTATCCGGTGCCGTCGTATGCCGGCATCAAGGAACGCATCCGCGCCAAGCTGGGCGTGCCGGCCGGGTTCGACGTCATCCTCGGCAACGGCTCCGACGAGATCATCTCGATCCTGTGCACCGCCACCGCGCGTCAAGACAAACGCGCGGTCGTGCTGGCCCCGATCCCCGCGTTCGTGATGTTCCAGCGCTCCGCCCAGTTCGCGGGCATGGACTTCGTCGGCGTGCCGTTGAAAGCCGACTTCTCGCTGGACCGCGCCGCCATGCTGGCCGCGATCGCCGAGCACAAGCCGAGCCTCGTGTTCCTCGCCTACCCGAACAACCCGACCGGCAACCTGTACGACGAGGCCGACATGGTCGCCATCATCGAAGCGCTGGGCGAGAATGGCATCGTCGTGGCCGACGAGGCGTATCACCCGTTCGCCCGCACGAGCTTCATGGACAAGCTGCCGCAGTATCCGAACCTCGTCGTGATGCGCACGCTGTCGAAGCTGGGCCTGGCCGGCATCCGCCTGGGCTACCTCGCTGCCGCACCGGCGCTGCTGGAACAGTTCGACAAGGTGCGGCCGCCGTACAACGTCAACGTATTGACGCAGGTGGTGGCCGAATTCGCGCTCGACCACGTCGAGGTGCTGGACGAGCAGGCCGCCCGTTTGAACGAGGCGCGCACGGAACTGGCCGCCGCCATGGCCGCGCTGCCGGGCGTGACGGTGTTCCCGTCGAGTGCCAATTTCATCACCTTGCGCGTGCCGGACGCAGAAAAGACCTGCGCTAAACTGTTCGCAGAACGGGTACTGATTAAAAATTTGAGTAGAATGCATGAATTGCTGGCCAATTGCATCCGTGTTACGGTCAGCACCCCGGAAGAAAACTCCGTATTCCTGAATGCCCTGAAGGCTTCGCTGCAAGCCTGAACACCGCCGAGCACCTAGCAATGACCCGCACCGCAGAAATCACGCGCAACACGAGCGAAACGCAGATCCGCGTCGCGCTCAACCTGGACGGCACCGGCCGCCAGAAACTCAATACCGGGGTGCCGTTCCTCGACCACATGCTGGACCAGATCGCGCGCCACGGCCTGATCGACCTGGAAGTCGAGGCCGTCGGCGACCTGCACATCGACGACCACCACACCGTCGAGGATACGGGCATCACGCTGGGCATGGCGGTCGCCAAGGCCATCGGCGACAAGAAGGGCATCCGCCGCTACGGCCATGCCTACGTCCCGCTGGACGAGGCGCTGTCGCGCGTCGTGATCGACTTTTCCGGCCGCCCGGGCCTGGAATGGCACGTGCCGTTCACCCGCGCGACCATCGGCCGCTTCGACGTCGATCTGACCATCGAGTTCTTCCGCGGCTTCGTCAACCACGCCGGCGTGACGCTGCACGTGGATAATCTGCGCGGCGTGAACGCGCACCACCAGTGCGAGACCGTCTTCAAAGCATTCGGCCGCGCGCTGCGCATGGCGTCCGAGCTGGATGCGCGCGCCGCGGGCACGATCCCGTCCACCAAGGGCAGCCTGTAAAGAGAATCATGAACAAGATTGTTGTTGTCGACTACGGCATGGGCAACCTGCGTTCGGTTGCGCAAGCCCTGCGCGCCGTCGCGCCCGAAGCCGACGTCCAGATTTCCGGCGACGCGGCCGCCATCGACGCGGCCGACCGCATCGTCCTGCCTGGCCAGGGCGCCATGCGCGACTGCATGCGCAGCCTGCGCGAATCCGGCGTCGAGGACGCCCTGCTGCGCGCAGCGAAAACCCGGCCGATGATGGGCGTGTGCGTGGGCGAGCAGATGCTGTTCGATTCGAGCGACGAGAACGGCGGCGTGCCCGGCCTGGGCCTGCTGCCCGGTAAAGTCGTGCGCTTCGAACTCGATGGCAAGCTGCAGGCCGACGGCTCGCGCTTCAAGGTGCCGCAGATGGGCTGGAACCGCGTGCACCAGAAGCGCGCCCACCCGCTGTGGGAAGGCGTCGCCCCGGACAGCTATTTCTATTTCGTGCACAGCTATTACGCGAAGCCCGCCGAGGCGCAGGACGCCATCGGCGAGACCGACTACGGCGGACAATTCTGCTGCGCGGTCGCGCGCGACAACATCGTCGCCACCCAGTTCCACCCCGAGAAAAGCGCGGCCGCCGGCCTGCGCCTGTATCGCAATTTCGTCCACTGGAATCCCTGAGTTACCTAATCAACCGACTACGACCATGCTGCTGATCCCCGCCATCGACCTGAAAGACGGTCACTGCGTTCGCCTGAAACAGGGCGACATGGACCTCGCCACCGTGTTCTCCGAAGATCCCGCCGAGATGGCGCTGCACTGGCTCAAGAAGGGTGCGCGCCGTCTGCACCTGGTCGACCTGAACGGTGCGTTCGCGGGCAAACCGAAGAACGAAGAGGCGATCAAATCGATCCTGCAAGTCGTGCAGGAGTACGCCGAAGACAACGACCTGGACGAGATCCCGGTCCAGCTGGGTGGCGGCATCCGCGACCTGGACACCATCGAGCGCTACCTGGACGACGGCATCACCTACATCATCGTGGGCACCGCGGCCGTCAAGAACCCGGGCTTCCTGCACGACGCCTGCGGCGCCTTCCCGGGCAGCATCATCGTCGGCCTGGACGCCAAGGACGGCAAGGTCGCGACCGACGGCTGGAGCAAGATGTCCGGCCACGAAGTCATCGACCTGGCCCAGAAGTTCGAAGGCTACGGCGTCGAATCGATCATCTACACCGACATCGGCCGCGACGGCATGATGGGCGGCGTGAACATCGAAGCGACCGTGCGCCTGGCGCAGGCCGTCAAGATCCCGATCATCGCCTCGGGCGGCCTGCACAACCTGGCCGACGTGGAAGCCCTGTGCGCCGTGCAGGACGAGGGCATCGAAGGCGTGATCTGCGGCCGCTCGATCTACGAAGGCACGCTCGACCTGACCAGCGCGCAGGAGCGCGCGGATGAACTCACCGAGGGCGCGCAGGCGTAATTCGCCCTCAACCCGTCATCCCCGCGAAAGCGGGGATCCATGCTGAGTTTGCGGCAACGGCACCGTCAACATTGAGGCAGACTCAGTATGGGTTCCCGCTTGCGCGGGAACGACGTTTCAAGCAAATACTAATCTTATGCTCGCAAAACGCATCATCCCCTGCCTGGACGTCACCGGCGGCCGCGTCGTCAAGGGCGTCAACTTCACCGAACTGCGCGATGCCGGCGACCCCGTCGAGATCGCGCGCCGTTACAACGAGCAGGGCGCCGACGAGATCACCTTCCTCGACATCACCGCCTCGAGCGACGGCCGCGACCTGATCCTGCCGATCATCGAAGCGGTCGCGTCGTCCGTGTTCATTCCGCTGACCGTGGGCGGCGGCGTGCGCAAGGTCGAGGACGTGCGCCGCCTGCTGAACGCCGGCGCGGACAAGGTGTCGATGAACACCTCGGCCGTGACCAACCCGCAGCTCGTGTACGACGCGTCGCAGAAACACGGCGCCCAGTGCATCGTCGTCGCCATCGACGCCAAGCAGGTCGCGCCCGGCAAGTGGGAAGTCTTTACCCACGGCGGCCGCAACGCGACCGGCATCGATGCCGTCGAATGGGCCCGCAAGATGGAAAGCCTGGGCGCCGGCGAACTGCTGCTGACCAGCATGGACCGCGACGGCACCAAGTCCGGCTTCGACCTGGGCCTGACGCGCGCCGTGTCGGACGCCGTCGGCATCCCCGTGATCGCCTCGGGCGGCGTGGGCGGCCTGAAGGATCTCGCCGACGGCGTGCAGGAAGGGCATGCCGACGCCGTGCTGGCCGCGAGCATCTTCCACTACGGGCAGCACACGGTCGGCGAAGCGAAACGCTTCATGGCGGACCGCGGCATCCCGATGCGCCTCGACTGATTGATGGAACCGACGACCATGGTGACCCCGCCCACCCCCCCGACGATCCCGGCCCAGCCCTGGCTCAAGAAAGTCCAATGGGACGAGCACGGCCTCGTGCCGGTGATCGCCCAGGAAGCCGCCACCGGCGACATCCTGATGTTCGCCTGGATGAACCGCGAAGCCCTGGCCAAGACCGTGGAGCTTGGCGAGGCCGTGTACTGGAGCCGCTCGCGCAAGAAGCTGTGGCACAAGGGCGAAGAGTCCGGCCACGTGCAGAAAGTGCTGGAAATCCGCCTCGACTGCGACGAAGACGTGGTGCTGCTGAAGGTCGAGCAGGCCGGCGGCATCGCCTGCCATACCGGCCGCCATTCCTGCTTCTTCCAGAAGTTCGAGGACGGCGACTGGAACAGCGTCGAGCCCGTGCTGCAGGACCCGGATACCATCTACACCAACCAGAAGAAGAAATAGCGCACACATGAGCACGCAACTGGAACGCCTCGCGGCCGTCATCGAATCCCGCAAGCCGGCCAACGGCGGCGATCCGACGGCATCGTACGTCGCGAAACTGTTCGCCAAGGGCGACGACGCCATCCTGAAAAAGATCGGCGAGGAAGCCGTCGAGACCGTGATGGCCGCGAAGGACGTGCGCGCCGGCGCGGATGTGTCGAAGCTGCTGTACGAGACGGCCGACCTGTGGTTCCATTCGATCGTCCTGCTGGCGCAGTTCGGCCTCACGCCGCAGCAGGTGCTGGACGAACTGGCACGGCGCGAAGGCATTTCCGGCATCGAGGAAAAAGCGTCGCGTCCGAAAGACTGAGCCCGGCTGTCACGCCGGCGTCATCCCGTATCCGTAGAATGTGAGACAACATGGACAACTGCATCTTTTGCAAGATCATCGCCAAGCAGATCCCGGCCAGTGTGGTGTACGAGGACGACGAGCTGCTCGCGTTCAAGGACATCAACCCGGCCGCGCCCGTCCACCTGCTGGTGATCCCGAAGCAGCACGTGGCCAGCCTGTCCGACTGCACCGATGCGCACGCGCCCGTGCTGGGCAAGATGCTGGCGCTGGCGCCGAAGCTGGCGGCCGAACACGGCATCGCAGTCAAGACCGGCCCGGACGGCGAACGCAGCGGCGGCTACAAGACGCTGTTCAATGTCGGTCCGGACGGCGGGCAGGAGGTGTATCACCTGCACCTGCACGTGTACGGCGGCCCGCGTCCGTGGCGTGGCCTGGGAACGTAATTCCCCTAAGGAAAAAGGGCATTCCGGCCCTAAACCGCTTATACTGGCGTAGCTTTAGCTTACGCTGATCGGGTTATCGCCCGGCAAGGAGAAAACAATGGGTTCGATGAGTCTCTGGCACTGGTTGATCGTGCTGGTCGTGGTGGTGGTGGTGTTCGGTACGGGCAAGCTGCGCAATGCGGGCTCGGACCTGGGCAAGGCCGTCAAGGGTTTCAAGGATGGCATGAAGGGCGATGAAGACGGCAAGACGCCCGCCAGCCAGACGGCGCAACAGACCGCGCAACAGGTGGCCGACAAGTCGACCATCGACGTCGACGCGCGCGAAAAGACCCGTCATTAAGCCGGTGCTTGACCCCGCATGATCGATCTCGGTCTTACCAAACTCGCCATCATCGGCGCGGTGGCGCTGGTCGTGATTGGCCCCGAGAAACTGCCTAAGGTGGCGCGCATGGCCGGCACCCTGTACGGCCGCGCCCAGCGCTACCTGCACGACGTGAAGTCGGAGGTCTCGCGCGAGATCGAAATGGAAGAATTGCGCAATCTGCACAAGGATATCCAGGACAGCGCGCAAAGCTTCAAGTCCGAGGTCGAGACGTTCAAGTCCGAGGTCGAGAACACCGTCTCGACCCACATGGACGAGGTCGAGTCCGCCTGGCGCGGCGACACGGCCGTGATGCCCACGACGGCCTCGACGGACGACATCGAGCGCAAGGCGCGCGACTTCCGCCGCAAGAAGCTGGCGAAGACGTCGAGCATGCCGGCCTGGTACAAGAACCGCCAGGGCACGCGCCAGCATGTGCTGTCCGGCGCCGCCCGCGTGCGCAAGTTCCGTCCCGGCGCCACTTCCAACACCAAATTTTTCTGATGACGGCCGCCGTTGGGCGCCGCCTCCTAGCGCCAGATGACTGAAGAAACCGCGGGCGAAGAAACCTTCATCTCCCACCTGGTCGAGCTGCGCGACCGCCTGATCAAGGCGACGTACGGCATCGTCCTCGCGTGCATCGTGCTGATGCTGTGGCCGGGCCCGGCACAGATCTACGATTTCCTCGCCGCCCCGATGCTGGCCGCGCTGCCGGCCGGCTCCAAGATGATCGCCACCGGCGTCGTTTCGCCGTTCCTCGTGCCGATGAAGGTCACGCTGCTGATCGCCTTCATCCTCGCGCTGCCGTGGGTCTTTTATCAGGTATGGGCGTTCGTCGCGCCGGGCCTGTACGCGCACGAAAAGCGGCTCGTGCTGCCGCTCGTGATCTCGTCGTCGTTCCTGTTCATCGCCGGCGTCGCGTTCTGCTACTTCTTCGTGTTCGGCCGCGTGTTCCACTTCATCGGCAACTTCTCGCCGACGTCCATCGCCGTGATGCCGGACATCGAGAACTACCTCGACTTCGTGATGTCCATGTGCCTCGCGTTCGGCGCCACGTTCGAGGTGCCGGTCGTCGTCGTGATCCTCGTCCGGATGGGCATCGTCAGCGTCGAGAAGCTGCGCTCGATCCGTCCGTACGCCATCGTCGGGGCGTTCGTCATCGCCGCCATCGTCACGCCGCCGGACGCCGTCAGCCAGCTGGCGCTGGCCATTCCGATGTGCCTGCTGTTCGAGCTCGGGCTGCTGATGGCGCCGATCTTCGTCAAGGCGACGCAGGCGCCGCAGGAACAGTCCTGATCCGAACAAACGGCGCCCGCGAGGCGCCGTTTTCGTCATGACCAAGCGCGAATTTCTTCGTGGCCCGTCGTCCCGTGATAGCAAATCGATGCGCAAGAAACTGCTGGCCATCGGCGGGGCGATCGTAATGTCGTGGCTTGCGCTCCTCGTGAATGCCGTTACGTCACCGGTCGTCTTCCTGCATTACTCCGCCGACGCCGTCGCGCCCGTGACCTACTTTTTTAACGAAGACAACGACATCGTCAAGGATCACCTGGCGCCGGGCGCAAGCATCGAGTTCCGTACCGCGCGCCGTCTTCGAATAAGCGCTTATTCCACCGTGATCGGCAGGTCGCGCCCCTCCAGCGCCGCCTGTCCCGCGAAATCCGCCGCGTAGATCCGCAGCACGTAATCGCCCGGTGCGAGTCCATCGACGTTCCACGTGCCGGGCAGCGCGACGCCATCGTGCAGCGTGTTGTTGACGGCGTAGGCGAACACGGTGGCCTTGCTGCCGTAGACCGTGATGCCGCTGTTTTCCGCATACAGCAGCTTCACCGCTTCGCGCTCGCGCGGCAGGCGGTTGTAGACCTGCGTGATGCGCGGCGTCTCGAATCCGGCGACGGGGCTGCCGTCCGCATGGAGCAGCTGGTAGCCCAGCTTGTACAGTCCGAGGCGGCGGCGCGCCAGGTTGTCGTCCATCTGGTCGTAGGCGGCGGCGACGATCGTCAACGCGCCGAGCGTGCGCGCCACGTGCAGGCGCTGGCCCTTCTTGCGCGGGAGGCGCTGGCCGCCCGCATCGTACAGCGCGATGCTCTGGATGCGGGGCGGCACCGTGTCGCGCAGGCCGGTGAACGGCAGGGCCAGCGCGTTGACGGCGACGCCGCCGGGGTAGTACTCCATGTGCACGTGCGCCATCGGATTGATGGTGCCGAGCGGGTCGCCGACGGCGAACCGCGTGCCGCGCCGCACGCGCACGCGTGCCGGCTTGCCGTTCGGGCCGGCCAGCACCTGGAAACGCGGATCGAGCGGCTTGCCCGAGGCATCGCGGCCCACGCGCATGTGGATGTACGACAGCGGCCCGATGCTCATGCCTTCGCCCAGCTGGCCGAACGTCCAGTTGGGATACGGATCGCTCACCGTTGCCGGCAGCACCGCCAGCACGCGCGCGCCGACGTCGGCCCGGATGTCGAGGCCTGCGTGGAAGTGGTCGCGGTTTTCGCCATCGTAGCTGCCGCGCACCTCGCCCAGCACGCCGACGACTTCGTGCGGTTCCGTTTGCGGGCCCACGGGCCAGGGCATCGATGCCACCGCGGGCAGTACCTGCGGCCGCGCCTGCGGGGGCGGCGTGCCGGGTTGGGGTGGGGCCAGCACGAACATCTGCTGCGCCTGGCCATCGGCCACCACCAGCGCACCGTCGCGTTTCACGGCGATGCCGCGCGGCGCATACAGCCGCACGCTGCCGTCGCTGGCATAGCTCGCGCCTTCGGGGTGGTCGGCGTCCGGCAGGGCGTGATACTGCCCGCTCGGGTCGAACTGGAGGATGCGTCCACCCGCGCCGCTCGCGTACAGGTAGCCGTCATGCGTCAGCGCCAGCGCGACGGGGCGGCGCAGCAGCGGACGCCGCTCGTCCTCGGGTGCGCGCGCGAGCGTCGTCACTGCGCCATTCCTGTCGATGCGCCGGATCGCGTTGTTGCCCGTGTCGGCGACGAACAGCACGCCGTGCTTGTCGACGGCGAGGGCGCTCGGCGTATCGAAGGCGGCCGCGGTGCCCGTGCCGTCGAGGTAATCGGGCGTGCCGCTGCCGGCCACCGCCGTCACCGCGCCGTCCTTGCCGATGCGGCCGATGCGGTCGTTGTAGGTGTCGGCCACATACACGTTGCCGTCGCGGTCGACGGCAACGCCGACCGGCCCGTCGAAGCCTGCGGCGCTGCCCGCCAGCGTGCTCACGCCGCCGTCGGGCGCCACCTTGCGGATCGCGTTGTTGTGCGTGTCGGCGACGTACAGGTTGCCGAGGCGGTCGATCGCCAGCGCCGACGGCGTGTCGAATGCCGCGGCGGCGCCGACACCGTCCGCGTAGCCCGCGTGCCCACCGGCGAAGATGGTCACCTGTCCGTCGGGTGCGATGCGGCGGATGCAGCTGCAGTCGCCGCCGTCCGCGACGAACACGTTGCCGTGGCCATCGACGACGGTCCCGAACGGATCGCCGAAGCGGTCCGGCAGCGGCGTCACGCGTGCGGACCATGCAGGTCTGGTCGGCGCGTCGGCGGGACGCCAGAACGCGCGTCCCGGCGTCGCGTCCTGGCGCGCGTTGAAGACGTACAGGGCCGCGCCGCCAGCCAGCACGGCGACGCCCGCGAGCGCCGCGACGATCGTGATGCGCTTCACGCGTTACTGCATCAGCTGGCCGATGATCTTCACCGGCGCATTTCCGTAACCGAGGAACTGGTCGTGGAATTGCTTGAGGTTGAAGCGCTCGCCCAGCTGTTCCTTGCGGCGCTCGCGCAGTTCCATGATGTCGCTGTAGCCGCTGAAATAACTGGAGAGCTGCACGGACGACAGCTGCGCGCGTTTCCACTTCTCGGCCGCTTCCTGCGGGGTCTGGAACGCCTGGCGCACGAGCAGGTCGATCGCCTGTTCGCGCGTCATGCCCAGCACGTGCACGCTGTAGTCGAGGATCGTGTTGGAGACGCTGCGCAAATTCCACTTGCACCACATCAGCCACAGCTCCGGCGCATTGTCGCCATAGCCCGATTCCAGCATCATGCGCTCGCCGTACACGGCCCAGCCTTCGACCATCGCGCCGTTGCCGAACAACGCCTTCACGAGCGACGGCGAACGGTTCGCGTTCATCAGCTGTGTGTAGTGGCCGGGGATCGCCTCGTGGATGTTCAGGATTTGCAGCATCCAGTTGTTGTACTCGCGCAGGCTGCTTTCGGCCTGCTCGGGCGTGAGGCCATCCAGCGGCGTCACGTTGTAATAGGTTTTATCCTTCGGACGGTACGGCCCCGGCGCGTCGATGCTGGCGCCGGCCACGCCGCGCTGGTACAGCGGCGTCTCGCGCACGACGAGCGGCTTGCTCGGATCGATCGTCACGAGGTTGTTCTTGATGACGTATTCCTGCAGCTGCGGGATCTGGCGGCGGATCTCGGGCAGGAAATCGGCGGCCGTCGTGTGCTGCAGCGAGAGCTTGTCGATCACCATGCCGATTTTTTGATAACGGTCCGCCGGCTTCGCGGCGCCGCCCATCGTCTTGTCCCACAGCTGGTCGGCGAGGCCGTCCATGCGCGTGAGGAGTTCGTCGCGCGCGGCCAGGGCTTTGCGGTAGGTCTGCTCGCCCGTGCTGGCGGACTGGATCTCGAACGCGAATTTTTGCTCGTACAGGTCCTTACCGATGCGGAACGAGCGCGCGCGCTGCATCTGCGACTGCGACTTGTCGAGGTCCGTCAGGAAGTCGACCCACGCCACCACCGCCGTGCCGGCGTTCGCGATGCGCTGCGCGAAGATCGCCTTCTCCTGCGGCGTCAGGATCGATTCCTGCGCGGCCTTGCCGAGGTCCGCCAGCACGACGAGCGTGCCCGGCGCCTGCTGGATCGCGAGTTGCGTGTGTTCGTGCGTCGGGTTGACGATGGACGCTTGCGCGGCCTGGTAGTACGCCGGCACGTCGGCCAGGCGTTTCAGGATCGTGCGCAGGCGCTGGGCCTTCGCGGCGTATTCCGTCGTCAGGATCAGGTCGAACGTCTGCGCGACGTTGTACTCGGCCGGGTTCCATTCGAACTCGCGGAACGTGGTCAGCTGCCAGCGCTCGTATTTCAGCTTGTTGAGGAGGACGGCGAGGTCGGTGCGCTGGTTCGGCGACAGTTTGTCGGCGTTCAGCTTGCCGAACTTGTCGAGCCACTCGTCGATGAACGCGAGCTTTTTCGCGCGCGTGGCGGCGTCGGGAATCGTCAGCTTCGCGGCGGCGTCGAACTTGCCGACGTAGATGCCGTCTTCCGGATCGATGCGCCACAGCGCGGTCACGAATTGCATGGACAGCGAGTCCATGTAGCGGTCGTTGCGGTTCTGCGGCGTGGCGACGGCGACGTGCGCGGCGGCCTTCTGTACCGGCTTGGCGGCGGCCTTGGCCTTCGGCTTGCTCTTGGCTTTGGCCGTGCTGGCCGCCTTGTGATGCGTCTTGGGACGCGCACTCGCCGGCGCCAGTGCGACGCTGGTCAGCAGGACGGCCAGTGCGATTTTCGATTTCATCATGTTCTATCTGCCTGGTTTATGGATGGGCCAGATGGGGGGCGCCAGATTAGCATCATTTGGCGCTTTTGCGGGCATCTGAAACAATACGTCACGCGCGCGTCGTGACGTGATCCGCCGCCAACGCGCCCGCAACGGCATGCATCCTCACCCGGTTTGCCACTCTTCGACGGACGCCGGACGCGGGCCCGACGACCCGGCGAGCCCCGCCTGCAGCATGACCAGCATGTCCGCCGGCGACAGGCGCGCGGCGACGTCCGTCCCTTCCAGCAGGCTGTCGGCGAGGTCGCGCTTGTGGCGGTGCAGGTCGACGATGCCTTCCTCGATCGTATGGCGCGCAACGAGCCGGTAGATCGTGACGGGCCGCTGCTGGCCCATGCGGTGCGCGCGGTCGCTGGCCTGGTCTTCCACGGCCGGATTCCACCACGGGTCCATGTGGATCACGTAGTCGGCCGCCGTCAGGTTGATGCCGACGCCGCCCGCCTTCAGCGAGATCAGGAACAGGTCGCCGTCGCCCGCCTGGAACGCGTCCACGCGGCGCTTCCGCTCCTGCATGGGCGTCGATCCGTCGAGGTACTGGTAGCGGATGCCGCGTTCGTCGAGATGCTTGCGGATCAAGGTAAGGTGGTCGACGAACTGGCTGAACACGAGCGCCTTGTGGCGGTTCTCCAGCAGTTCATCCGCGAGGCGCGCGAACGTCTCCAGCTTGCTGCTGCGGATGCCGCTCTCCGGCGCGACGAGGGCGGGATTGCAGCACGCGCGGCGCAGCTTCATCATTTCCGCGAGGATCTGGATCTGTTTTTGCGACTGCGGTGCCTCCAGCGCGGCGATGCGTTCCAGCGCTTCGCGCCGCAGCGATTCGTACAGCGCCGTCTCTTCTTCCGACAGCTGCACCGGCAGCACGATCTCGGTGCGCGGCGGCAGTTCGGACAGCACCTGCGCTTTTGTCCTGCGCAGGATGAACGGCTGCGTGAGGCGGCGCAGGCGCGTGCGCGCCGCCAGTTCCGCGCGCCGATCTTTATTAATACTGGAGGCCTTTTCGATCGGGCCGGCGAAGCGCAATTGGAACTGATCGCTCGTCCCGAGCAGCCCCGGATTGATGAAGCGGAACAGGTTCCACAACTCGCCCAGGTGATTTTCCAGCGGCGTGCCGGTGGCCACCATTTTGAAATCGCCCGTCAGCGCCATCACGGCGGCTGAGCGGCGCGTGTACGCATTCTTGATGGCCTGCGCCTCGTCCAGCACGATGGTGTGCCAGCGGATGCCGTCGAACAGCGCGGACTCCAGCTGCAGCAGGCCGTAGCTGGCGACGATCACGTCGAACGGTCCCGCGTCCTTCAGCATCGCGGCGCGGTCGCCGGGCCCGAACAGCTTCACGTTCAGCGTGGGCGCGAAGCGTTCCGCTTCCGCCAGCCAGTTGGTCGCGACGGACGTCGGCGCCACGACGAGCGTCGGCCCGCCCGGTGCGCGCGACAGGATCAGCGCGAGCGCCTGCAAGGTCTTGCCGAGTCCCATGTCGTCCGCGAGGCAGGCGCCGACGCCCCAGTGCGCGAGGCGCGCCAGCCACTCGAAGCCCTCGACCTGGTAATCGCGCAGCTCCGCCTGCAGGGTGTTCGGCAACTGCGGCCGGTATTCCGCGTTCGCCTGCATGTGCTTCAGGTGCGCGCGCCACGCCTTATCGGCATCGACGCCGCCCGCTTCCAGCGCCATCTCTTCCAGCGCGAAGCTGGCGAGCGGGTGGAAGCGCAGCGCTTCCTGGTCCGCGTCGCTGTAGGCGGAGAGGTCCATCAGGCGGCGGTGCAGCTCGTGCGTCAGTGCCAAAAACTGGTTGTCGCCGAGCGCGATGAAGCGGTCTTCGCGCACGCGCGCGAGCAGTTCGCGCAAGTCCATCACCTTGTTCTCGTCGACCTGCACTTCGCCGTTCGCCGCGAACCAGTCCTTGTCGCGCTGGATCTGCAGGCGCACGGACTTCGACGTGATCTTCTTCGATACGCGGAACGATTCGCCCTCCGGCCAGGCGACGACGACCTTCGCCGCGTCCAGTTCCTGCAGCTGCACGACGAGTTCCAGGCAGTGGATCGGCGCCGCGAGCAGCCATTCGCCATGTTCGTCTTCCGCGTGCTCCAGCGCCGGCAGGTCGGCCAGCAGCTGGCGCTCGGCCTCGCGCTCCGCATTCAGGTCGCGGCGCGCTTCCGTACGCACGCCGCCCACGTCCGCGATGACACTTTCCGTGCCGTCGCCCGGGCGGAAGTACGGACCGGCATCCGGCAACGGCCGCACCATCACCTGGATGCGCAGGCCCTGCTGGTAAGGCAGCAGGTTGATGTGCAGGCGCGGGTCGGCCGTCACTTGCTCGATGTCCGCCGCGCTGCCGCCGATGTCCGACTGCACGGTGACGATGGACGAGATGGCGCTGATCGCCTGCAGCACGCGCTTTTCCGCTTCGAGCGGCACGTCGAGCCCGTCGCCGACGATGGCGCCGATGCGCCGGTGCTCGTCTTTCACCCGCACGATGCGCAATCGCGTCGGCGTCTCCTTCGTGACGACGACTTCGCCCTGCTGCTCGCGCAGGGGCGGCACCAGCGTGATCATGACCTTGCCGCCACCGGCGCGCACGACCAGTTGCGGCTCGCCCGGCAGCAGTTCGACGCGCGTGCCCGGCGCATCCATCCAGAACAGCAGCGGATGGCCGGCCAGCGCGGCCACGGCCTTGTCCAGGTCGAATTCGTAGCGCGTGCCGGTGCCGCTGTAGTAGCGGTAGGCGCCGATGCTGCTTGCGACCTGCACGTCCTGCGCGGTCAGGAAGTCCAGCTCCGCCGCCTCTTCCGCGAGGCGCTTGAGGCCCAGCGGACGGCCGCGCGTCCAGCCGCCCTGCACGTCGCGCTTCTGTTCCCTCGGTTCGATGGCGCGGATGCCGAGGTGCGCGTCCCAGCTCACGAGCCACGCGAGACGCGATTCCTTGACCACCTCCACGTTCACGGCGGGCTGCAGGTTGATGAGGGCATTCAGCTGGCGTTCCCACGGCTGCTCGCGCTCGAACCACAGCGCGAGGTCGACGAAGCGGTGCTGCTGGCGCAGCGCGATCGCCTGCTGGTCGATGCCGACCATGCCCAGCTGCCCCAGCACCGAGGCGATCTGCGCCGCGATGAAGTCGAACCCGGCTTCCCGCGCGACGTCGAACTGCTGCTCCAGCATGGCGCGCTTGTCCGCCAGCTGCGGCATGCCGAGCCACCAGTGCAGCAGTGCGCGGAACATCACCGGCTGCAGGCTCGTCTCCCAGTTGCGCGACGGGAGCACCTCCGCATCGACCGTGCCGCCGCGGATCTGGCGCAGCATCGACAGTTGCTGGTACACCGCCGTATCGTGGCTTTGCACGGCGCGCGTGGCGCTGTCCAGGTAGGACTCCACGGCCTTCGCATGTTTCGGGTCGGCGCTCCTCAGCAGCGCCGTCACGTACAGGTGGCCGCCGATCCCTTCGAAGATGGCTTTTCTCTTGCCCGTCTCGCGCCGCAGCGCTTTCAACGCCTTGTCGAAGCCGGCCAGCGCTTGCTCCGTGTCGCCGCGCAGCAGTTGCAGCACGCTGCGGTAATGGAGTGTCGCCGATTCGTCGAGGTCGACGAGCAGGTCGGCCGCCGCATCGAGGCGACCGCACAGGATCAGGTGTTCCGCCAGCGCCGTGCGCAGCGCCATCGATGCGCCGCCCTGTGCCACGTGTTCTTCCGCATACGCGCGGATCGCGGGCGCGCTGGCCGGTTCGCGCTGCACGTGGTTGACGAGCACCGCGAGCACGTCGTCGCGTACGAGCCCGTTGATGCGCTCCATCAGGTCGGGCTCGAACGGGCGCGCGCAGATGTCGACGAGCGGATGCAGATAGGCCGCTTCGTGGCAGCGCAGGCACGCGGCCAGCAGCGGCGCGATGGCTTTCGGGCCTTCGCCGGCGAGCAGCGCGAAACGCAGCAGCGCGACACCCTGGCGGTAGCTGCGCAGCATGGGCGTGCCCTGCCAGTCGACGCGCAGCGGCGTCACCTGCTGGTAGACCTCGCGCAGCTCGTTGAGGCGGCGCGCACGCAGCGCCCACTGGATGGCGGGCCAGGCGACATCGGCGGCGATCGTGTAGCCGCGCGACGGCAGCTCGCCGATCAGGCCATCGGCGCGCAACCGCTCCAACGGCTCGGCCAGGTCTTCCTCGTTGCTGCTCGCTTCCAGCGGCGCCAGATGGTCGTGGATGCGCCGCCGTCCCATCGGCTCGCCGGCCAGCGCGAGCAAGGCCAGGATCAGCTTGCGGCGCTCGTCGCAGGCTTCCACGACCGCATGCAACACCTCATCGCTCATGCGGCAAGGTTCTCGATATCGATGGGCGGCAGGCTTTCGGGCACGGGGATGCCGAACACGCGCAGGTAGAAATACAGCTCCGCTTCCAGCGTGCGCACGATGCTGTCCGCCTTGCGGAAGCCGTGGCCTTCGCCGGCCAGCGTGATGTAGGCGACGGGCACGCCGCGCGCGCGCAGCGCGGACACCATCACTTCCGATTGCGGCGGCGGCACGACCTTGTCGTCGAGACCCTGGAAGAAGATCATCGGCCGGTGCAGTTTATCGGTGTGGTTGATGGGCGAGCGCTCGGCGTAGACCCGGTCGGCGCTTTCCTTCGGCGCGATCAGGTATTCGTTGTAGTGGGATTCGAATTTGTGCGAGTCCGCGTCCAGGCCTTTTAAATCCGACACGCCGTAGTAGCTGGCGCCGGCCTTGAACACGTCGTGGAAGGCGAGGGCGCACAGCGTCGTCAGGCCGCCGGCGCTGCCGCCGCGGATCACGAGGCGTTCGCGGTCGACGAGATCGTTGTCGACGAGGTACTGGGCGCCCGCGACGCAATCCTCGACGTCGACCACGCCCCATTGACCCTTCAGCAGGTCGCGGTAGGCGCGGCCGAAGCCCGTGCTGCCGCCATAGTTCACGTCCAGCACGGCGATGCCGCGGCTCGTCCAGAACTGCGTCGCCAGTTTCAGGGTGCTGGCCGCCATGCTCGTCGGGCCGCCGTGGCCGATCACCATCAGCGGCGGTAGCTCGCCCGGCTGCGGCGCGAAATCGCGGTTCGTGGGCGGGTAATAGAAGGCGTACGCGGTCCGGTCCGCGGTTTTCTCACCCTTGCTCGGGTAGCGGATGCTTTGCGGGACCGACAGATAGCTCACGTCGGGCAGCTGCTCGATCGAGCGCGCCAGCACGTTGCGCTGCCCGGTCGCGAGATCGATGCACGCGATTTCCGCCGCCAGCGTGGGCGCGCCGCCCAGCAGCGCGACCGTGTCGCCTTCGACCCGCAGTTCGCTGATCTGTTCGTACGGCGTGGCGATGGGTGTCAGGTGGCCGTTGCGCACGTCGAGCCGTGCGAGCTGGCTCACGCCATCCTCGATGTACGTGCAGACGATTTCCTGCGCCGAGCGGAAGCCGTACATGCTGTTCCCGAAGACCCAGTGCGGGCCGCCGAATTCGGCCGCGCGCGGGCACACGGGATGCACGACGCCGTGCTCGTAGCGGTACAGGTTCCACCAGCCGCTGCGGTCGGACACGAAGTACAGCGTGCCGTCCGGCGACCATTCCGGCTGCACGATCGCTTCGTCTGCCCCGCCCGCGATCAGGCGGCCGTCCAGCAGCGTGCCGTCTTCGCCGATCTCGGCCAGCCACAGTTCGGTGCCTTGCCACGGCATGCGCGGATGGTCCCAGCTCAGCCACGCGAGGTGAGTGCCGTCCGGGGAGATGCGCGGCGACGAATAAAAATCGTTGCCGTCGACGAGCACCGTGACCGTGCCGTCCGCGCCGAGCGCACTCAATGTGTTGTCCGGGTAGGTGCCGCCGGCAGAGTGATCTTCGCGCACGCCGATCAGGCGCCGGTGCGCGCGGTCCAGCACGAAGTCGGCCCAGCGCTCGTCGCCGCCCGCGCTGACGGGAACGGGTTCGCCGCTGCCGGCGCGGTCGAGGCGGTAGACGCGGTTGTCGGCGAAGTTCGAGAACCAGATGTGGCTGTCCGCGACGAGCGTGGCGCCGCCGCCGTACTCGTGCACGCGGGTGCGGGCGTTGAACGGGGCCGGCGTCAGTTCGTCGACCTGGCCGCCGCGGTTGCGCAGCAGCGTGTTGCGGCCGCCTTCGCTGGCGCGGCCGGCCAGCCAGAACACGTCGCCGCCGTCGAGCAGTACCTGCGACAGCGGCGTGGCGCCGGCCGCGACGACGGCGGCGGTGATCGGGGAGGTCCAGGTGCCGCAGGGCGCGGCCTGCTTGCGGGTGGTGTCGGTCATGGTCGGTTCTGGGACGGGCAGCGGGAAGAGAGGCATTATAAGTCTCTGCCGCGCGAGCGTATGTCCACGTGGATGCGGTGCGCGGGGCCCGGGGATGCGATAATAGAGGTTTGCCCACCCAACCCGCGAACGGATTGTCAGCCATGCCACAATTTGCCCCGCTCCAGAACGACACCTTCCTGCGTGCGCTGCTGCGCCAGCCGACGGACTACACGCCGGTGTGGCTGATGCGCCAGGCGGGGCGCTACCTGCCGGAATACCGCGCCACGCGTTCGAAAGCCGGTTCGTTCCTGGGCCTGGCCAAGAATCCGGATTTCGCGACCGAAGTCACCCTGCAGCCGATCGACCGCTATCCGCTGGACGCGTCGATCCTGTTCTCCGACATCCTGACCGTGCCGGACGCAATGGGCCTGGGCCTGTATTTCGAGGATGGCGAGGGCCCGAAATTCGAGCGCACCGTGCGCACGGAAAGCGATGTCGCCGCCCTGCGCGTGCCCGACATGGCGTCGCTGCAGTACGTGTTCGACGCCGTGACGTCGATCCGCACGGCCCTGAACGGCCGCGTGCCGCTGATCGGCTTTTCCGGCAGCCCGTGGACGCTGGCCTGCTATATGGTGGAAGGCGGCGGCTCGCGCGAATTCCACACGATCAAGAAGATGCTGTATTCGCGTCCGGACCTGATGCACCGCATCCTGGAGATCAACGCGGAAGCCGTCGCGCAATACCTGAACGCCCAGATCGACGCGGGCGCGCAGGCCGTCATGATCTTCGACTCCTGGGGCGGCGCGCTGGCCGACGGGGCTTATCAACAGTTTTCGCTCGCGTACATGGAGAAGGTCGTCGCGAAGCTGCAGCGTGAAAAGGACGGCGTGCGTATTCCGGCCATCGTGTTCACGAAGGGCGGCGGCCTGTGGCTGGACGCCATGGCCGATATCGGCGCCGACGCGCTGGGCCTGGACTGGACCGTCAACCTGGGCCGCGCCCGCGCGCAGGTGGGCGACCGCGTCGCCCTGCAGGGCAACCTCGATCCGGCCATCCTGTTCGCCGGCCCGGACCAGATCCGCACCGAAGTGGAAAAGGCGCTGGCCAGCTACGGCACGCCGTCCGCAGGCCACGGCCACGTGTTCAACCTGGGCCACGGCATCTCGCAATTCACCCCGCCGGAATCCGTGACGGCGATGGTCGACGCGGTCCACGACTTCAGCCGCCGCCAGCGCGCCGCCTGATCGTTCCACAGCGGCCGTGCTGCATTTTGTGCAGCACGGTGAGCAGGCAATCACACTTATTCACAAAAAATCGGATTCGATCAGCGTGGACTGTAGAAATGTACAGTGCCCGTCAAAATATGGTAAGTGATTGATTTGATTGTATTTAATGCTGGGCCAAGGGCGGCCTGGCGAGGTGCTCCCAGAGGAGTGACCGGTTATCCACCGAAGCTTTCAGCCTATTGTTCACAAAGTTATGCACAGGTTCTGTGAATAATCCGGAAAAGTGCTTGGTTTACCGTGGTTTACGGATTTTCTTCAAGTGTTGTATCAAGATTATGCTGCACTGCGCTGAAGTTTTTCACTGGAAAGGCACAGTTATGCACAGAAGCGCGCAAGCGATGGGATATTTCACCCGCTCAAAGTAGAAAATCGTAAGTCATTGAATTTATACGGAAAATTTCGGCATTTATGTAGAGAATTTCCTAACGTTTTGATCTAGCGTAAACCTTCTCCACGGTCAACTTTTCCATTTTCCACAAAGTTTTCCACAGTTTTCCACAGCTTCTCGACAAGGTACCGGATTGTCCCACTGCATCCTGCAAATCGCGCTCGACACGCCGCTCGACAGCCTGTTCGACTACCGCTGGGCATGCGAACCCGGCAGCGAGCCGGAAGTCGGGCAACTGGCGCTCGTGAACTTCGGGCGGCGCGAGGCGGTCGGGCTGATCGTCGCCGTCAAGCACGAGACGGACGTCCCGGCCGACAAGCTGAAGGATGCGCTCGCCGTGCGCGGCCAGTTGTCGCCGCTGCCGGCGCGGTGGATCGCGCTGGCGCGCTTCGCCGCCGCGTATTACCACCGGCCGCTGGGCGAGGTGGCGATGCCGGGCCTGCCGAAGAATGTGCGGCTGTCGACGACGGTGGCGCTGGACCGGGCGCTGAAAAAACTGGCCAAGCTGCCGGATGCGCACGATCCCACGCCGGCCGATATGCCTGTCCTGAACGCGGCCCAGCAGCAGGCAGCGGATGCGATCGGCGGCGCGCAAGGATTCAGTCCGCTGCTGCTGTACGGCGTCACGGGCAGCGGCAAGACCGAGGTCTACCTGCAGGCCTGCGCGCAAGTCCTGCAGCGCGATGCCGATGCGCAGATCCTGATCCTGGTCCCCGAGATCAACCTGACGCCGCAACTGGAAGCGAACATCCGCGCGCGCTTCCCGGGCGTGATGCTGGCCACGCTGCACAGCAGCCTCTCGGAAGGCGAGCGCATGCTGCACTGGCTGGCCGCGCACACGGGCCGCGCGCGCATCGTGCTGGGCACGCGGCTGGCGATCCTCGCGTCGCTGCCGAACCTGAAGATGAT
The DNA here is from genome assembly GCF_030411975.2 of Massilia orientalis. NCBI lineage: Bacteria > Pseudomonadati > Pseudomonadota > Betaproteobacteria > Burkholderiales > Oxalobacteraceae > Massilia > Massilia orientalis. The sequence goes on along the minus strand of NZ_JASNRB020000011.1, from coordinate 102,476 downwards.
CGTCATCGACGAGGAGCACGATCCGTCGTACAAGCAGCAGGAAGGCCTGCGCTATTCGGCGCGCGACCTGGCCGTGTGGCGCGCGCGCCAGCTCGGCATCCCCATCGTGCTGGGCTCCGCGACGCCGTCGCTGGAAAGCTGGCACCACGCGCAGACGGGCCGCTACCGCAGGCTCGAACTGCGCGAGCGCGCCGTGCGCGACGCCGTGCTCCCGCGCGTGAAGCTGGTCGACATGGAGCGCGACAAGCCGAAGGAAGGCCTCACGTCGACGCTGATGCAGGCGCTGCGCCTGCGCATGGAACGGGGAGAGCAATCGCTGCTGTTCCTGAACCGGCGCGGCTATGCGCCCGTGCTGTGCTGCGAGGCGTGCGGCTGGATCAGCAACTGCACGCGCTGCACCGCGTTCATGGTCCTGCACCGGCCGGAGCGGCGGCTCCGATGCCACCACTGCTCATTGGAGCTGCGCATCCCGCATGCGTGCCCGACGTGCGGCAACATCGATTTGCAGCCGCTGGGCCGCGGCACGCAGCGCGTCGAGGAAGGTCTGCAGGCGCTGTTCCCGGACGCGCGCATCCTGCGCATCGACGCCGACTCCACGCGCCGCAAGGGCAGCGCGCAGGAGGCGTTCGACACGGTGCACCGGGGCGACGTCGACATCCTGATCGGAACGCAGATGGTCGCCAAGGGTCACGATTTCAAAAGGCTGACGCTCGTCGGCGTGCTGAATCCCGACACGGCGCTGTTCTCGCAGGACTACCGCGCCAGCGAGCGGCTGTTCGCGCAGCTGATGCAGGTCGCGGGCCGCGCCGGCCGCGCGGGATTGGAGTCGGAAGTGCTGATCCAGTCGCGCTACTGCCAGCATCCGCTGTACGGCGCCGTGATGCGGCACGACTACGACCGCTTTGCCGGCAGCCTGCTGGAAGAGCGCCACCAGGCCGCGCTGCCGCCGTATATGTACCAGGCGCTGCTGCGTGCCGAGGCGCCCGAGCTGGCGACGGCGATCGAATTCCTCGAGGCGGCGCGCGATGCGGTGCCGTCGGACACGGTCGTCATCAACGAGCCGATCCCGATGACGATGACCCGCGTGCACAACGTCGATCGCGCGCAGCTGCTCGTCGAATCGAATTCGCGGCCGGCGCTGCAGGCATTCTTGACCGAGTGGGTCGACGTGCTGCGGGCGATGAAGTCGCGGGTGCGGTGGTCGCTCGAGGTGGATCCGCTCGATATCTGAAAATTACTCACCTCCAAGCCGAGTTCTGCAAAAAAGCGTATCGTCACGCTCGTGAACTTCCCGGAGGTCAGTTGACGTCCTCCCCTAAAGGACGGGGATTCCTGCAGCCAGCGTCGCACGTCCGCGACGGAGAATGTTTATTGCAGCATTGATATCGCGATCATGTGTACGACCGCAAACACTACACTGCCACTCTCTTATTCCAAGGTCTGCGATACCTTTCGGCCGCGAATCGGGCATGGCGCCACAATTCGAACAGACTTGGGAAGTCAATCTCTCATCGACTTCCTCGAACCACGCGCCATGCTTAACAGCCTTGTACGCCAGTTGATGTCGGAAGGTCGACCAGCCCGCATCATGAACAGACTTGGCCATGCCGGTCCTGGCGAGTCTGGCGGCGGCCACATTGCCGACCGCGATATAGTCGAATTGCCGGACAATGCGGTCCGAGAGCTTGTGCAGAAAGTCGTTGCGACGGTTCGCGATCTTTGCGTGAATCGCCCTGACGCGCCGCTTCTTGTTGGCACGCTGTGCCACCGCGAGCGCTTGCTCGGCACCACGATAGATACGCTGCGCTTCAATTTTTTCGCCGGTGGAAAGCGTCGCGAAGTCTTTCAGGCCGAGGTCGATACCGACACCGCGCAACGGTCGGCGGGCACTGCTATCGGGCGTGACCACATCGATCACGATATTCAGGTACCAGTTCCCTCGCGCGTCGCGCGAAAAGTTGGTGCCATCCTTGATCTTCCCTTCGGGCAGCGGCCGGCTGTTAAAGACGCGGAAGGTATTGCCTGCGAAGCGAAACGCATCACCTTCACGCTTCAGTTCCCGTCCCTTGATCGGTACCCAACCCGAGGAACGCTTGCCGCGATAGCGGAGATAAGGTCGCTTCTTTTGCGAACGCGATTTCGCATACTGTTCGCAGACCGCATTCACCGTCCCCGAATGCAGGCCCAGTTCCTTGCTGCTGCCGGTCGTCAGCTTGTTCAGGTCAAAGCCCGAAAGCCAGGGTCGGCCAAAACGCAGAGCGTCCTTTTGCCGATCGTTGCAGTAATTCCAGACGAAGTTACACGCACGCGACTGCCTGTTGAGCAGCCCGTTAAGGGACTTCACCCGGTAACGATAAACCAGCATCATGCTGTGATTATAGGCAGCGTTTTTAGCAACCGAAAGGCATCGATTGCTGTGCAATCGGCTCTTTTCCTTCCCGCCCTGAAGGACGGGATTTCTCGGAGTACCTGATGAAAAAACTGAAGGTCGATGTCGCCGTGATCGGCGCCGGTACCGCCGGCCTCGTCGCCTACCGCGCCGCGAAGGCGCAGGGTGCGCGGACGGTGCTGATCGAGCGCGGCGTGTACGGGACCACGTGCGCGCGCGTGGGCTGCATGCCCAGCAAACTCCTGATCGCGGCCGCCGAGGCCGCCCACATGCTGCAGCTTGCGCCCCAGTTCGGCGTCCATCCGGGGACGACCCGCATCGACGGCGTCGCCGTGATGGCGCGCGTGCGGCGCGAGCGCGACCGCTTCGTCGGCTTCGTGGTCGAAGGCGTCGACGCGATGCCGGATGAAGACAAGGTGCGCGGCCATGCCCGCTTCGTCGATCCGCACACGCTGCAGGTCGACGACCACACGGAGATCGACGCCCGCCGCATCGTCATCGCCACCGGTTCGAGCCCCACGCGCCTGCCGACGCTGGAGAACGTGGGCCCCGGCGTGATCACGAGCGACGACGTGTTTTACTGGAACGACCTGCCGCGCTCGGTGGCCGTGATCGGCACGGGCGTCATCGGCCTGGAACTCGGCCAGGCCCTCGCGCGGCTGGGCGTGCGCACGCGCGTGTACGCGCGCGGCGGCAGCGTGGCGCAGTTGTCCGATCCGGTCGTGCTCAAGACGGCATCGCGCGTGCTGTGCGAGGAACTCGACATCCACTTCCAGTCGCGCATCCTGAAAGCGGAACAGGACGGCGACGACGTCGTGCTGACGACGGGCCGCCACGACGAAGCCATCACCGAACGGTTTCAATACGTGCTGCAGGCGGCCGGCCGCACGCCGAACGTGCATGGCCTGGGCCTGGAACACGCGGGCATCGCCCTGGACGACAGCGGCGTGCCGGTCTTCGATCCGCGCACCATGCAATGCGGGAACAGCCACATCTTCATCGCGGGCGACGCCAACCAGGAACGCCCCGTGCTGCCGGAAGCGGCCGACCACGGCAAGATCGCGGGCGACAATGCCGGCCGCTTCCCGGACATCCGCCCCGGCCTGCGCCGCGCGCCGCTGACGGCCGCGTTCACGGAACCGAACATCGTCACCTTGGGCGCCAGCTACAAGGCGCTGTGCGCACCGGGCAAATCGAAGTTCGCGGTGGGACAGGTGTCGTTCGAGAACCAGGGCCGCAGCCGCGTCATGTTGCAGAACAAGGGCATGCTGCGCGTGTACGGCGAATACCGCACGGGACGCTTCCTCGGCGCCGAGATGATCGCGCCGCGCGGCGAACACATCGGCCACCTGCTCAGCTGGGCCGTGCAGTCGCGCCTGACGGTGGACCAGATGCTGGAGATGCCGTTCTACCACCCCGTGATCGAAGAGGGCGTGCGCACGGCGCTGCGCGATCTCGCCGCCAATCTCGCCAAGGGAGAAAGCGACATCGATCCCGACTCGGTCGAGCCGGGAACGTGATCAGTTGAGCAGCGAGGCGTCCAGCTTCCCTTCGGACGCCAGCTGCCGCACGATCTTGATCGTATCGATGTCGGCTTCCTGGTAGGCCGACTTCTTGAAATCCTCGTACATGCGGCCCGTCTCGTCGGTCGCCGACGGATTGCCGTCGTCGTACAGGAAACGCACCCACATCACGCCCTCGGACGGCGCCTCGATGGTCATCGTCAGCAGCGACTGGGCAATATCTCCCTGCGCCGGCACTTCGTAGCGGACTTCGTGCAGCGGGTGCAGAACCACCTTGTCGTCGATGACCAGGTCGCCATAGCGCAGGCGGCGCATGAAGCTGCCGCTTTCGCGCTCGCTGATCGTGCATTCGTCCAGGTGCGGCACGAACATCTTCGGATCTTCCGCGCGCAGCACGAGGCCGCGCCACAGTTGTTCGCGTGTCATGGTGTCCGCCAGCGGATTCAGCGGGTCGTTAATCTCGATCAGGTGCTCAAATTTCATGTTGTATCCCTCGTTGGCTGCTGCCCGGTCATGTTAGCGCATGCTTGGCGGGACTGATGCAAAACGCACATGTGGAGGCGGCTTGCGGTTTACTCAAGCGGCGTCGTGGATTCGACACGAACGTTACGCACGAGCTTCCAGCTTCGCTACAATGCTGAGCTGTCCTCTCCAATATTTCCAATGTCCAACACCCCGAATTTCGGCCTGAACGGTCCGCAAAGCGAAGCCGTGCTCTATCTCGACGGTCCGTGCCTGGTGCTGGCCGGCGCCGGGTCGGGCAAGACGCGCGTCATTACGCAAAAGATCGCCTACATGATCGAGCACCGCGGCTACGATCCGCGCACGATCGCGGCCCTCACGTTCACGAACAAGGCCGCGCTCGAGATGCAGGAGCGTATCGCCAAGCTGCTCAAGCAACCCAAGCAGGCCAAGCAGCTGACGGTGTCCACGTTCCACTCGCTGGGCGTGAAAATCCTGCGCCAGGAAGCGGCCGGCGTTGGCCTGAAGGACAAGTTTTCCATCATGGACAGCGACGACTGCTACACCGTCGTCTCCGACCTGGCCGTCACCACCGACAAGCAGGAAATCCGCCGCATCCAGAACGCGATCTCGCTGTGGAAGAACGGCCTCGTCGACCCCGAGGACGCGATCAGGGACGCACGCGACGAGGACGAGGCCCAGGCCGGCCGCATCTACCGCAGCTATGTCGCGACCCTGCAGGCCTACCAGGCCGTCGACTTCGACGACCTCATTCGCCTGCCGGTGGAATTGTTCCGCAATAACGAGCCGATCCGCGACCGCTGGCAGCGCCGCCTGCGCTACCTGCTGATGGACGAGTACCAGGACACCAACACCTGCCAGTACGAACTGGTCAAATTGATGGTGACGGGCCTGGGCAAGAAGCCGATGTTCACGGCCGTGGGCGACGACGACCAGGCGATCTATGCTTGGCGCGGCGCGTCGGTGGAAAACCTGCGTACCCTGCAGACGGACTTCCCCGACCTGAACGTGATCAAGCTGGAGCAGAACTACCGCTCCACGACGCGCATCCTGCAGGCGGCCAACGCCGTCATCGGCAACAACCCGAAACTGTTCGAAAAGTCGCTGTGGTCCGAGCACGGGCTGGGCGAGCCCATCAAGGTTCTCGGCATGCCGAACGACGAGACGGAAGCGGACCAGATCGCCATCATGATCTCGGCCGACCATTTCCAGCGCAAGAACAAATGGTCCGACTTCGCGATCCTGTACCGCGGCAACCACCAGGCCCGCGTGATCGAGCAGGCGCTGCGCAAGGAGCGCATCCCGTACACGATCTCGGGCGGCCAGAGCTTCTTCGACAAGGCCGAGATCAAGGACATCATCGCCTATCTGCGCCTGATCGCGAACCAGGACGACGACCCGGCCTTCATCCGCGCCATCACCACGCCCAAGCGCGGGGTCGGCATGACCACGCTGGAAAAGCTGGGCGAATTTTCCGGGCAATGGAACTGCTCGCTGTTCGAGGCGGCACTGAAGGGTGGCATCGAAGCGCTGCTGCAGGAGCGCCAGCTGTATCCGCTGCGCGAGTTCTGCCACTGGATCAACGAGCTGGAATCGCGCGCCACGCGTCCGGGGCCGTCCGGCAGTGGCGACCATGCCGCCGAGCTGATCGACGACATGATGAAGGAAATGAATTACGAGCACTACCTGTACGAGAACTTCGACGACAAGGCGGCGCAGGGCAAGTGGCAGAACGTGCTCGAGTTCCTGAACTGGCTGAAGGAGCGGGGCCGCGGCGGGCGCGACCGTGACGGCGAAGAAAAGAACTTGCTGGAATTGACGCAGATGGTGGCGCTGATGTCCATGCTCGAGGGGCAGGACGAGGAACAGGATGCCGTCCGCATGTCGACCCTGCACGCCTCGAAGGGCCTCGAGTACCCGCACGTCTACCTCGTCGGTTGCGAGGAGGGCATCCTGCCGCACAAGGGCGATCCGGACGACCCCGTCGAGAAGATCGCCGCCCGCATCCAGGAAGAACGCCGGCTGATGTACGTGGGCATCACGCGCGCCCAGCGCAGCCTGCACGTCACGTGGTGCAAGAAGCGCAAGCGGGCAGGCGAGCTCGTGCATTGCGACCCGTCGCGCTTCATCAAGGAAATGGCACTTGACGTGGGCGATGCGCCGCCGAAGGAAAACGAAATCCTCACGCCCAAGGAACGTCTTGCCAGCCTGAAGGCGTTGCTGGCCACGCCGAAAGTGTGACGTTCAGCCCCAAGGGTGCGCACGATTGAAATTCTTATTTGACTTCAACTGTTGCGCGGGAAATACTTTCATGAATCAATTTTCACGCAGCAAGCATCGTTAATTTCATGGCTACCGTATCTGACATCACGACCACGCCCCTGTCCGGCTTGAACTACATCGATGCCCTGCTCGATACCGGCCCGGACTGGAACTATTTGACGGATGAATTTGGAAAAACCGTCTATAGACTTACTTATACGTTTTCCATCGCGTCCGGTAACGAAGATCCAAAAGACGCAGAAAAGAATTTCACGGGTGCCCAGCAGGCCTTCACAGCTATGCAGCAGCAGGCTGCTCGTCTCGCCATTAAAGATCTTGAGCAGATCACGGGCATAGAGTTTGTCGAGACCACCGAAGGTAGCGATGCGCAGATTCATTTGTCGTACGCTAACCTGATAGCCACGAACGTGACCGGCCTGTGCAGCTGGCACAGCAGTTTCCCCAACAGCGGAGATCAAGTCACCGGCTACGATGCCGATGCCTATGTTTACCTCGACAACGACGCGATCTGGGGCGCGCAGAATGCGAACCTGAGCAAAGGCGGCGACGGCTACGAGACGCTGCTGCACGAACTGGGCCATGCGCTCGGCCTCAAGCACCCGTTCTACGAAGCGGACTATACGGGCGACAACAAAGCCGTGCTGCCGGACGCGCAGGACAACACGGCCTATACCTTGATGTCCTACGACGCCAATGGCGGCCCGTACGCGGCGTACCGCGACTACGACCTCGCCGCATTGCACTGGCTGTACGGGGACGATGGCCTTGGTGGCGCGCAGGGCATGAACTCGACCGGCGGCGGGCGCTACATCATGGGAACCAGCGGTACGGACACCCTCACCGGAACGAGCGCCGATGACAAGCTTGCTGGAAATGGAGGAAACAACATGATCGACGGAGGAGCAGGAAACGATACCGCCGTATTCAGCGGCGCGCGCATCGATTACACGTTCACGAAGCTTGCCAACGGCGACTTGCAGGCCGTCGACAAGACCGGCACCACGACATTGCATTCGATCGAACTGATCCAGTTCGGCAGCAGCCAGGCCGTCAGTGCCAGCACGGTCCTCAGCAGCGACACGACGCCGCCCGGCGCGCCGGTGATGGCGGTCACCCGCAACGGCGACGGCTATGCGCAGGGCAGCCAGCCGTACGTGAGCGGTACCGCGGAAGCCAATGCCGTCGTCAAGATCTACACGGCCAACAACGTGCAGGTCGGAACCGCCCAGGCCGATGCGAAAGGCGTGTGGAGCACGAACCTGAGCCCGTTCGCCGACGGGGTCGGCTACACGATCTACGCGACCGCCACGGATACCGCCGGCAATATTTCGACGCACAGCGGCACGGCGACGTTCAACGTCGACGCGACCCCGCCCGTCATCCCGACCTTCGGTCTGCAATACGCGTCGGGCGACAACATCGCCACGTTCAGCGGCACCGGCGAAGCCGGCACGCTGATCCAGGTGGTGCGCGCGGGCGCGACCGTCGACGACTATATCGACATCGCCACCACCACCGTCCGCCTGGACGGCTCGTGGTCCGTGACCACGTCGCCGCTGCCCAATGCCGGCTACCAGGTCAACGTCGTCTCGTCCGACAAGGCGGGCAACGCCACCGCCAGCCTCAACAGCGCAACGTTCACGGTGGCGAACAGCGCCTTCCAGGGCGGTACGGCCAAGGACGACGTGATCAAGGTGACGGCCGCGAACGGCGGTCATGCGATCGACGGCGGCGCGGGCCGCGACACGGCGGTTATTGCGGGCAAGTTTGCCGATTACACGGTGGGCAAGGAAACGTGGGGCTACGGGGTCACGGACAAGCTGGGCAGCGGCGGACACGATTCGCTCATCAACGTCGAGCGTCTGCAATTCAACGACGTCAATGTCGCGCTGGACATCGACGGTCCCGCGGGCCAGGTCTACCGGCTGTACAAGGCCGCGTTCGACCGTGAACCCGATCCCCAGATCAATTACTGGATCGATCGGGTCGACCATGGCCTGCAACTGGAAGACATGGCGAAGGAGTTCATGACCAACCAGCCCGAGTGGGACAAGATGTATGGCAAGACCCCGTCCAACGCCGACTTCCTGACGAACCTGTATGCCCACGTCCTGCACCGCGGGCCGGACGGCGAAGGTTACGCATTCTGGCTGAATGCGCTGGACACCAAGATCGCCACGCGCGAACACCTGCTCGCTTTCTTCAGCGAAAGCCCGGAAAACCAGTTGCAGGTGATCGGCTCGATCGAGAACGGCTTTACCTATACGCCTTTCGGCGCCTGACGCCGATGCACGCAGACGGCCGCCGCGACTGGCGGCCTTTTTTTCGCCCACGTATCATGCAGCTTTTACTTCACCGGACATCCACGTGAGCGACGAAAACCGTTTCATCGACATCGAAATCAAGCTGGCCGACCAGGAAAACCTCGTCGATACCCTCAACCGCACGATCTACGAGCAGGGCCGCCGCATCGACCAGCTGGAAGCCATGGTGGCCAAGCTGGCCGACCACGTGCGCGCGCTGCGTGACGCGGGGCAGGGCCCGCTCAACGAGCGGCCGCCGCATTATTGACGCATCACCAGCAGTCCATATCGATTTTTACAAGATGTCACCCGCGGTCCTTGCCTAATCTGTGATTTTTTTGGCGGGGGCCGACATGATAGCCATACGGAGTCTCGGGACGAGTCCGCTCGCGCTGCCTGCGCCATGGGGCACGCGTCCCCGCGCGGCGCGCTGCCCCGACAGGTTCGAGCTGAACGTTGCGACCGCCTATCACGACCGTCCGGACATCCTTGCGGCGTGGCACCGGATGCTGGCCGCGGCGGCCGGTCCGGAAACGCTGTACCAGTCGCCCCAATTCTTCAACCACCTGATCGACATGGATCGAGGGCGGGACGCGAACCACGAATTGTTCATCGTCCGCCGCAGTGTCGATTACGCGATCGTCGGCTTCGTTCCCGTGCGCACCCTGCCGTGCCGGATCGCGTTCCATGCCGGCCCCGTGCCGTTGTTCGGGCGGACATTGCGCGCCTGCCAGGTCCTCGGCAGCGTTCCGTTGCTGGACCCGGCGGAACCGGGCCTCGCCGAATTCATCGCGCAGCAACTGCTCGACCGATTTGCGCACTGCCACGTGCTGTACCTGCAGGCCGTGCCGCAAGACGGCTGGAAAAGCATCGCGGGCGTGGCGGCGTACGTGCTGAACGGCTGGCGCGCGTGCCATACGCAGCCGCTGCCGGACAGCGTCGACGCCTATTTGAAGCATTTCAGCGCCAAGAAGCGCTACAACCTGTCGCGCCAGGTCCGCCTGCTGACGGAAGCGGCCGGCCCGTTGCACGTGCTGCGCATCGTCCGGCCCGGCCAGGTCGGGGCCATGCTGGACGCCATGATCGCCACCGACGCCTCCCGCGCCGCCGGGCGCGCCGGCGAGCAGGCGCGCCTGGAGAGCCTGGCGCGCCATGGCCTGCTGCTGTCCTACGTGATCCGTTGCGGCGAGAACGACGTCGCCGTCGTGTACGGCATGCGCTCGGCGTCCGTCTGGCATGTCTATAAAATTCTGTGCCGGCAGGATTACCTGCACCTGTCGGCCGGCACCAGCGCGATCCACCTGGCCGTGCAGGACGTGCTGGCCCATTTCACGTTCGACCACATCGACTTCGGTTACGGCACGCCGCACGCGGAATTCCGCTCCACGCATGTGCTGCAGACACGCGGCCTGGTCCTGCTGCACCGCGCGCGCAGCGGGACGGCCTGGCTGTTGAACGTCCACGGCCGCTACGATGCGCTGAACGGCGCGCTGATCCGCCAGGTGAAGCGGTTGCGGAAATGACTGTTATAGTGGCGGCACCTTTACCTCAATCCACGATGACTCATGAGTGACAACGCCCCCAGCCCGGAATTCTTCGACCGCGCCAACGCCCTCATCAACCTGGCGAACGACCAGTGCGCGTCGACCCATCCGAGCGAAGTCAGCGCATCGACGCTGTACGCCTCGGCGCGCTTCAACGCGTTCATCGTCGCGGCAACGACCGGCAGCGCGCAGACCATGACCTCGGAAAAGGCGCGGGCGCTGGAGTATTTCACCGACCAGTTCCGCAAGATGATGGAAGCGAATCTCGACGATTTCATCGAGAACTTCGACACCTACATGAAGCGGGCGGAGAAGTAAGCGCCTGCGCTCCACACATGGCCGCCGCGTGCGGCCATTTTTTTATGCAGGGAAATAGCGTTCAAGCGGTACGCCCGCGGCGGCGGTTATCATGATGTCATTGTGAACTGAAGAGGTATCGATGGTGCAATTCGAATTCAGGCCGCAGTGGAAAGAGGAACTGCTTTGCTCTTGCGCCCTTGGTTCATTCACGTTGGACATGCCGATGGGCGTCACGTCCGTGTACCTGCCAATCAAGGCGTGTTGGCATGAGGCTGCGCCACCATGGGCATCGGAACTTTGGGACACGTTGCACCAGCAATTGCGAGCGTGGTGTGAAGAGAGAAATATTCCCCTTTATTTTTGTTAGTGCCACAACAATTACCTGTCAACCACAAGGACGTCGTATGAAACCTGCCGAATCGGTAACAGCATTCCAGGACTTCACTGCATCGAAAGGCATCGATTTGAATGCGTCAACGCCACGAGAAGGTATCGAAGCAATGCTTGAGTTTCGTGCCCAGGCCGCATGTGTTGCATGTTCCGACGATATGTTGCTGTACCAGTGGGGAACCTACGACTGGGGAAACGGAAAATACTTCGAACTTGACATCACGCGTCAATTCATTGAAGCAGAGCTCGAGGATGACGACGCGATCAGCCAGCTGAGCCTTACATACAAGTACCAGCCAAGCGCTGAGCTGGATGCGCTCGGAACGAGTAACTGCTGGGAGGATGCAACACCGGACTTTCGCCGGTTCATCCTTACGTCCGCCCCATTTATTTCGGTTGCAGACGCAAAAGCGGATCAGATCGATCTCCGCCATTCTTACGTATAACGTTCACGAGAAAAGAGATGGGCAAAACTCGACTGGAAGCCTTCAGCGACGGCGTCATCGCCATCATCATCACCATCATGGTGCTGGAACTCAAAGTCCCGCACGGCGCCACGTTCGACGTGCTGCTGCCGCTGTGGCCCGTCTTCATGAGCTACGTGCTCAGTTTCATCTACGTGGGCATCTACTGGAACAACCACCACCACATGCTGCACGCCGTGAAGGAAGTCAGCGGCGGCGTCCTGTGGGCCAATCTGCACCTGCTGTTCTGGTTGTCGCTGATCCCGTTCGTTACCGCGTGGATGGGCGAGAACCATTTCGAGAGCGGACCGACCGCGGCGTACGGCTTCGTCCTGTTCATGTGCTCCGTCGCCTATCTGATCCTGGTGCAGGTGTTGACGGCGAATCATCCGAAGAACGCGGCGCTGGCCGAGGCGATCGGCAAGGATCGCAAGGGCAAGCTGTCGTGCGTGCTGTATCTCTGCGGCGTCGCCCTGTCGTGGTTTGGCGCCTGGCTCGGGTTTCTCGTGTATGCCGCCGTCGCCATCGTGTGGCTGATTCCGGACCGGCGCATCGAGGAAAAAGTGGCACAGGAAGAGCAATCGGAGCGGGGCTGAGTCCCCCACAAAGCCTTTTTTTAGGCCGTAAATATGTAACTTACGGCAATATCCCTGCTATCCTTAGGGCGCACTTCACCGCCGGGTTCGTCCCGGCGGTTTCCATTATGGAGTGCACGAGCAAGAAGAGATCGGTCCGTGGCACAAGCACGGTCGGATCCGACAACCCTCCGGAGAGCCCAAAGAATGAACCGTTCGCACATCCTGGCCGTCGCTGTTACCGCAGCCGTCGCCAACCTGGCCCATGCCGCCCCCGCTTCGCTGCTGCCCGCGTCCAACCCGTTCGCCAAGCCGAGCACCCTGCAGTTCCAGTACCCGGCCTTCGACAAGATCAAGAACGAGGACTTCGCGCCGGCGTTCGAAGAAGGCATGCGCCAGCAGTCGCTGGAGATCGATGCCATCGCCAACAACAAGGCAGCGCCGACCTTCGACAACACGATCGTCGCGATGGAGCGTTCGGGACTGCTGCTGAACCGCGTCTCGACCATCTTCTACAGCCTCGTCGGCGCCAATACCAATCCCACGCTCGACGCGCTCGACAAGGATCTCGCGCCGAAACTGGCCGCCCACAGCGACAAGATCCGCCTGAACGACAAGCTGTTCAAGCGCATCCAGACGCTGTACGACAAGCGCGCCAAGCTGCACCTCGATCCGGAATCGGCCTACCTGCTCGAGCGTTATCACACCGACTTCGTGCGCGCAGGCGCGAAGCTGTCCGCCGCCGACAAGGAAACACTGAAAGCCTATAACGGCAAGATCGCCGCCCTGCAGACCCAGTTCAGCCAGAACGTGCTGAAGGAAGCGAATGCGTCGGCGCTCGTCGTCGACAAGCGCGAAGAACTCGCCGGCATGTCCGACAAGGCCATCGACGCCGCCGCCGCGCTGGCGAAGAAGGATGGTCTCGACGGCAAGTTCAAGGTGCCGGTCGTGAACACGACGCAGCAGGCGCCGCTGTCCGTGCTGACCAACCGCGCGACGCGCGAAAAACTGCTGGCCCTGTCGCTGGCCCGCGGCAGCCACGGCGGCGATTACGACAACCGCCAGGTCGTGCTGGACCTGGCCAAGGCACGCGCCGAACGCGCGAAGCTGCTGGGCTATCCGAACCACGCCGCGTACATGCTGGAAGACCAGACCGCCAAGACGACGGACGCCGTCAACAACCTGCTGGCCGAGTTCGCCAAGCCGGCCGTGCGCAATGCGAAGAAGGAAGCGGCCGAGATCCAGAAGGTCATCGATGCCGACGGTGGCAAGTTCCAGGCGACCGCCTACGACTGGAATTACTACACGGACAAGGTACGCCAGGCACGCTATGCGTTCGACGAAAACCAGCTGCGTCCCTATTTTGAGTTCAACAACGTGCTCGTGAACGGCGTGTTCTTCGCCGCCACCAAGGAATACGGCATCACGTTCAAGGAACGCCACGACCTGCCGGTGTACAACCCGGACGTGCGCGTGTTCGACGTGTTCGATGCCGACGGCAAGCAACTGGCGATCTTCCTGCACGACCCGTATGCCCGCTCGAACAAGCGCGGCGGCGCGTGGATGAATGCGTATGTCGGCCAGAACAAGCTGCTGGGCACGCATCCGGTCATCGCGAACCACCTGAACATCCCGAAGCCGGCCGCGGGCGAGCCGACCCTGCTGACGTACGACGAAGTGCGCACGATGTTCCACGAATTCGGCCACGCGCTGCACGGCATGTTCTCGAACGTGAAATACCCGCGCTTCTCCGGCACCCGCGTACCGCGCGACTACGTCGAGTTCCCGTCGCAGGTCAACGAGATGTGGATGGCCTGGCCGGAAGTGCTGGCGAATTATGCAAAGCACTACCAGACGGGCGCGGCCATGCCGAAGGAGTTGCTGGATAAAGTCCAGGCCTCGTCCAAGTTCAACGAGGGTTATCGCACGACCGAGTACCTGGCCGCAGCTATCCTCGACCAGAAATGGCATCAACTGGGCGCCGGGCAGATCCCGGCCGACGTGCTGGGCTTCGAGGCGACGGCGCTGCACGACGCCGGCGTCGACTTCCCGCTCGTCCCGCCGCGCTACCGCACGACGTACTTCTCGCACGTGTTCTCGGGCGGCTATTCGGCCGGCTACTACGGCTACCTGTGGGCCGAGAAGCTGGACGCCGACACCGTCGAATGGTTCAAGGAACACGGCGGCCTGACGCGCGCGAACGGCGACCGCTTCCGCCAGATGCTGCTGTCGCGCGGCGGCACGATGGATGCGATGGACATGTACCGCAACTTCCGCGGCCGTGATGCGAAGATCGAGCCGCTGCTGGAGCGCCGTGGCCTGACGGGCGAGTAATCCCGACGACAAGGGCGGCGCGCCAGGCCGCCCTTATCGGGTGTAGACTTCTCACAACATCATGACGTGAGAAAGCCATGCTGCCTGAAAACGAAAATACCCTGAAAGCGCACCTCAAGACGCTGCACCGCAGCCTCGAGGAAACCGGCGAAGTCGATGACGAACTGGAAATGCTGCTGCGCCAGCTTGACGGCGATATCAAGCACGTGCTCGACAAGCGCTCCCAGGATCCGGACGCGAACACGTACGGCCTGGCCTCGCGCACGCAGGAGCTGACAGCCCGCTTCGCCATCCGCCATCCGCACCTGGAACCGGCCCTCCGTGAGCTCGGCAACATCCTCGCGAGCATGGGGATTTAACGACAAGCCATTGAAAATTAAGCCATTTTTCGAGGGGTCCGCAGCTTAAACACGCGTTTTCCGGTAAAATGCCGGCCAATGAACTCCCCTGCCAATCTTTTCGCGAACGTCGCCAAGCGTTCCAGTCGCGCCCCTGCGGCCCCGTTCCTGCCCATGTCCCGTGCCGAGATGGACAAGCTGGGCTGGGATTCGTGCGACATCATCCTGATCACGGGCGACGCCTACATCGACCATCCGAGTTTCGGCATGGCCCTCGTCGGCCGCCTGCTGGAGGCGCAGGGGTACCGCGTCGGCATCATCAGCCAGCCGGACTGGACCTCCGTGGAACCGTTCCGCGCGCTGGGCAAGCCGAACCTGTACTGGGGCATCACGGCCGGCAACATGGATTCGATGGTCAACCGCTACACGGCCGACCGCAAGATCCGCTCGGACGACGCCTACACGCCGAACGCCGAGCCCAATAAACGTCCGGACCGCGCCGTGACCGTCTACTGCCAGCGGGCGCGCGAAGCGTTCCCGGGCGTGCCCGTCATCGCCGGTTCGATCGAAGCGTCGCTGCGCCGCATCGCGCACTACGATTACTGGTCGGACAAGGTGCGCCGCTCGGTGCTGTTCGAATCGAAGGCCGACCTCGTCATCTTCGGCAATGCCGAACGCGCGCTCGTCGACGTCACCCGCCGCATCGCGGCCGGCGAGAACATCAAGTCCATCCGCGACCTGCGCGGCACGGCCTTCCTCGTGCCGCACGGCTGGCTGCCGGACGAAGAGTGGACCGTGCACAATTCCACCCGCGTGGACGTGCCGGGCCGCATCGACGCGCAGCCGAATCCGTACGCGATGGCGCTGGAAGATCCGAAGCAGTGCGCGCTGGACAATGCGCAGCCGGAACCGGAAGTGAAACCGATCGTCATCATGACGCGCGAACAGCGCCAGGCGGCCGCACGCGAGAAAGCGCAGAAGACCGTCGTGCGCCTGCCGTCGTTCGAGACCGTGAGCGAAGACCCGGTGATGTATGCGCACGCATCGCGCGTGTTCCACCTGGAATCGAACCCGGGCAATGCGCGCGCGCTCGTGCAGCAGCACGGCGACCGCGACGTCTGGCTGAACCCGCCGCCGCTGCCGCTCGCGATGGACGAGATGGACGGCGTCTACGACTTGCAGTACGCGCGCGCGCCGCACCCGAGCTATGGCAAGGCGCACATCCCGGCGTGGGAAATGATCCGCTATTCCGTGAACATCATGCGCGGCTGTTTCGGCGGCTGCACGTTCTGCTCGATCACGGAACACGAGGGCCGCATCATCCAGAGCCGTTCGGAACCGTCGATCCTGCGCGAGATCGAGCTGATCCGCGACACGACGAAGAATTTCGCCGGCACCATCACGGACCTGGGCGGCCCGACCGCGAACATGTACCGCCTCGCGTGCAAGGACAAGAAGATCGAGGAAACGTGCCGCCGCCTGTCGTGCGTGTACCCGACCATCTGCAGCAACCTGGGCACGGACCACAGCAAGCTGATCTCGCTGTACCGCAAGGCGCGCGCGATCCCGGGCATCAAGAAGATCCTGATCGGCTCGGGGCTGCGCTACGACCTGGCCGTGCGTTCGCCGGAATACGTCAAGGAACTGGTCACCCACCACGTCGGCGGCCTGCTCAAAATTGCACCGGAGCACACGGAAGAGGGCACGCTCTCGAAGATGATGAAGCCGGGCATCGGTGCCTATGACGAGTTCAAGGCGCTGTTCGACAAGTACTCGCGCGAAGCGGGCAAGAAGCAATACCTGATCCCGTACTTCATCGCCGCGCACCCGGGCTCGACGGACGAGGACATGCTGAACCTGGCCCTCTGGCTCAAAAAGAACAATTTCCACCTCGACCAGGTGCAAACGTTCACGCCGACGCCGATGGCCATGGCGACGACGATGTATCACTCGGCTAAAAATCCGCTGCACAAGGTCACCGAGGATTCGGAAGAGGTCCTCACCGCGAAAAGCGGCAAGACGCGCAAGCTGCACAAGGCGTTCCTGCGCTACTACGATCCGGAAAACTGGCCGGTGCTGCGCGAAGGCCTGAAGCGCATGGGCCGCGGCGACCTGATCGGCAATGGCGAGCGTCACCTGGTGCCGCCGGCCGGGTCGGAACAGGAAGTTGCGCCGCAGCGTGGCGAGCGCCGTCCGCCGGTCGCGCCGCGCAGCGAGGCGCCGAAAGGCCGCGTGATCGAGGTCGCGACGCGGCGTAATGGACGCGGCGGCGAGCGTCGCAGCGAGCCGGCACCGTTCATGGCGCCGCCGTCGAAGGCGAAGGCGGGCATCCTGTCGACCATCAAGTCGAAGCCCAAGGCCGGCCGCAAATAACACCGGGGTCAGAGCCCGTTTTTTGGAAATAGCCCAAAAGCCATTGCCAAACACTGGGATCTGACCCCGGTTTCAGACGCTCAGGTCGGCGCTTGCCTGTTTGTCGCGCAGCCTGCGCGCATACCGATGCCGCGCCCTGAGCCGCGGATTGGTCATCAGCCGCCCCATGGTCTCGCCAACGACCATCACGACCCCCAACAGCGGCAGCACCAGCATCAGCCCGGCCACGCCCGACAGCGCCCCGCCGATAAAGATCATCAGCACCGTCACGAGCGGGTGGATATGCAGACTGCGCCCCAAGGTCAGCGGCATGAACACGAAGTCGTCCAGCAGCCTCGCGAGGATGAACACGACGATGGCGCCGTACGCGATCAGCGGATTGTTCGGCGCGTCCGTGGCCGCAACGACCACGACCATCATGCAGCCCACGACCGACCCGACGAACGGCACCCACGCCAGCAGCGCCGAAATAAAACCCAGCAGCAGCGGTGACGAGACGCCGATCACCCACAGGCCGAAGCCGAGCACGATGGTGTCCAGCACGGTCAGCTTCAACAAACCCTCGAAGTAACGGCGCGCGGTCTGGTCGACCTGGTGCAGCAGGAATAACGTCCGTTCGAAATAGGCGTTCGGCACGGCGCGGGCGAGGAATTTCTTGAAGCGCAGGCCGTCGCGCAGGAAGAAGAAGGCGAGGAACGGGGCCAGCAGCAGCGACGGCAGCCAGCCTGCGGCGCCCAGCAGGATGGTCGTCAGGTGGCGCTGCGCGAAATTGTCCGTGTAGGCCTTGAAGCGCTTGTTGACGATGGACGTCAAATGCATCTCGGCCAGGATCGGGAACTTGGCTTCCAGCAGCGTCATCGTGTTGCGCACGAAGGCGACGCCGCCGTCCAGGTACAGGGCGCCCGTCTCGTGCCAACTGTCCGTATCGCCGGGCGTGCTGGTCCAGGTCATCGCCGCCATCACCAGCAGGACGGTGGCGCCGTAGAACACGATGCAGACGAGCGTGGCCGAGACGTTGCGGGTGAAACCCGCGCGCAGCAGGCGTTGCATCGGGCCCAGCAGGATGTAGTACATGACGGTGCCGAGGATGAAGGGCAGCACCAGCCACAGCATGTGCTCGAGCAGCACCAGCAGCAGGCATGTCACGCCGATGATGCCGGTCCAGACGAAGGGACCGCTGCGCTCGTCGCGGAGGGCGCCGTGGATCACAGCGCCTCCACCTGCGCGTTGCCGTCGAGCCAGCCGCGCAGGCGCTGGCCGATGTGGCGCGCCAGGGCGAGCGAGATCTTGTAGCCGATCACGGCATCCGTTTCCATCAGGGCGAGAAAGTCGTCGCGGAAGAAGACGGCCAGTTCGCACGCGTCGAGGGCGCGGACCTGGGCGCTGCGCGGGGAATTGTCCAGCAGGGCGAGGTCGCCGAAGAAACTGCCGGCGCTCAGTTCGCCCACGATCTGGCGGCCCCGGCTGTGGCTGCGGCTGATTTGCACGCGGCCGCTCATCACGAGATACAGCGCCTGGCCTTCCTCGCCTTCGTCGAACACGATCTCGTCCGGCAGGTAGCGGCGCTCATGCATGAGGCCGTCGACGAACTTGATTTCCAACGGTTTGAGGGAACGGAACAGCGGCGTGTTCTGCAGCCGAAGCTGGCGAGGGGACAGCGTGGACGATTTCAGGAAACCAAAAATCACGAAAGCTCCAGGACGATGCAACCGAGTGGCTGCTTTGTCAATTATGAACGATTCATTTGTGCTTGCGCAGCAACGAATACTCAGTTAATTGGACGCGACACAACACCCTCTAGCCGCCGTGCATACCGCTCGACCATTGGTGCAAATCGTGCGTGCACCTAATTGGAAAACGTGTAATATAATTCCTTTGGGAAATATTAATTACATTCATGGCATCATCTCACCACGTCCTGCCAGGAGGAACCGAGTGATCGATATCCAGACCTTCATGCTGGCGCTTGGCGTCGGCAACACAGCGTTTGCGTTGCTGATGGCGGGTTACATGCGCGGTGCGGCACCCAATCCGGGGCTGCGCACCTGGATGTGGGCGCGGCTATCGTCGGGTTTGGCACAGATCTGCTGCTGGGTGGCGCCGCATGTCGGCCTGCCCATCGCGGAGGAGCTGGCCGCGTTCGGCTGGGTGGGCGGTGTCGCGCTGGAACTGGCCTCGTACTGCGTGTTCTTCGGGTTCCGCAACTGGCGCCGGATTCTCGCACCGGCCACCGTCGCGGCGCTGATCATCGTCGCGGCCGCGGCGCTGGCGCAGGCGTCGCGCGAGCAGATGACGCAAGTGGTGGCCGTCATCGTCGCCCTGTTCGCTTCCGGTGCCGCCGCGATCCTGCTGCGGCCGCAGGCCGATGCGCCGCTGCTGCAGCGTGTCATCGGCGTCAACGATGCCTTGTTCGCCATCGCGATCTGGATCTGGATGGCGGTGGCCAATGGCGGCGTGGGCATGTTCAATACGAATCCGGTGTATGGCTTCGCCTATCTGGCCAGCTATCTGCTGATGATCGTCAATGGCTTCGGCTTCCTGTTGCTGTGCAAGCTGAAGGACGACCAGCGCATGCAGCGCCTGGCCACGATCGACGGCCTGACGGACATGCTGAACCGCCGCGCCTTCTTCGAGCGTGCCGAGAGCGCCCTGCAGACGGCGGTCCGCCTGCGCAAGCCGATCGCGCTGATGATGCTCGATCTCGATCATTTCAAGCAGCTCAACGACGGCTTCGGCCATGCCTGCGGCGACGAGGCCTTGCGGTTGTTTGCCGACACGGCGCGCGCCACCTTGCGCGAGAACGATGTGATTGGCCGGCTGGGCGGAGAAGAGTTCGCGCTGGCGATGCCGGGTACGTCGCTGGCAGGCGCGCAGTATGCGGCCGAACGCCTGCGCATCGCCGTCGCCGAAGCGCCGGCGCTCACCTGCGCCGCGACCTATCGCATGACGGTCAGCATCGGCCTTGTGATGATCGATCCGAACGAGGAATTGACGGCCGCGCTGGCGCGCGCCGACCACGCCCTGTATGCGGCCAAGACCGGTGGCCGTAACCGCGTCGAGATCGGCGCGCCCCTCCTCAGGCGGGCCTGAACGGCCGGCGTTCAGAGCACGCCCGGTTGCGTGTCGAGGTCGAGCGTGACCGTCGGCGCGATGCGCAGGTCCAGGTGGCTCGTCAGCACGGTGCAGCTCGTGCCCGCGCGCGTGCGCCGCGCGAGGACTTCTTCCAGCACGCCGACCGCGTCGACGTCCAGGCCGTTGAACGGTTCGTCCACCAGCAGCAGGCGCGCGGGCAGTGCGAGCGCGAACGCCAGCTGCAGCTTTTTATATTGTCCCAGCGACAGGCCCGTGACCGGCTGCGCGCCGATGTCGGCGACGTGGAACGCGTCCAGGTGGCGGTCCAGCACGGCGCGGTCGGCATCCAGGTAGAGCGCGAGATGCAGTTCGAGCCATTCGCGCGCCGTCAGCCAGTCCAGGGCCGGCGCTTCGCCGCCGCAATAAAAGCTCAGGCGGCGGTAGGCGAGCGCATCCGTTGCGCTGTCCAGGCCGTCCAGGCGGATGTGGCCGCGGCTCGGCGCCAGCGCGCCGCCCAGCAGTTTCAGCAAGGTCGTCTTGCCGCGGCCGTTGCGGCCGCGCAGCCACGTCAGGCCCGGGCCGAGTTGCAGGTTCAGGCCGTAGAAGACGCTGCGCGTCGCGAAGTGAAACGCCAGATCCTTGATGTCGACGGCGGGATTCAATTCCATAGTTGGCTTCCGGTAGCGCACAGCAGCATGATGGCGAGCGCGACGAGCGCCATGCGGCCGCGTGCCGTGAAGGGAGGCGTCAGCACGAGCAGCGGCGGCACGCTCCAGGCAAGTAGTAGATAAAAGCGGCCGGCCGTGCCATGCCAGGCGCCGGCCAGCGCACCCGTCGCGGTGACGGCGGCGGGCGCGAGCGCGATGCCCAGCAGCACCAGCGCGCGGGCATGCCAGGCCAGCGCGGCGACGTCGACCGGCCAGCCGGCCGCGAGCCCGCGCACGCGCGCGAGCTGGCGCCGCAGTGCCTGGTCGGCCTCGTGCGCGAGCAGCACCAGCAGGATGCTCGTCACGATCGCGCCGGCCACGCGCGGCAGCGCCTGCGGCCCCAGCATCCACAACACACCGGCACCGATGGCGGCAGCCAGCAGTGCGCCCTGGCGCGCGCCGGCGGTAGCGCCGCGCCACAGGGGCAGCCAGAACAATTGACGCCACAGGTAGAACCAACCCGCGCGCGGCATGGGTGGCCGGGTCGCGGCGGCGGCGTCCGCCGGCGCCTGCTGCGATCGTTGCGGCAGGGCCGCACCGCGCACGAGCAGGCCGGTGGCGCAGGCCAGCGTCAGCAGGAAGGAGAACACGGTGCCGCCGACGGCGCGCAGCGGCGCCATCCAGCCGGGATCCTGCACCAGCCAGATCGCCAGCGATGCCGCATAGGCCAGTGCCAGCGGTGCGGTCAGCAAGGCGGCGACGGCGGCGGCGGCGCGCAGCAACCTGGCGGGCGGTACGGGCAACGGACGCAACCAGGCGGCCACGTCCGCGGGCACGACCCGGGGCCGCAGCAGCACGATGGGCAGGCTCATCGCGACGCCGTGCAGGCACAGCAGGGGCAGCGCGAACGGCAGCGGTTCGGCCGCCGCGAGCATGGCGGGCAGGGCGGCGAAGGCGAGCAGGCCGAGTGTCATCGGACCCAGCACGAGCATGGCGATCTCGGCGGAGCTGCGCAGGCGCGACGCCAGTTGCGCCACGGCGTGGCGGGCAAGGCGGATCCGGAACCGGGTGTAGGGATGAACCATCGATAGAGTGCAGGGTCTGAAACGAAAAAAGGTCCGACGAATCGGACCTTTTCTCTTGATACTGGCGGAGCGGACGGGGCTCGAACCCGCGACCCCCGGCGTGACAGGCCGGTATTCTAACCAACTGAACTACCGCTCCATTTACTCTGATCGGTTCTTCACTTCGCAAGATCTCTGAAACTGACTGGTGGGCGCTGAGAGGCTCGAACTCCCGACCTAATCCTTGTAAGGGATCCGCTCTACCAACTGAGCTAAGCGCCCGCTTCAGGGTTTTTCCTGCCGACGTTTGTCATCACGTCCGAAGAGGCCCGAATCATAGCGTATCCCTTCGAAAACCTGCAAGGGTTTTTCAGAAAAAAGTGAACAGGGACGTGACACACCACGTTCTCATATACAACAAACTGTTGTATGGATGTGTAAGCCGATTCGTATTCCTTGCATAAGGATATACACATAATCGACAATTGCCGGTTTACATGCCGGCAATATTTAGACATCAACAATCAGGTGCGGGTTTGCCGAGGCAGGAGAGACAGGCGGAGACAACGCGGCAGTTTTTTTACTCTTCCCAGCTAGGAAAAACTCAATGATCAAGATGTCCAAGATGCACAAGCGCGTCATCGCCGCGCATGGCGCAATGCTGGCGCTCGCAGCCGTACCCGGCGGCGCGGCCCTGGCCCAGACTGCGCAGGCGACCGAACTGCAGACGGTGACCGTGACCGCACAACGCCGTACCGAAAACATCAAGGAAGTGCCGGTGTCCGTCACCGCCATCAAGGGCGAGAAGCTGGACGTGCTCGTGTCCGGCGGCGCAGACATCCGCCTGCTGGCCGGCAAGACCCCCAGCCTGAACGTTGAGTCCTCGAACGGCCGCACGTTCCCGCGTTTCTACATCCGCGGCTACGGCAATACGGACTTCTCGACCTTCGCATCGCAGCCGGTGTCGCTGATCTATGACGACATCGTCCAGGAAAACCCGATCCTGAAGGGCTACCCGATCTTCGACCTGGCCGGCGTGGAAGTGCTGCGCGGCCCGCAGGGCACGCTGTTCGGCCGCAACACCCCGGCCGGTGTCGTGAAATTCGAATCCGAGAAGCCGAATCTCAAGAAAACCGAGGGTTACTACAACCTGTCGTACGGCACCCACGGCACGGCCAACGTCGAAGGCGCGATCAACGTGCCGCTGTCGGACAAGTGGGCGATGCGCGTGTCGACCCTGCGCCAGCACCGCGACGACTTCGTCGACAACTACAGCGACGTCGCCAAGACGAACAAGACCGGCGAACTGGACGGCTACAACGAACACGCCGAGCGCGTGCAATTCCTGTACAAGCCGGATACCACGTTCAGCGCCCTGTTCAACGTGCACCAGCGCACGACCAACGGCAGCGCCCGTCTGTTCCGCGCGAACCTGATCAAGAAGGGCACGAACGATATCGCCGACGGCTACGACCTCGACAGCATCGTGACGAACGCCCAGAACTTCCAGAGCCTCAAGACGAACGGCGCCAATGCCCGCATCACGTGGGACCTGGGTCCGGTCATCTTCCACTCGATCACCGGTTACGAGTCGGTCGGCAGCTACTACAGCCGCGGCGACATCGACGGCGGCACGCCGCAAGGTCCGGGCTTCATTCCGTTCCAGTCCGAGACGGGCGGTTTCATCGACGACCTGAAGCAGTACTCGCAGGAATTCCGCGTCGAGTCGAAGAGCACGGGCCCGCTGAACTGGCAGGCCGGCGTGTACTACTTCAAGGAAGACGTGACGGGCGGCAGCGACGGCTACAACAGCGCCACCGGCGCCCGCACCTCGCGCCAGGCCAGCGAGCAGAACAACAAGGCCTGGGCCGCGTTCGGTTCCGTGACGTACAACATCAACGACGCCCTGTCGGTGCGCGGCGGTATCCGCTACACGGACGACAAGAAGGACTTCCGCACCGTCACCGCGATCGGCTTCACGCCGGTGGGTCCGAACAGTGTCGGCGAAAGCAAGGACAAGATCAGCTGGGACCTGTCGAGCACGTACAAGCTGAATCGTGACGTGAACCTGTACGCGCGCATCGCGACCGGCTTCCGCGCCCCGAGCATCGCGCCGGCCTCGACCTTCGCACCGGTCGGCATTACCGTCGCCGACGCCGAGACGATCACGTCGTACGAAGGCGGCATCAAGGCCGACCTGTTCGAACGCCGTGCCCGCGTCGCGTTCTCGCTGTACGACTACGAGATCAAGAACCAGCAGCTGACCGTGGTCGGTGGCAACACCAACGTCACCAAGCTGATCAACGCGAAGAAGACGGCTGGCCGCGGCGCCGAGTTCGACCTGGAAGGCCTCGTGACGCCGGACCTGCGCGTCGGCGCCAGCGCGTCGTACAACTTCACGGAAATCCGCGACCCGAGCCTGTCGCTGACGAAGTGCGCAGCCTGCACGATCACCGATCCGCTGAACGCCGCCGGCAACGTCCTCATCGATGGCAACCCGCTGCCGCAGGCACCGAAGTGGATCGTCAACCTGAACGCCCGCTACAGCATGCCGGTCGCCAATGGCGAGTTCTACGTCTACACCGACTGGTCGTACCGTTCGAAGATCAATTTCTTCCTGTACGAAGCGAAAGAGTTCACGGGCAAGCCGCTGACGGAAGGCGGCCTGCGCCTGGGCTACATCTGGGCCGACGGCAAGTATGAAGTGGCCGCCTTCGGCCGCAACATCCTCGACCAGCGCCGCATCTCGGGTGCCATCGACTTCAACAACCTGACGGGCTTCACCAACGAGCCGCGCACCTACGGTGTCCAGTTCAAAGGCAATTTCTAAGCTTTAAAAAGAAGTCGTCAGCCAGAAAGGCCGCGAGCGATCGCGGCCTTTTTTAATTCGGGGTCAGAGCACATTTCGGATCAATTTTCTTGCGCATCCCGAATCGTTCAAGTCCGCACGCTCCGTCGGCATATCGCTTGGGAGAGGCAGGCGGCGCCCCGATCGCGAATTGCTTTAAAGCTCGTGCACCAAAAAGGGCTCTGACCCCGATTTTCCGATCGCGAATTGCTTTAAAGCTCGTGCACCAAAAAGGGCTCTGACCCCGATTTTCGGGGCTAAAAATTTCTTCCTTGGTGACGATTGAGATATCTCAATGTTGAGAGTGTGCATATGTGCGCAACGCCTGACAGTCACGGAACATTGTTAATTCATTGGTGCTTCCAAGGCGATATGTTCTTCTGCTGAGTTCACAGTTTTCCGAAGAATCTAGGTTTTAGCGCTATCAATAGGCGAAAGTGTTGTATAGACATCGAATCTAATTGTGAAATTTCTACACGTTTATTTCTTTCGCGCTAATCTGGCACTCCCGCTTTTCAGACGGGAAATCGACGCTTAAAAAGCGTCGAGACAACTAGATCTCAGGCAATCACGCCTGCGGAAAATCAACTTTTGTGTTTTTCTAAAAGGAATAAACATGAAGTCTCAGCAATCGAAGTATCCGGCAGTGTTGAAACTGTGCGCCGCGGCCGTCCTCGGTCTCGGCGCCGGCGTTGCGGGCGCGGGGGTGCCCGCGGACGTGCCGGCCACGCACGCCGCGCAGCGTGTGGCCGTCTCGGACCAGACCGACCGCATCATCGTCAAGTACAAGGACGAGAACGCGCCGGTCGTTTCCAAGGGCGGGCAGGTATCGGTCGCACGTGCAATGCCGCTGTCCGCCTCGCGCAAGGCCGTGGTCGACCGCGCCGGCCAGCAGTTCGGCATGCTGGTGAAGGCGTCGCATTCGATCGCCACCGGCGCCCGCGTCTTCAAGCTGGACCGCAAGGTGTCGCTGGCCGATGCCGCCAAGCTGGCGGCCGAGCTGAAGTCGCGCGATGCTTCGGTCGAGTACGCCGAGCCGGACCGCATGATGCATCCGCTGTTCACGCCGAACGACTCGATGTACAGCCAGCAGTGGGATTTCTTTGAAGCGACCGGCGGCCTGAACGCGCCGGCCGCCTGGGACAAGTCGATCGGGACCGGCATCCGCGTGGCCGTGATCGATACGGGCTACCGTCCGCACGCCGACCTGTCGGGCCAGATCCTGGCCGGCTATGACTTCATTTCCGACACCGCCATCGCGAACGACGGCAACGGCCGCGACAGCGACGCCAGCGACCCGGGCGACTGGACCGCGGCGGGCGAGTGCGGGGCCGGCGAACCGGCGTCGAACTCGAGCTGGCACGGCACCCACGTGGCCGGCACCATCGCCGCGGCGACGAACAACAGCACCGGCGTCGCCGGCGTCGCGTACGGCGCCAAGGTCGTGCCCGTGCGCGTGCTCGGCAAATGCGGCGGCTACACATCCGACATCGCCGACGGCATCATCTGGGCATCGGGCGGTACCGTGTCCGGCGTGCCGGCCATCGCGGCGCGCGCCCAGGTGATCAACATGTCGCTGGGCGGCGGCGGCGCGTGCGACACGACGACGCAGAACGCGATCAACAGCGCCCGTTCGCGCGGCACCGTGATCGTCGTGGCGGCCGGCAACGAGTCCCAGAACGCGAGCAACAGCAACCCGGCCAACTGCGCGGGCGTGATCACGGTGGCGGCGACGAACCGCTCCGGCGGCCGAGCCTCCTACTCGAACTACGGCACCATCGTCGACGTCGCGGCACCGGGCGGCGACAGCGGCGCGGCCATCCTGTCCACCCTGAACGCCGGCACCAAGTCGCCGGGCGCCGACAGCTACGCGGGCTATATGGGGACGTCGATGGCGACACCGCACGTGGCCGGTGTCGTCGCGCTGATGCTGGCCAAGAACCCGAACCTGACGCCGGACGAGGTCGAGTCGCGCCTGAAGTCGAGCACGCGTCCGTTCCCGGCCAGCTGCTCGGGCTGCGGCACCGGTATCGTGGACGCTTCGGCCGCGGTGGACGCGGCGGCGGGCACGGGCGGCGGTACGGGCACGACGATCTCGGAAACGGAGTCGAACAACACGCTCGGCACGGCCGACAGCGTGACGACGTCCGGCACGACGGTCGATGCCGCGATGGGCAGCTCGACGGACACGGATTATTTCTCCGTCCAGCTGCCGGCCGGTAAAACCCTGAGCGCGACGATGACGCCGAACGCGAGCTCGGACTACGACCTGTACATCTACAACAGCGCGGGCACCTTGCTGGCACGCAGCGAGAACGGCACGGGCACCGCGGATACCGCCACGTCGTCCAACACGGGCACGACCACGTCGGTGCGCTATGTACGCGTCGTTTACTACAGCGGCGGCACCGGTTCGACCAGCGGCAAGTACACGCTCAAGCTCACTTGGTAATGCGTTATGACAGGACGCATAACCGTTAAAATTCAATTACTTAACGAAACTTTCCTGTTGTAAAAACCCCGAAAAACGGCCCGCGCAGGGCCGTTTTTCGTTACGCTGCACAGTTCGGTTTACTGAAAAGGATGCAGCATGACGCAGCGCCACACGATCTCTTCTTTGTTGAAAATTTGTGCAGCGGCCCTCGTTGCCGTCGGTTTCGCCGGCCAGGCCGTGGCGCAAACCAATCACTTCGTCGTCCAGACCGACCGCATCATCGTCAAGTACAAGGGCGACAGCGATACGTCGAAGACCGGTGTGGCCGCACGCGGCATCGACCGCGCGCGCCAGGCCCTGATCGACCGCGCCGGCCAGACCTATGGCGCCACGATGCGCGCGCTGCGCGCGACGGCGAACGGCGCGAACGTCCTGCAACTCAACCGCACGATGTCGCTCGACGAGGCGCGCCAGCTGGCCGCCGAACTGAAGTCGCGCGACGCCAACGTCGAGTACGCCGAGCCGGACCGCATCATGGTCCCGCTGGCCACCCCGACCGACCCCAGCTATACCCAGCAGTGGGACCTGTACGAAGCCACCGGCGGCATCAACGCGCCCGCCGCCTGGGACAAGTCGACCGGCGCCGGCATCAACGTGGCCGTGATCGACACGGGCTACCGTCCGCACGCCGACCTGTCGGGTCAGATCCTGCAGGGCTATGACTTCATCTCGACGACCACCATCGCCAACGACGGCAGCGGCCGCGACACCGACGCCAGCGACCCGGGCGACTGGGCCCCGGCCGGCAGCTGCGGCACCGGCATCCCGGCCGCGGACCAGAACTCGAGCTGGCACGGCACGCACGTGGCCGGCACGATCGCCGCGAAGACCAGCAACGGCCTCGGCATCGCGGGCATTGCTTATAACGCGAAGATCGTTCCGGCGCGCGTGCTGGGCCGTTGTGGCGGCTACACGTCCGACATCGCCGACGCCATCGTCTGGGCCTCGGGCGGCACCGTGACCGGCGTACCGGCCAATGCGAACAAGGCGCGCGTGCTGAACCTGTCGCTGGGCGGCACCGGCGCGTGCGACACGACGACGCAGAACGCGATCAACAGCGCCCGTTCGCGCGGCGCCGTGGTGGTGGTCGCGGCAGGCAACTCGAACACGAATGCGATCAATTCGAACCCGGCCAACTGCGCGGGCGTGATCACCGTCGCGGCGACGAACCGTGCGGGCGGCAAAGCGTCGTATTCGAACTACGGCACCAATGTCACCGTTGCGGCACCGGGCGGCGACAACGGCGCCGGCATCCTGTCGACCTTGAACGCGGGCACGACCACGCCGGCATCGGACAACTACGCGTACTACATGGGCACGTCGATGGCGACGCCGCACGTGGCTGGCGTCGTCGCGCTGATGCTGTCGGCGAATCCGAACCTGACGCCGGATGACGTGGCCGCCAAGCTGAAGTCGACGGCGCGCGCCTTCCCGGCCGCGTGCTCGGGCTGCGGCGCCGGCATCGTCAACGCGGCCGCCGCCGTGAACGCGGCGCTGGGCTCGACCACCACGACGACGACCCCGACCTGGACGTATTGCGCCGCCGAGAACGGCACCTGCTCTTTCAGCGGTACGCGCGACGTGCGCTACGGCACCGCTACCAGCTATGTGACGAAGACCTTCACCGGTTCCGTGAAATGCTCGAACGCGGTGTTCGGCGACCCGGCACACGGTATCGTCAAGTCCTGCAGCTATTCCAGCGTCACCAAGTAAGTCGTCTCAACCCGCCGCCGCATCCCTGCGGCGGCGGCGTTCCCCCTTGCACTATTCCTAATTCCCAGCGATACTGTATGCAATTACAGTAGTCGCTCGGCGCGGGCGACCGTCACCGTGAACGCCCCCGTCCGCAAGATCATCCACTGCGATTGCGATTGTTTTTACGCATCCGTCGAGATGCGCGACGACCCGTCCCTGCGCGGGCGGCCGCTGGCCGTCGGCGGGCGGGCCGAGCAGCGCGGCGTGGTCGCCACCTGCAACTACGAGGCGCGCCGCTACGGCATCCATTCGGCGATGGCGACGGCGCAGGCCGTCAAGCTCTGCCCGGACCTGATCCTCATTCCACCGAACATGGAAAAGTACCGGGTCGCATCGCGCCAGATCATGGACATCTACCGCGATTACACGGACCTCGTGGAGCCGCTGTCGTTGGACGAAGCCTATCTCGACGTGACGAACTCGCCGCACTGCAAGGGCAGCGCGACCTTGATCGCCCAGGAGATCCGCCGCCGCATCTTCGAGACGGTCGGCATCACGGCGTCGGCCGGCGTGGCGCCGAACAAGTTCGTGGCCAAGATCGCCAGCGACTGGAACAAGCCGGACGGGCTGTTCCTCGTGCGGCCCGATGAGGTCGATGCGTTCGTCGCCGTGCTGCCTGTGAAGAAATTGTTCGGGGTAGGGAAGGTGACGGCCGCGAAACTGCATCGCCTCGGCGCGCAGACGTGCGGCGACCTGCGCGACTGGAATATGGACAAGCTGCAGCAGCACTTCGGCTCGTTCGGCGCGCGGCTGTACGACTTGTGCCGCGGCATCGACGACCGCGACGTGAATCCGGTGCGCGAGCGCAAGTCGATCAGTACGGAGGAGACGTACACGCCGGACGTCCCCGACCTGGACGGCTGCCTCGCGCTGCTGCCCGACCTGTACGAGCATCTGCTGGGCCGGATCAAGCGCAACAATGCCGAAAAATTCATCAATAAATTGTTCGTGAAGATCAAGTTTGCCGACTTCCAGCGTACGACCGTCGAATGCGTGGGCTACGCGCCGAACATGACGACGTTCCGTCACCTGATGGAGACGGGCTGGCTGCGGGCGAGCCGTCCCGTGCGGCTGCTGGGCGTCGGCGTGCGCCTCAGCGATACGGAAACGGTCGAGCAGCTGAGCTTGTTTGACGAACGTGCAACACAATAAAAATCCCTTGTCGACGACGTGAATTTTGCCGCCAGTCAGCGTGTAGAATGTCGTTCCTTTGAAATATCGAGATAACTGGAAGCAACGTTATGTGGTTCAAGAATCTTCAGATCTACCGCCTGCCGGCACCGTGGAATTTCTCCCCTGAACAGATGGAAGAGGCCCTGCAGTCGCAGGCGTTCACGCCCGCCAGCAGCAACGAATTGCTGCGCCAGGGCTGGGATTCGCCACGCGGCAACGGCAAGCTCGTTCACGTCGTCAACAAGCAGATGCTCATGATGCTGGGCACGGAAAAGAAATTGCTGCCGAGCTCGGTCATCAACCAGGTCGCCAAGGCCAGGGCCGCCGAGCTGGAAGAGCAGCAGGGCTTCCCGCCGGGCAAGAAGGCGATGAAAGAACTCAAGGAACGCGTGGCCGACGAGCTGCTGCCGCGGGCGTTCTCGATCCGCGGCAACGTGTGGACGTGGATCGACCCGGTCAACGGCTGGCTCGTCGTCGACGCCGCCAGCCCGAGCAAGGCCGACGACGTCATCAAGCTGCTGCTGAAGGCCGTCGACAAGCTGCCGCTGGAATCGCTGCGCGTGCAACAGTCGCCGGTCGCCGTGATGACGGGCTGGCTGCAATCGGACGAGGCGCCGTACAACTTCACGATCGACCAGGACACGGAACTGCGCGCCACCGGCGAGAGCAAGGCCGCCGTGCGCTACGTGAAGCACTCGCTGGACCCGGAAGACATCCGCCGCCACATCGCCAACGGCAAGCAGTGCACGCGCCTGGCCATGACGTGGAACAGCCGCATCTCGTTCGTGCTGACCGAGCAGCTGGCCGTCAAGGGTATCAAGCCGCTGGACGTGATCAAGGAAAACGAAACGATCACCTACAGCGATGACGAGCGCTTCGATAACGACATCATGCTGATGACCGGCGAACTGGCCAAGATGCTGACCGACCTGGTCGAGGCGCTGGGCGGCGAAGCCAAGGCGTAACGAAAAAAGGCCCGGACATTCATCCGGGCCGCTGGTTTTATTTTGCCGACGCCACTTCTTCCGTCGTGGCCGGCTCCTTCTTGCCGCCGCTTTCCGGCTGGCCGCCCGAATAGGTCGAGCCCGGGCGATTCTCGCCCGGCGCCGGCTTGCCCGGCAGCGGCTGCAAGGCTTTCGCCTTTTCCAGGTCGATGCCAGCTATCTCGGCCACGCGACGTCCGTAATCCTCGTCGCAATGCCACAGGTGCCACACCATGCGCAGCTGGATGACTTCCGGGCATTTCTTGAGGTCGTTGCCGACGTTGTTGACGAGGTCGTCACGCTCCCAGTCCGCGAACGTGCGGTAGCGGTCGCCGGCCTGTTGGTAGTCGTCGGCCGTGCGGCTCGTCTGGTAGCGGCCCAGGTGGCCCTCGACGTGCTGGTGGTAATCCTTCTCGGGTTGCGGCGCTTCGCCCAGGCCGCCCAGCAGGCTCGGTTCGTAATTGATGTGCTTTTCCTCGCCGCCGCCGTCGACATAGAAGGTCATCTGGCCGTCGCGCTGGTTCGTGCGCGCCACCGCTTTTTCCTGCGGCGCATTGATTGGTAGCTGAAGATAGTTCGGCCCGACGCGGTAGCGCTGCGTGTCCGAATAGGACAGGGTGCGGCCCTGCAGCATCTTGTCGTCCGAGAAGTCGATGCCGTCGACGAGCACGCCCGTGCCGAAGGCCGATTGCTCGGTTTCAGCGAAGACATTGTCCGGGTTCTTGTCGAGCACCATGCGGCCCACGGGCAGCAGCGGGAAGCGGTCTTCCGGCCAGCGTTTGGTGTCGTCCAGCGGGTCGAATTCCAGTTCCGGATGCTCGCCGTCGCTCATGACCTGCACGCAGAATTCCCACTCCGGAAACTCGCCGCGCTCGATCGCGTCGTACAGGTCGCGCGTGGCGTGGCTCGTGTCGTGCGCCTGGATTTCCGCGGCCTGCTGGCTCGTCAGGTTGCGCACGCCCTGTTTCGGCTGCCAGTGGAATTTGACGAGGTGGGCGATGCCCTGGTCGTTCACGAGTTTATACGTGTTGACACCCGAGCCTTCCATCTCGCGGTAATTGGCGGGAATGCCCCATGGGCTCTTGACCCACGTAACCATGTGCAGTGCTTCCGGATGGCTGCAGATGAAATCGTAGAAGCGCCACGGCTCCTGCTGGTTTGATACGGGATCGGGTTTGAAGGCGTGGATCATGTCCGGGAACTTGATCGCATCGCGGATGAAAAAGACTTTCAGGTTATTGCCCACGAGGTCCCAGTTGCCGTCGACCGTCTTGAGCTTGACGGCGAAGCCGCGCGGATCGCGTGCCGTCTCCGGCGATTCCTTGCCGCCGATCACGGTCGAGAAGCGCACGAACACGGGCGTCTGCACGCCGGTCTCGTTGAGGACGCGGGCGCGCGTGTACTTGCTGGCGGGCTCGTCGCCGATCTTGCCGTAGGCTTCGAAATAACCGTGCGCGCCCGTGCCGCGCGCATGCACCACGCGCTCGGGGATCCGTTCGCGGTCGAAGTGGGTGATCTTTTCGATGAACTGGTAGTTCTCGAGGGTGGCCGGACCGCGTTCGCCGACGGAACGCATGGCCTGGTTGTCGCGGACGGGATGGCCCTGGCGCGTGGTCAGGGTGGGGCGCTGCTCGCTCATCGCTGATTCCTCCTGGTTCGTGGGAGAACCATTATAGGAATTGACGAAAACGCGCAGCGCCCGAAACACCGGGGTCAGAGCCCGATTTTGGGCAATTGCCCAAATCGGGGCTCTGACCCTGGTTTCACAACGCCTGGAACACGCCCGCCGCGCGGTTCTTCGTGACGTTATCCCAGGTAAACACTTTGCCGTTCATCGCCACGTAGACGCCCGGCGGCAGCATCTGCGCGGCGGCGCAGGCGAAGCCGAAGTTGAACAGCGCATCCGAGTTGGCGATTTCGTACGGGATCATGGCGCCCGTGAACACGATCGTCTTGTCCGACGTTGCCGCGCCCAGCACCTCGGCCGTTTCGCGCATCGTATCGGTACCGTGCACGATCACGATCTGCTTCTCGCTGGCGGCCTGGCACGCGGCCAGCACGTTCTGGCGATCGCTGTCCTGCATCTCCAGCGAATCGAGCAGGGACACGACCTGCAGTTCGACGGGAATGGTCATGCGGGAGCGTGCGATGACCTCCGGCAAGTGGCTTTCGGCAAAGCCCAGAACGCCATTGAGTTCGTTGTAGTGTTTGTCGAAAGTGCCGCCGGTGGCGATGATCCGCAAAGTCATAATGATTTGAAAACGCTGTAAAAAAAGGTGGGTAATGATAGCCGCAAACCGTAGTGTATCCGTATGTGTCTGCGCTAGAATCGTCCGGATCGGATGAGTATCCTTTCTCCTTTTTGGGCCGAGCCCGCCTTCCCAATGAAACCCG
Source organism: Massilia orientalis (assembly GCF_030411975.2). NCBI lineage: Bacteria > Pseudomonadati > Pseudomonadota > Betaproteobacteria > Burkholderiales > Oxalobacteraceae > Massilia > Massilia orientalis. The sequence goes on along the minus strand of NZ_JASNRB020000011.1, from coordinate 68,747 downwards.
TCGCACCTGGAACCGTCATCTTCCATCGCCATCGCGGCTATGGTGTCATCACCCACGTCAACCTGCTGACAGGCTGGATTTCCGCACGCTTCGGCAACGAGTCGCGCACGCTCGACCTGAACCTGTCGACCGACGAGGTGCAGCACGCCGATGGCGAAGCGATCCTGTTCCGCCGCTCGCCGCCGGACCGCATGCCGCATGCGCGCCTGATGGCGATGGTGCGCGCGCTCCACATGGCCGGCTACGAAAAGCTGTACCTGTATTCCTGGCCCAAGCCGTCCGGCCTTCACTGGCGCTGGCAATTGTTCACGGGTAAGCGCGACTGGATGCAGCGGCCATGGCGCGAAGGCTGGTATGGCTCGGGCGCCGACTACAACAACAACCCCGTGATGGGATGGGGCGATGCGCCGGGTGCCAGTACGGACGAACTGATCCACGCACTGGCGAAGTTCGACCCGGAAGGCCTCGCACGCGCGCTCGGGCGCGACGACGATCACACCGCGTGGTTCGCGAGCGTGTGCGATGCGCTGCTGCCGGGTTACATGTATTCCTTCGACATGGCGCCGATGCAGCAGAATGCGAACGGCGGCCTCATCGAGATGCCGCCGGTGCCCATCGTGCCCGTGCGCGCAGGCTTGCCCGCGTATGCCGGGCCCGTGATCGAATGGCCGCCCGGCTGGGCCGGCTTGTGGACGCGCCGGCATGAGATGCCGATGCGTAAGCCCAATTTCACGGGCGAGCCCGAGTTGCGTTAAAGCGCCTCGGTATTCAGGATGTTGGTCGGAGTCCCGTTCGCAAAATTGACGACATTCTCGAACGCCGCCCGGAAATACAACTCGTAACTGTCCCGCTCGACATACCCGAGGTGTGGCGTCGCCAGCACGGTCGGAATCTTCAGGATATCCGCATCGGCCGCCAGCGGCTCGCTGGTGAACACGTCCAGCGCCGCATAGCCCGGCCGTCCCTTGCGCAGCGCCGCCTCCAGCGCGCCTTCCTCGACCAGTTCCGCCCGGCTCGTGTTCACGAACAAGGCGTCGCGCTTCATGCGCGCCAGGTCGTCGGCCTTGACGATGCCGCGCGTCGCATCGTTCAGCCGCAGGTGCACACTGACCACGTCGGCCTGCTCGAAGAACGCTTCGCGCGTCGGCGCGGCCGTCAAACCCTCGGCGACCGCGGCGGCCCGGCTTTTCTCGCTGCCCCACACCATCACCTGCATCCCGAACGCCTGCGCATAGCCCGCGATCAGGTGTCCGATCTTGCCGTAGCCCCAGATCCCCAGCGTACGACCCTTTAGCACGCGGCCCAGGCCGTTGAGCTCGGGATTGATCGACGCCGTCTGCCACAGCCCGTCCTTCAGGTTGTTGGCGTAGGGCACGATCTTGCGGCTGGCCGCCATGATCAGCGCCCACGTCAGTTCGGCCGGCGCGACCGGCGAGCCGACGCCTTCCGCGATCGCGACGCCGTGTTCGGTCGCGGCCGCCACGTCGATGTGTCCGGCGACCTTGCCCGTCTGGGACAGCAGCTTCAAATTGGGCAGCTTGGCCAGCAGCGCACGCGGAAACGTGGTGCGTTCGCGGATCAGGACCAACGCGTCGAACGGCGCCAGGCGGATCGCCAGTTGGCCCAGGCCACGGGTCGAACTGTTGAACACTTTGACCTCGTGGCCGTCCAACATGCGGAAGCATTCGAGGGAGCGGACGGCGTCCTGGTAATCGTCAAGGATTGCAATTTTCATGGATGTTAGCGGATGTTATCGGCAAGAAAGTAATGAAATGACAGAATTTGAACGATAGGAAATAGCCTACTACTTTGCTCAACCAAAATTCCTACATTTTTGTTGTGCAAGCATTCTAAAGCCGTTTGCGCAGGTGTAGAATCGACCAGAAATAAGAGCCCGAGATGTCAGACTGACATCATTTGCGGCCAGCAGCACACGTTCCAACCAGCCCGCCGGCCTCCGCGCAACGCGACCCCGGGCTGGCGACATGACCGCCGTAGCACTGAACCGTGAACCGCACGGCTTTCCAGGTGCGGGCCCACGAGGCCATCCTTGACGACGATCCTGCCGGGACAAGATTAACGGGATTCCGACCGCCGCGCGCATTGCAGGCCGCCGCCTCTGCCGCATCAAGGCCATCGGAATCGCCAGGGATTCTTAATTGGCATTGGAGGTATGTATGAACCAGCCCGTGATGGGCGGCGTCGCCGCACTGAACGTCCCAGCTTACATCAAGCACAATAAACTCATCAATTGGGTGGCCGAGATCGCGGCCCTCACGAAGCCCGACGCCATCTACTGGTGCGACGGCTCCGAAGAAGAGTACGACCGCCTGTGCGCACAGATGGTCGAAGCCGGCACGATGAAGCGCCTGAACCCGGAGAAGCGCCCGAACTCGTATCTGGCGTGCTCCGACCCGAGCGACGTGGCGCGTGTCGAAGACCGCACCTTCATCTGCTCGGCCACGAAGGAGCAGGCGGGCCCGACCAATAACTGGGTCGATCCTAACGAAATGCGCCAGACCCTGAACGGCCTGTTCGACGGCTGCATGGCCGGCCGCACGATGTATGTCGTGCCGTTCTCGATGGGCCCGCTGGGCTCGCCGATCGCGCATATCGGCGTGGAACTGTCCGATTCTCCGTATGTCGCCGTCAACATGCGCATCATGACCCGCATGGGCAAGGCCGTGTACGACGTGCTGGGCGCCGACGGCGATTTCGTGCCGTGCGTGCACACCGTCGGCATGCCGCTGCAGGCGGGCCAGCAGGACGTGCGTTGGCCGTGCAACTCGACCAAGTACATCGTGCACTATCCGGAAACGCGCGAGATCTGGTCGTTCGGCTCCGGCTACGGTGGCAACGCGCTGCTGGGCAAGAAATGCTTCGCGCTGCGCATCGCTTCCAACATGGGTTACCAGGAAGCCCAGCAAGGCGGCACCGGCTGGCTGGCCGAGCACATGCTGATCCTGGGCGTGGAATCGCCGCAGGGTGACAAGAAATACGTCGCGGCCGCGTTCCCGTCGGCCTGCGGCAAGACGAACTTCGCGATGCTGATCCCGCCCGCCGGCTTCGAAGGCTGGAAGGTCACGACCATCGGCGACGACATCGCGTGGATCAAGCCGGGTGCCGACGGCAAGCTGTACGCCATCAACCCGGAAGCGGGCTATTTCGGCGTCGCCCCGGGCACGAACGAAAAGACCAATCCGAACTGCATGGCTTCGCTGCGCGAAAACGTCATCTTCACGAACGTGGCGCTGACCGACGACGGCGACGTATGGTGGGAAGGCATGACCAAGGAAGCCCCGGCGCACCTGATCGACTGGCAGGGCAAGGACTGGACCCCGGCGTCCGGCACCAAGGCCGCGCACCCGAACGCGCGCTTCACCGTGGCCGCCACGCAGAACCCGGTGATCGACCCGGCGTGGGACGATCCGGCCGGCGTGCCGATCTCGGCCTTCATCTTCGGCGGACGCCGCTCGACGACGGTGCCGCTCGTGACGGAAGCCCGCAACTGGACGGAAGGCGTGTACATGGCCGCCACGATGGGCTCGGAGACGACGGCCGCCGCCGCCGGCCAGATGGGCATCGTGCGCCGCGACCCGTATGCCATGCTGCCGTTCATCGGCTACAACATGAGCGACTACTTCCAGCACTGGCTCAACCTGGGCCAGAAAGTCGCCGACAAGAACCCGCAAGCGCTGCCGAAGATCTTCTGCGTCAACTGGTTCCGCACCGACGACAACGGCAAGTTCGTGTGGCCGGGCTACGGCGACAATATGCGCGTGCTGAAGTGGATCCTGGACCGCAGCCAGGGCCAGGCCGGCGGCGTCGAGCACATGTTCGGCACCACCCCGACCTACGGCGACCTGAACTGGACCGGCATCGAGTTCACGTCCGAACAGTTCACCACGATCACGTCGATCGACAAGGATGCATGGCGCGAAGAACTGAAGCTGCACACCGAACTGTTCGACAAGCTGGCTTACCGCCTGCCGCAGGAACTGGTCGCGACCAAGGCGCAGCTGGAGAAGCGCCTGGCCGAGTAAGGCGCACGGAGAAATACAGGCGAGGAGACGACGGCCGCGCGCACGACGATGCGGCCGCGATAAAAATGAGAAAGGACAGGCTTGGTGGCCTGTCCTTTTTTCATTACCTCATCGTGGCCTGTACAAGCAGAGCAATGCAACTAACCGACACCGGCTCGGCCGCCAAGTCCGACCGGCCGTCGAAGACGTGCGCCCGTTGCGGACTGCGTTCAGCTGGCGCAAGAAATGGAAGCGCGACTGGGAGGAGGTGACACGGTTCGGAGCGCGGTCGCCGCGTATCGCTTCCTTAACGAATTTAAATCATCACATTGTGGAAAATCATTTGGGTTTTTGATTTTACTAAATGCGGCTTATCCTCTATCCTTTCGTCAACTCGCATTGTTAGCGCAAACATCTTAGAGATAAGCGAGCTTCGACGTAAAAGGACAATAGACATGAGACACCGCCGCACCGTGCTGCGCGCCGCTCTGGCGCTGGCTTTCACCACCCCATTCGCATTGCCCGCCATGGCCGCCGACGCCGCGCGCCAGATCGTCATCGACGCGAACGCGCCGACCGTCCCGCGCGACCATGCCGCCGACCTGTCGGTGGGTTCCGATTACCCGGGCACGCTGATCCGCGACGACAGCCTGGCCCAGTTGAAGATCGCGAAGGATGAGCTGGGCTTCCGCTACATCCGCTTCCACGGCATCTTCCACGACGTGCTGGGCACGTTCAAGGTCGTCGACGGCAAACCCGTCTACAACTGGACGAAGATCGACTACCTGTACGACAAGCTGCTGGGCATGGGCATCAAGCCGTTCGTCGAGCTGGGCTTCACGCCGGAAGCGATGAAGACGTCGGACAACAGCATCTTCTACTGGAAGGGCAATACCTCGCACCCGAAACCGGAACTGTGGGCAGGCCTCGTCGACGCCTTCGTGCGTCACGTGCAGCAGCGCTACGGCAAGGAAGAAGTGCGCACCTGGTTCTTCGAAGTGTGGAACGAGCCGAACCTGGACGGTTTCTGGGAAAAGGCCGACCAGAAGGCCTACTTCGACCTGTATGACGTGACCGCGAAGACCATCAAGGCGATCGACCCGACGCTGCGCGTGGGCGGTCCGGCGACGGCGGGTGCGGCCTGGGTGCCGGAATTCCTCGCGCACACGCAGAAGAGCGGTGCCGCGGTCGACTTCATCGCCACGCACACCTATGGCGTGGACGGCGGCTTCCTGGACGAGAACGGCCAGGGCGACCAGAAGCTGTCGCCGTCGCCGGACGGCATCGTCGGCGACGTGCGCAAGGTCCGCAAGGAGATCGAAGCGTCGTACCTGCCCAAGCTGCCGCTGTATTTCACGGAATGGAGCACGAGCTACAACCCGCGCGACCTCGTGCACGATTCGTACATCAGCGCCGCCTACATCCTGTCGAAGCTGAAGGCGACGGAAGGCATCGCGCAGGGCATGAGCTACTGGACCTATACGGACCTGTTCGAGGAACCGGGTCCGCCGACCGCGCCGTTCGAAGGCGGTTTCGGCCTGATGAATCCGCAGGGCATCCGCAAACCCGCCTGGTTCGCCTACAAGTACATGAACGAGCTGGGCGACCAGCAGGTGCAGACCGCCGACAAGCAAAGCTGGGTGACGAAGGACGCGAACGGCGTGCAGGTGCTGGCGTGGGACTTCCAGACGCCGGACATGGGCAAGAAGACCAACCGCCCGTTCTTCGGCGCCGTCCAGCCGACGAAGAACGGCACGCCGTTGACGCTGTCGCTGAAGGGCATGAAGCCGGGCACGTATCACGTCCAGGTGTACCGCACGGGCTTCAAGGCCAATGACGCGTACACGGCCTACATCGAGATGGGCAAGCCGAAAACCCTGGCGGCCGGCCAGCTCGCGAAGCTGCAGGCGCTGACGGTCGACAAGCCCGAGACGCGCACCGTGAAGGTCGCGGCGAACGGCACCGCGAACGTGCAGGTGCCGATGCGCGCGAACGACGTGGTCCTGGTGAAGATCGCCAAGTAATGTCGCTCAGCCCCACTGCATCAGGCAGGGGGGCACGAGCAGCACGAGGGCCAGCACGAGGTAGATCAGCTGCAGCGGGATCATCCACCTGGCCCACGTGATCCATGGCACGCGCGCGAGCGCGAGCACGCCGACCGTGATGCCGGACGTCGGGATCATGGGCGTCGACAGCTCGCCGAGTTGAAAAGCGAGGATCGCGGTCTGGCGCGTGACGCCCACGAGGTCCGCGAGCGGCGCCATGATCGGCATCGTCAGCGCGGCCTGGCCCGTACCCGAGTGGATGAAGAAGTTGATCACCGACTGGATCAGGTACATCTTCTGCGCCGCGAATACGGGGTGGCTCGACTGTACGAGCGGCATCAGGCCATGCAGCATCGTGTCGATGATGTGGGCGTCGCGCGCGAGGATCATCGTGCCGCGCGCGATCGCGATCACGAGCGCCGTCGGTGCCAGGTCCTTCGCGCCCTGCATGAACGCCGCTACCCAGTTGTCGGACCCCAGCCGGCCCACGATGCCCACGACGATCGCCATGGATAAGAACAGCGCCGCGATCTCGTCGATGTACCAGTCGAACTTCACCACGCCGATCACCATCGCCGCCAGCGCCAGCGCGAAGATCGCCAGCACCGCCTTGTGCTGGCCCGTCATGCGGTCGAGCCCCGTGGCAGCCGGCTGTTCGAGGCGCCGCGTCTGGTCCAGCACATAGGTCGGGCTCAGCGTGGGGTTCCGCTTCACGCGCGCCGCGTACCACATCAGGAACAGGATCGTGACGGACGTCGTCGCCACCCACACGATCAGGCGATAGCCGATCCCCGAAAACACGGGCACGCCCGCGATGCCCTGCGCGATGCCGACGTTGAACGGATTGAGGAAGGCGGCGCCGAAGCCGGCCTGCGAACCGAGGAACGGGATCGACACGCCGGTGATGGTGTCGTAGCCGAGCGCCAGCGCGAGCGGCACGAAGATCAGCACGAACGGAATCGCCTCCTCGTTCATGCCGAACGTGGCGCCGCCCAGCGAGAACAGGGTGACGAAGACGGGGATCAGCGCCGCGCGCACGAGCGCCGAGTGCTCGTGCATGCGGGCGATCGAACGGATGCCCGTGTCGATCGCGTCGGTCTTCTGCACGACCGCGAACGCGCCGCCGACGACCAGCACGAAGCCGATGATCTGCGCCGCCTCCACGAAGCCCTTGATGGGCGCCTTCATCAGCGCAACGAGGCCTTGCGGCGCGCTCTCGACATAGTGGAACGAGGCCGGGTCGATGAGCTGCTTGCCGTTCACGAGATGCGTGTCGTACTTCCCGCCGGGGATGAACCACGTCGCCAGCGCGATCAGCGCGAGGATCGCGAACAGCAGCACGAAGGTATTGGGAATTCGTAGTCGCATGATCACTGACTCAAAAGTGAACCCGAACGGAAGGGCGTCGTCCCCGCGATCTTACAGATGTGCATCCCGCGCAGCAGGTGGCGGTGTGCGGTGCTCGCGAACAGCAGGCCGTCGCGGCTCGCATGCACGGTCGCCGTGTCGCCGGTGACCGGGTTGACGATGTCGGCGACGGCGTCGCCCGCCTTCACCTCGTCGCCCAGCGCTTTCAGGAACACGAGCACGCCCGTTTGCGGCGCGTGCAGCGGTTCCACGGCCTCCAGCGGCGACGCCGCAGACCGCGGCGCGGGCAGGGCGTCATGCGGGATGTCGACGACGCCTTCGCGCGCGAGGAACTGCAGCAACGCGTGCGCATCCTGTTCCGCGTAATCGTAGCGCACGTCCATCTCGCCGCGCAGTTCGACGGTGACGGCGGCGCAGGCGGGCGGAATTGGTATCTCTGGACCGAAGTGCGCGGCCAGGTCCCACCACAGCTTGCTGCAGGCCTCGTCGAACGGTTCGCCGCCCGAACCGGCGGACAGCAGGTAGGCACGCGCGCCGAGCAGCGTCGCCAGCGGCGCCACGCGGTCCGCCAGCGCGGGACCGGTATAGACGTGCAGCAGCGCCTCGTTGTCGCAGTGCAGATCGAGCACGATGTCGGCGTCGATCGCCATGCCCAGCAGCGTCTTTTTCAGCACCTGCGTTGCGTCCTGCGGCTCCCACCGTTCGACGGCGGCGCGTGCCTCCGCACGGATCGCGGCCACGTTCGCGGCCGAATCCAGCCCGAGCCGGCCGGCCAGCGCATCTTTCAATTCGTCGGCGACGTGGCGGAAGGCGCGGTTGAAATTGGTACCGGTGCCGAGGTCGAAGCGCCCGAACGGCGCGCCGTGCACGATCTGCGACAGCCCGATCGGATTCGCGGCGGGCACGAGGATCACTTCGCCGCGGATGCGTCCCTCGCCATCGAGCCGTTCGAGTTCGCGCCGCAGGACGTGCGCGACGAGCATCGCGGGCACCTCGTCCGCGTGCAGCGATGCCTGGATATAGACCTTGCCGCCGCTGCCCGCGCTGCCGTAGTGGTACGACGTGAGCTGGTAACTGGCGACGCCCGGTTCGGTCGCGATCGGATGGGTCTTCGTATGCATGCGGACGTATCTCCTGGCGGCGGGTCTGCGGCCGATTATGTATGAATTTTTACACAACGTAAATCGATGAAAGATTATTTTCAAAATGTTGTTGAGTTGGGCGCCGCACCTGTTTTACATTAAAAAAACATTAACTCGTTGACATCCGGTCACATGACGCCTGCCGCCCCGTCCAGCGCCTCTCCCGACATCGGTTTCGCCGAGTCTTCGCTCGGCCAGTCGCTGCTGCGGGTGCTGGCCGAAGGGTCGGCGTCGAACCGCGCGATCGCGGATTACGTGCTGCGCAACCAGGTGCGCGTGACGGCGCTCGGCATCGAGGAACTGGCCGATGCGTGCGACGTGTCGACGGCGACCATCAGCCGCTTCGCGCGCGACCTCGGTTTCAGGAATTACGCGGCGATGCGGGGCGCGGTCGCGGAAACGCTGCAGTCCGTGTTGCAGCCCGTCGAAAAGCTGCGCAGCACGATCGCGCGCCGCGCCGCGAAAGCGTCGCCCGCGCTGGAAAGCCTGGGTTATGCGGAAGCGGCCATCACGGCCACGAGCCGCGCGCTGGCCGGCACGCAGATCGACCGCATCGGCGCCGTGCTCACCAGGGCGCGCACCGTGTACGTGCTGGGGTTCGGCCTGTCGTCGTTCCTCGCGGGCGCGCTCGCGATGCATCTGCAGCCGTTCTGCCGCCACGTCGTCGAAGCGGCGGCGAGCGGCGGTACGGAAGTCGCGGCGAGCCACCTCGCCACGATCACCGGCAAGGACGTGCTGGTCGTGATCTCGCTGCCGCGCTACACGCTGGACGCCGCGTCGCTGACCCGGTTTGCGCGCGATGCCGGCGCGACGATCGTCTCCATCACCGATTCGCCCGCGTCGCCGCTCGCTGAACTGGGGCACCACGTGCTGTACGCGCACAGCACGCACCCGGTGCTGCCCAGCAGTTCGAGCGCCGCGCTGGCCGTCATCGAGGCGCTGGCCGTGTCGCTGATGACGTCCAACAAGGCCAACGTGGCCAAGGCGGCCCGCCACACCGAGGCGATCGCCGCGTATCTCCACGGTGAACACCAGATTCGCAAGCTCGTCAAAAAAACCTGAGTCACCACAAGACACCAAGAGGGAGAGCACCGCATGACCAAGCACATTTCGAGAGCCCTGCAACCCACCATCCTCGCGGCGGCCGTCGCCGTCTTGACGTCGCAGCACGCCTATGCGCAGGCGCAGGCGGACGAACCGAAGATGCACCGCGTGGAGATCACCGGTTCGTCGATCAAACGCATCGACACGGAGACCGCGCTGCCCGTGCAGCTGATCTCGCGCGAGGACATCGAGAAGATGGGCGCGACGACGGCCGCGGAACTGGTCAAGAACATCAGCGCGAACACGGCGCCGGTGACGGACGGCCCCAGCATCACGGACGGCACGTCCGGCCAGCGCGGCCTGAACGGCGCCAACCTGCGCGGCCTCGGCGTGTCGTCCACGCTGATCCTGCTGAACGGGCGCCGTCTCGCCAACTTCGCGTCGCCCGGCGACAACTCGGGCGTCGACCTGAACAACATCCCGGCCGGGGCGATCCAGCGCGTCGAGGTGCTGAAGGATGGCGCATCCGCGATCTACGGTACCGATGCCATCGGCGGCGTGATCAACTTCATCACGCGCAAGGACTATACGGGCATCGACCTGGCCGCGTCGGCCGCGGGCACGCAGCAGGGTGGGGCAGGCAAGAAGACGCTGAGCCTCAGCGGCGGCACGGGCGACCTGAGCACCGACCGCTTCAACGTGTTCGGCGTGCTGGACATCCAGCAGCTCGACCGCCTGCGCTCGGGCCAGCGCCGCTTCATCTCCGAGCATCCGCTCGCGACGACGCTGCCGGCGCAGATGTCCAGCAATACTTTCCCGGCCAATATCGACATCTCGGCCGCGCAGCGTGCCGCCCTGATCGGCGCGGGCCTGCTGCCGGCCGGCAGCCGCGCGAGCCGCGTCAACCCGAGCGCGCCGAAGTGCAATCCGCCCGCCACCGTGTATGCCGAGAAGGGGCCGGGCGGCGTGGCCGGCTGCAGCTACGACTACATGGAAGACACGGAGATCTATCCGGACTCGCGCAAGATCGGCTTCATCGGCCGCGCGACCTTCCAGCTCGATCCGGACAACCAGCTGTTCGCGGAACTGGTGCAGACGCAGGCCAAGACCAAATACGTGCTGTCGCCGAACCCGGTGTCGACCCTGCGCAACCTGCCCGTCAGCATCCTGCCGGAGGCGTACCGCAACGCGCTGTCGGCGCCCGGCTTGCCGGCCACGGTCAACCGGATCCGCTACCGGATGGCGGAAGCGGGCAACCGTACCAACGACGTGACGAGTACCGGCCAGCGCCTGCTGCTGGGTGCCACGGGCACGATCAAAGGCTGGGACTACGACGTGGCGCTGGGCCGCGCCGAGAACAAGGCCATCGACAAGTACGTCGACGGCTACTTCCTGTACGACCAGTTCGAGGCCGGCGTGCGCTCGGGCGCGATCAATCCGTTCGGGCCGTCGTCGCAGGCCGGCCGGGACCTCATCAACAGCATCCGGGTCAACGACGAAGCACGCAATGCGAAGGGCGTGTCGACTTCCCTCGACGGCAAGATGTCGCGCTCCTTGACGACGCTGGCCGGCGGCGACCTGGCGCTGGCGGTCGGCGGCGAACTGCGCCACGAGCACCAGACGTTCAGGCCGTCGGACCTGCTGCGCTCGAATAACATCCAGGGTGACCGCGACAGCACCATTCCGGCCGGCGAACTGGCCGACGTAGAGACCGCGGACAACACGAGAAAAGTGGCCTCCGTGTTCACCGAGGTGGTCGCGCCGTTCACCAAGGAACTCGAGATGCAGTTCGCGGTGCGCTATGACCACTACAGCGAAGTGGGCAACACGACCAATCCGAAGATCGGCCTGCGCTGGCAGCCGATGCAGTCGCTGCTGGTGCGCGCGTCAGCGGGCACGGGCTTCCGCGCGCCGTCGCTGTCGGACCTGAAGCGCCCGACGATCTTCGGCACGACGGCCGGCATCCTGACCGACCCGCAATGCGTCAAGCAGGAAGGCAGCATCGACACGTGTACCGACCAGTGGAACGTGGAACGCCGCTCGAACCCGGACCTGAAGCCGGAAAAATCGCGCGAGTTCTCGCTGGGCGTCGTGTTCGAACCGGTCAAGCGTACGAGCCTCTCGATCGACTACTGGAACATCGAGAAGCGCGACGTGATCAGCACCCTGGGCGAACAGGTCATCATCGAAAACCCGGCCGCCTACAACGGCAAGTACATCCAGCGCGACGAGGACGGCTTCATCTCCAACATCCTGCTGATGAAGGAAAACCAGGGCAAGCTCAGGACGTCGGGCTTCGACATCGCCGGCGACTGGCGGTCGGAGCGCGGACCGTGGGGCCGCTTCGGCGTCAACCTGTCCGGCACGCTGATCCTGCACTACGACCGCCAGTTCGGTCCCGCCGAGCCGTTCCGCTCCAACCTGGGCGTGTTCCTGAACGACCAGGCGATCCAGAAATGGCGCCACCGCGTGAACTTCGAATGGGACAACGGCCCGGTCACGCTCACGCTGGCGAACCAGTACTCGATGGGCTACACGGACCAGAACACGACCTACGACCCGTACACGGACACGCTGCTGCCGCCGAACCACGTGAAGTACTACTCGCTGTGGGACCTGACGGGCAGCTGGACGATCAGCAAGCAGCTCAAGGTGCGCGCGGGCGTGCTGAACATGTTCAACGCGGATCCGCCGTTCTCGAACCAGGCCTGGTTCTTCCTGGCCGGGTACGACCCGAGCTACACGGACCCGCGCGGCCGCAGCGCGTTCGTGAGCGTGAACTACTCGTTCCGCTGACATGCTGAAGAAACTGGGTGTCGCGCTGGCGCTGGCGGTATGCGCCGGCGCGGTGATGGCGGCCGACGCCGGGCCGCCGAAAGGATCGCTGGTCATCATCGGCGGCGGCCTGCGCGTCAACAACGCCGAGGTGTGGGAGAAGATCGTTGCGCTCGCGGGCGGGAAGGGCGCGCGCATCGCCGTGCTCCCGACGGCCGCGCAGACGCCCGCGAAGGAAGCCCAGCTCACGGTGGATGCGCTGAACCGCTACGGCGCGCGCGCGTTCGTCGTCCCGGTCGCGCCCATGCTGGCCGGGACCGACGTGCGCAAGGCCGCGGACGATCCCGCGCTGGCCGAGGCGATCCGCAAGGCCGGCGGCGCGTTCTTCACCGGCGGCGACCAGGCCCGCATCACCGGGTCGCTGCGGCGCGCGGACGGCAGCAACACGGCCGTGCTGGACGCGTTGTGGGCGCTGTACCGGCGCGGCGGCGTCATCGCTGGCACGAGCGCGGGCGCTGCCATCATGAGCAGCACCATGTTCTACGATCCGCCGCTGGAAGTGATGCCCGTGCTGAAGAACGGCGTGGCGGATGGCAAGGACGTGGCGCCGGGACTCGGCTTCATCGGCGACGACGTCTTCGTCGACCAGCACCTGCTCGCGCGCGGCCGTTTCGGCCGCATGCTGCCGGCGATGCTGGCCAAGGGTTATACGCTGGGACTGGGCATCGACGAGAACACGGCCGCCGTCGTGGGACCGGCGCACGACGTCACGGTGATCGGCTACCGCGGCGCGCTCGTGCTCGACCTGGCCGGGGCCACGACGGACAAATCGAAGCCGGGATTCAATATCGCCAATGCGCGCATCAGCTACCTGGACAGCGGCGACCGGTTCAACCTGGCCACGCGCGCGTACGCGCCGGGGCCGGGCAAGGAGCCCGTGGACTGGCAGTACGTCGAGCACCGTGCGCCGATCTTTTATACGGACATCCTCGGCAACACGGCGGTCGCGGACCTGCTCGAGAAACTGGTGGACAGCGATCTGCAGCGCGCCGTCGGCGTGGCGTTCGAAGGGCCGGACAGCCAGTCGCCGGACCGCGGCTTCGAGTTCACGTTCACGCGCGTGCCGGACACCGCGGCATTCGTGACGAACCGCGAGGACGCGTATTCGATCTACCGGATCAGGATGGACGTGCGGCCGGTGCGGGTGCACCAGCCGTTTTATACGGTGGAGTAGGAAGTACGTCATTCCCGCGCAGGCGGGAATCCATACTGAGCCTGCGTAGTGTCGGCTCGATGCCGCAGGCCCGCGCGCTCAGCATGGGCCCCCGCTTCCGCGGGGGCGACGGTCAGGCTTTCAGCAGCGGCTTGAGGTACTTGCCCGTGACGCTGGCCGGATTGTCGGCCACGTCTTCCGGCGTGCCGTGCGCGACGATCGTGCCGCCGCCCGCGCCGCCTTCCGGACCCAGGTCGACGATCCAGTCCGCCGTCTTGATGACGTCCAGGTTGTGCTCGATGATGACGAGCGTGTTGCCCTGGTCGCGCAGGCGGTGGATCACCTTCAGCAGCAGGTCGATGTCGGCGAAGTGCAGACCGGTCGTCGGCTCGTCGAGGATATAGAGTGTCCGGCCCGTGTCGCGCTTGGACAGTTCCAGCGACAGCTTCACCCGCTGCGCCTCGCCGCCCGACAGCGTGGTCGCGCTCTGGCCCAGTTTGATGTAGCCGAGACCCACGTCCAGCAGCGTGTGCAGCTTGCGGGCGATGACCGGCACCGGCTTGAAGAACTCGTGCGCATCCTCGACCGTCATGTCCAGCACTTCGGTGATGTTCTTGCCCTTGTACTGGACTTCGAGCGTCTCGCGGTTGTAGCGCTTGCCGTGGCAGACGTCGCAGGGCACGTACACGTCCGGCAGGAAGTGCATCTCGACCTTGATGACGCCATCGCCCTGGCATGCTTCGCAGCGGCCGCCCTTCACGTTGAACGAGAAGCGGCCCGCGGAATAACCGCGTTCCTTCGCGGTCGGCACCGTCGCGAACAGGTCGCGGATCGGCGTGAACACACCCGTGTACGTGGCCGGGTTCGAACGCGGCGTGCGGCCGATCGGCGCCTGGTCGACCGAGATCACCTTGTCGAAGTGCTCCAGGCCGTGGATGGCCTCGTGCGGCGCCGGTTCCGTCTGCGAACCGTACAGGTGGCGCGACAGCGCCGGGTACAGCGTATCGTTCACGAGCGTCGATTTGCCGGAACCCGACACGCCCGTCACGCACGTCAGCAGGCCCACCGGCAGTTCCAGCGACACGTTTTTCAGGTTGTTGCCGGTCGCGCCCGTGATGACGAGCTGGCGGTCCGGGTCGGCCCGCGTGCGCTTCTTCGGCACGTGGATCTTCTTCTTGCCCGACAGGTAAGCCGCCGTCAGCGACTCCTTGCTCTTCATGATGTCCTTGAGCGAGCCCTCGGCGATCACGGCGCCGCCGTGCACGCCCGCGCCCGGACCCATGTCGACGATGTAGTCCGCCGTGCGGATCGCATCCTCGTCGTGTTCCACCACGAGCACGCTGTTGCCGATGTCGCGCAGGTGCTTCAGCGTGGCGATCAGGCGGTCGTTGTCGCGCTGGTGCAGGCCGATCGACGGCTCGTCGAGCACGTACATCACGCCCGTCAGGCCGGAGCCGATCTGCGACGCGAGGCGGATGCGCTGCGCTTCGCCGCCCGACAGGGTGTCCGCGCTGCGGTCCAGCGACAGGTAATCGAGGCCGACGTCGTTCAGGAATTTCAGGCGCGCGACGATTTCCTTGATCACGCGCTCGGCGATGTCCTTCTTCGCGCCCGTCAATTTCAGGTCGTCGAAATAGGTCAGGCAGTCGCGCAGCGGCGTCTTCGCCACTTCATAGATGGCGCGCTGCTGCTTGCCGTTGCCGATCTTGACGTAGCGCGCTTCCGTGCGCAGGCGCGCGCCGCCGCACGACGGGCACTCCTTCTCGTTGATGAACTTCGCCAGCTCTTCCTTCACGGCCATCGAATCCGTCTCGCGGTAGCGGCGCTGCAGGTTGTTGACGACGCCCTCGAACGTGTGCTCGCGCATCACCGTGCGGCCACGCTCGTTCACGTACGCGAACGGCACCGACGTCTTGCCGGAGCCGAACAGCACGACGTCCTGCGCGGGCTTCGGCAACTGCTCGAACGGCTTGTCGAGGTCGAAGCCATAGTGCGACGCGAGGCTCGTCAGCATCTGGTAGTAGAACTGGTTGCGGCGATCCCAGCCCTTCACGGCGCCGGACGCCAGCGACAGGTTCGGGAACGCGACGATGCGCTTCGGATCGAAGAACTCGATATGGCCCAGGCCATCGCATTCCTGGCACGCGCCCATCGGGTTATTGAAGGAGAACAGGCGCGGCTCCAGCTCCTGCAGCGAATAGCCGCAGACGTTGCACGCGAACTTGTTCGAGTAGATGTGCTCCTTCTCCGTATCCATCTCGTACGCGACGGCGCGGCCGTCCGCGATGCGCAGCGCGGTTTCGAAGCTTTCGGCCAGGCGCTGCTTGATCTCGGCATTCACCTTGATGCGGTCGATGACGACGTCGATCGTGTGCTTTTCCGTCTTCTTGAGCTTCGGCAGGTCGTCCACGTCGTAGATCTTGGCCGCGTGCGTGCCGCTCTGGATGCGGAAGCGGACGAAGCCCTGCGCCTGCATCGCCTCGAACAGGTCGCTGTGCTCGCCCTTGCGGTTCGCCACGACGGGCGCCAGGATCATCAGCTTGGTCCCTTCCGGCATGGCCAGCACGGCATCGACCATTTGCGACACGGTCTGGGCGGCCAGCGGCTCGTCCGAATGGTCCGGGCAGTAAGGCGTGCCGACGCGTGCGTACAGCAGACGCAGGTAGTCGTGGATCTCGGTGACGGTGCCGACGGTCGAACGCGGGTTGTGCGACGTCGCCTTCTGCTCGATGGAGATCGCGGGCGACAGGCCCTCGATCATGTCGACGTCCGGCTTTTCCATCAGCTGCAGGAACTGGCGCGCATAGGCCGACAGCGATTCGACGTAGCGGCGCTGGCCTTCGGCATACAGCGTGTCGAAAGCGAGCGACGACTTACCGGAACCCGACAGGCCGGTGATGACGATCAGCTTGTTGCGCGGCAGGTCGAGGTTGATGTTCTTGAGATTGTGCGTGCGGGCGCCGCGGATACGGATTTCTTCCATTGTTGTTTGAAGGCTTTCGAATGGTTGCGGGGCCGGCGCACGAATGGCACAGGTGAGCGGGCCGAACGGGAAAGCGCACTAGTTTACCTGTTTTTATTTACAGTGGTATGCCGGCGCTCGAAAAAGTCTGCGAGGCTTGGTAGCATGATATGACGACCTGTCAAGATCTGCCGTTCCGGTACAACGTGCGCGTATCGTATGTGGTCCGGGAGCGGCGCGTTTCAATGGCAGACTCACCAGAAAACGAAAATAAGCGGAAAAATTTTCGTCCGGCTGTATTGATGAGCATCTCTTCCAATTCGGGCACTTCGCCCCCATCTTCGAGGTCTGATCAGGTGCTGTAACCCGGGTGCCCGATCAGTGCGGAATCAGTTGCTTTCTCATGCGACTGACCAGCATAATAGCGGGCCGTATTCAACATGTTTCCCTAACGCTTAGACAACACGCAGAGTCAGGGACTATCCAAAGGAGCTTTACAAAATGGCATCAGTTAACAAGGTCATCATCGTCGGCAATCTCGGCCGCGATCCGGAAATTCGCTACATGCCGAGCGGCGACGCCATCGCCAACATCGCGGTGGCCACGTCCTACAAATCGAAGGACCGCAACACCGGCGAGCAGAAAGAGCTGACCGAGTGGCACCGCATCTCGTTCTTCGGCCGCCTCGCCGAAATCGTCGGCCAGTACCTGAAAAAGGGTTCGTCGGTCTACGTCGAAGGCCGCCTGCAGACCCGCAAGTACACCGACAAGGACGGCATCGAGCGCTACGCCACCGACATCATCGCTGAAAACATGCAGATGCTGGGCGGCCGCCAGGGCATGGGCGGCGGCGACAGCTACGGTGGTGGCGACGACATGGGCGGCTATGACGCCGCGCCGAGCCGCCCGGCACCGCGCCAGGCCCCGCCGGCCCCGGCCGCACGTCCGCAGCCGAAACCGGCACCGAACTTCTCCGATATGGATGACGATATTCCGTTCTAAGTGCGACCTCGTCGTCCGCTGATGAAAGCCCGCTCTTCGGAAGAACAGCGGGTTTTTCTTTACTTTGCCATGGCTTGAATAACAGGAGACCAGGACGGTGATCGAATAAGTCCGCTACAAGATAGCGGCCGATCAGGCCGACCAGTTCATTGCCGCCTATGCGACGGCGCGCGGAGCAATTAGTTTCGAAGCCCGAGCTCGAACTGGCTCAGCAGCTTGTCCGCCATATCGGATTCGATGCCGGCAGAGCGGGTCATGTGGACGAGAAGGCGGTCGCGTTTGCGCGGGTCGGCCAGGATGGCGAGCAGGGCGTGTAATGAGTCGTCGTGCAAGATGACACGCGTGTCATGGCCGAGCAGGGTCGCACCGGCCAGGGGCAGGTCGAATCCGGCGGCTTCGAGTAATTCAAATGCCTCCTCATACATGCGGTCGCCATTCCCTGCTTCGTGGTAGTGCTGGAGGAGGAAAAGGAGATCCTGGGCATCCTTGTTGTCTTGCAGCCCGCGGTCGTCCCATGCCAGCAGCTTGAGCGCGCCAAGCGCTGGAATCGATACGACCCGGATGACAAGGCCGTTATCTGCCTCCACGTCCAGTGCTGATGCCAAGGCTTCGGCATATCCGGTGGCCAGGCAATGCGATGAGCTTCCTGTTCCACGCCGCCAAAAGGAATCAGATCCAGCGGGAACGCGTTGCCGTATTCCGTGGGCTTGTAATGCAATAGATGTATTCTGTCTGCGGCCGGGGTGAAGCTGCCGGTGGCCACGAGAGCAGCCTTCAGTGCGTTGAAGCGCTCCCAGTGATCGAGTGCGATGGCGAAGTCGACGTCATGAGTCGCCCGCGGGGTGTCGAGGCCGAACACATGGGTCATCAATATGTCGCGTGCGGTTGCGCCGACGAGAAGATAATCGCAGCCGAGCTCTCCCGTTACCGACCGAACCGTGGACAGGATCTCGAGAAGTACTGGATTGAAGGGTTTATCGAGTCGTATCGTGTACATGCTCAATGATCCCGGGCACGAGCTGGCGTGCCACGGCAATGTTGCGTGAATCGTGGCTTGCCATCAGGTCCGCATAGATGAGGTGCAGTGGTACAGTCGGGAATGAGTCAGCGAAGTGATCCGGATTCCAGAACATTTCGACGATTTCGATGCGCCCTCGGGGATCCGCGCGTAGACGGAAGCTTTTGACGATGTCTTTGAGCGCGTGCGGGTCATCCATGTCGATGTAGACCGTGCACTCCTGGGGTTTGAGGTGGCCGGTCAGGATCATGGCTGCTGGTTCGCCACCCCACGCCGAAAGCCTGAATCCAGGGCTCCAGTTGAGGAATTCGTCGAGATTATCGATTGCGAAACGGTATTTCCTAAGCTTGGGCTTGAGCCTACCAGCATAGCCACTGGCCCACTCGTTCAGAAACAGTTCCGGCGTGCGGATCATGCGCTTGCCGTCGGCCGTCGAGCCGATTAATTCACGCGATTCCAGCGTATCGAACGCCTTGCTGATGGCCCCGATCGCTATCCGTGCGTGCATCGAGATGTCCCGGTAGGGCGCATTGAGCAATGCGGGCTCGGCCAAGGCGGCAAACATCATCCGAAGCGCCCCCGGCGTCATCGTATTGTTGGCCGGGAATTGGATTTCAGCGTCACCGCGTCTGCCCGTCACGTAAATGTAAATGCCAGCACCGTCATTGATGTAGGCATTACCCGCCGTATCGATGAACTGCAGGCCGATGTCGCGGCAACGGGTTGCCATGTCAGGGCTGAGCGGGGAACTGACCAGCAAGGCGCGCTGCGCGTTGCCGAGCCTGTTCAACAGGTTGAGCGGTAGCGCATACCGGTCGACTTTCTTCTTGATCTCGCAGTCGTATCGTAATTTTCGACCATTGATCGTAAGGAGGACCGCAGCAACGGTATCGTCATTCGGCGTATCAAGGACTTCCCCCTGGATGCACGTCGAGTCGTGCAGCGCTTCCAGAGCGCTTGCGATGAATGCGGTTTCACTCCCAGGGATAAACAGGTTGTTCATGGTTCTTCAGCGTTCACGTTACGTGAACATGGCCAAGATATGAACAATCATACATTATGTTCATCTTTTCAGCGTGTTCACGTTACGTGAACAAGAAAAAATCGTGAACAAACGGGCGAGCCTGCCCAAAATTTGGGCTGGCTCACGCCCCGGGTGCACATCCTCTCCCCGGTTTGATTCAAGTTAGTGCATGTAACTACAGCAGCCACGAATCTGGCTGGCATAAAACCTGCATCAGCTACTGCATCAGCCGCCGCCGGCGGCCACCCCGATCGGAGCCCAGGATGCACGCAGACACTCTTCCCACCTCATCCACCGCACAGCCCGACGTCAAACTGTCCGGCGACGTGTTCGGCGCCCTGATCAACCTGTCCGGCCGGCGCCGTTTCACGTCGCAGCGGGTCGTGCTGTATTCGGTGCTGGCGTCGCTCGGCCATGACGGCGCGGACAAGACGGCGCGCGACACGCTGGCGGCCTTCCGGGACGCGCACATCACGCTCGTGCAGGGCAAGCAGGGTTTGCCGGGCATCTTTTGCCAGCAATTGCGCGACGCGTATTTCGGCACGATGCGGGGCGACCAGATCATCCGCGACTTCATCGCACTGGCCGAGAGTACGCTGGACGCCATCGGCACGACGTCGCGGCGCGCGCCCGCGCTGCTCGATGAGCTGGTGCGCAGCGCGACGCCGTTGCTCACCGTGCTCAATGCGCTGACCCTCGTGTACGAGGAACAGTCCAAGCGCCATGCCCTGCTGCAGCGCCGGCAGATGCAGGAATTGATGGGGGACATCAAGACCATCGCGCGGCAGGCGCGCATGGTCGCCTTCAATGCCCAGGTCGTCGCTGCGCGCGCCGGCGACGTCGGCAGGGAGTTTGCCGTGGTCGCGAGCACCATGACCAACGTCACCGGCGAGATCGATGCGCTGGTGCAGACCGCCCTGGAGGGGTCGCTTGCCTACTGAATCAGATGCGCTGGCGCTGCACGGTGCCGGGAACGTGCTGGTCCTGGACCCTGCGCGCATCGCGCACCGTGAAGTCCGTCACCGACCGCAAGTCGAACAGCGCCGCGCCGCCGCTGCCCGGCTGGGCGTTGACCGCGCTGAAGACGGCGTCCCGCACGTCCTCCAGCACGAAGGCGGCGCGCGCGTCGGGCTGCGCATACGTCACCGTGACGTGGTCGGCGTCGACGCCGGCCGCATGGCGCACGTACAGGCCATAGGCCGGGCAGGGCCCGAACATGCCCGGCTCGGGATACGCTGCCGGCTTTTCCAGCGGGACCGCGTCGCGGAGCATGGCCGTGCCGCCGCCTTCGACGTGCAAGCGCAGGTTCGACAGGTGGATGTCCTCGACCGGATGACCGGGCAGGCCGCTGATCGTGCTGGTAAAACCCGCCTGCGCGCCCGAGACGACGATGTTGCTGATGTTGACGCGCCGGATGGTCCCGACCGGCGGCGCGTCCGGCCCGCGCAGGCGCGCGCCGAGGACGATGAAGATGGGATCGTTGGCCACCTTGCGCATGGTGATGTTGGAAATCGTGAGGTCTTCGATGTGCGAACCGTCCACGCTTTCGATGGCGAGGCCGCGGCAATCGTCGAAAATGCAGTTGGTGATCGTGATGTTCCTGAAGTCGCCATTCGATTCCGTGCCCAGCTTGATCCGCCCGAAGCGGCCCGAGTGGTAGTCGGGTGCGCTGCGCTTGAATGTCCCGTCCAGCAGCGTGCCGACGTCGAAATTCCCGGCCACGTAACAATCCGAAATGGTGATGTTGTCGCAGGCCGCGATCCGGCCCAGTGCATACGACGCCTTCAGGCAGATGCCGTCGTCCCAGGGCGAATTGACGCTGCACCTGGAAATGCGCACGTTGCTGCAGCAATCGATGTCCATGCCGTCGCGATTGGTATCGATGCGTAGATTATCGACCGTCACGTTGCTGCATCCGGTCGCCAGGATACCGAAATGGCCCCCTCGCAAGATGCCGAAGTCGCGCAACAGGACGTTATTGCATTCGCGTAGCGCGATCGCCTTGTTGCCTTCGCCCGGCCCGCCGTCCGCGTCGTAGCGTATGCTCCCGTCGGGCAGCTTCCGGTAGCCCGGATTGAGTCCCTTGCCATCGATGTGGCCGGTGCCGGTGATCGCAACGCTGTCCAGGCCGATGCCCCAGATCAGGCTGTTTTTCCAGTGGCTGTGGCCGAAGTCCTGGTAGTTGCCGCCCGCGGCATTCGGTTCCGGCAGGTCGTACGGCGCGACCTTCCAGTCCACCGCTTCGATCACCGCGCCCGCCTCCAGATGCAGCGTGACGCGGCTGCGCAGCCGGATCGATGCGGACAGGTAGCGCCCGGGCGGGACATGCACGGTGCCGCCGCCGGCCCTGGCCGCCGCCTCGATGGCGGCGTTGATGGCGCCGGAATCGACCGTTTTACCGTCGCCGCGGGCGCCGTAGTCGCGCACGTCGTGGCGCGCCGCGGCTTGCGCCTGCGCGTTGCCGAAGGCGGACAGCATGGGAAGCGAGGCCGCCAGTCGGGCGGCTGAACCAAGCAAACGACGGCGGGTAAGTGTGCTCATGGACCGGTACGCGGAAGAGTGGGTAATCTCTCGATGTTATCGATCTCACAATATATGTGCAAGCAGTTTATGCCTCCACCTGCATCCCCAGCGGCGCCCGATTCAGCCTGACATACGCATCCAGCACATCCGTCTTGTGCACGGCCCCGAGCAGCTCGGGGTCGAGCGCGCTGCGCACGGCCGGCAGCCGCTCGCCGAAGTGGCGCATGAACTGGCGCAGCGCGTCGTCCAGGCCCATGTCGGCCGTGACGACGGGCAGGGCGTCGGGCCGGGCGATGTCGGCGCAGGTGCGGGAGGATGCCTCGTCCCGCTCGTACAGCGCGGCCACGTCGTGCAGCGCCACCACGCCGCGGTAGCGCCCGGCGGTGTCGACGAGGTAGACGTATTTCACGGGATGCTGGCGGAATAGCGCGGCGGCCTGCGCGATGGAGGCATCGAGCGGCAGGACGGTGTCGGCGGGGCGGATCAGTTCCTGCATCCGGATCGCGCGCAGGCGTTCGCGTTCCTGCTCGTCGGCCGCGCGGCGGGCCGTGATCTCGTACATCGACGGCCCGTTCACGGCGCGCGCGACGCCGAAGGCGACGACGCAGGCCAGCATCAGCGGCAGCATCAACGAATAGCTGAGCGTCATCTCGAAGATCATCAGGATCGCCATCAGCGGCGCGCTCGTCGCGGCGGCCAGCAGGGCGCCCATGCCGACGGCGACGAACGCGGCCGGCGCGGCGGCCGTTTCCGGCGTCAACGCCTGCGGCACCAGCGCGAACAAATGGCCGACGGCCGCGCCGACGAACAGCGTGGGCGTGAAGATGCCGCCGATGGCGCCGGATCCGCTGGTGAGCAGCGTCGCCGCGATCTTGCAGACGAGGACGACGAGAACGGCCTGCCATAGCCAGGACTGGTGCAGCAGCGCGTTCACGACGCTGTAGCCGTTGCCCCAGACCTGTGGCACCCAAATGGAGATGGCGCCCACGCCCAGGCCGCCGAGCGCGAGGCGCAGCGGCAGCGGCAGGCCGCTGTTGGCGAACAGGCCGCGCGTGCGCTGCAGCGCGACCAGGAAGGCCGGCGCGATCAATCCCGCGAGCACGCCCAGCGCGACGAACCACACGACCTCCAGGTTGGCGATGGGCGCGAACGCGGGCATCTCGTATGTCGGGTGATAGCCGGGCAGGCGGCGCATGGTGATGTTGGCGACGACGGCGGCGACCATGATCGGCCCGAGGCTGTTCATGGTGATGGCGCCCAGGATGATCTCGGTGACGAAGAACGCGCTGGCGATGGGCGCGTTGTAGGCCGCGGCGATGCCCGCAGCCGCGCCGCATGCCACGAGCAGGCGCAGACGCTCCGTATTGAAACGGGCGATGCGGCCGATGACGGACGCGCTCATCGCCGCCAGCTGGATCATCGAGCCTTCGCGGCCGATCGAGCCGCCGGACGCGATCGACAGCAGCGACGATACGCTGTTCACGAGCGTAAGCTGCACCGGCACCTTGCCGTCGCCGACGGCCACCACTTCCATGTAGTCCGCACGCGCACCGCCGGCATGGCGGCGCGCCAGCACCAGCACGCAGCCGGCCAGCAGGCCGCCCGCGCATGGCATCAGCAGGCGTGCCTGCCAGGGCAGTGCGGTCGCGATGTCGACGAACGAGCCGCTGCGGCCGAACAGCAGCGCCTGCAGCAGCGTGAGCCCGTCGCGGAAGAGGAGCGTCGCCAGCGCGCCGGCGCAGCCGACGAGCGCCGCCCACAGCAGGATGGCATTGGCGCGCAGCAGCAGCGCGAGCCGCGTGCGCAGGCGATCGGGCGAAGAAACGTTCATGGTGAGGGAGCGGAGCCCGGCCACTATAGCATGCGCTCGGGGTGGCTCAAGCCGAACGCGATGCGCACGGCCAGTCCGCACCCATCGGGGCGGCCGTCGAGCGTGATGCGGGCGCCGTTGCGGGCCGCGGCCCGTTCCGCGATCGCGAGACCGAGGCCGCTGCCCGCCTGGTCCTGGCCGGGCACGCGGTAGAAGCGTTCGAACACCCGGGCACGCAGCGCGGGCGGGATGCCGGGACCCTGGTCCGACACCGTGATGCATGGACCGGCGTCGAGGCACACGTCCACGCGCGCGCCGTCCGGCGAATACTTGATCGCGTTGCCGACCACGTTGTCGAGCAGGGCGGCCATGCTTTCGCGGTGCAGCGGCAGGATGACGGGGGCAGCTGCGCGCAATTCGATGTCGACGCCGCGCTGCAGCGCCAGCGGCGCGGCCACGGCGATGCGTTCGCGCAGCAGCGCGGCCAGGTCCTGGTCCTGCAGCGGCGCGTCCGTCGGTTCCTGGCGCGCCCGTTCGTAGGCGAGCAGCTGGTGCACCGCGTGCGTGGCGCGCGCGACGCCTTCGCGCAGGCCGGCACCGGCTTCGGTCTTCCGGGCCGCGTCGGTCGACGCTTCCAGCAGGTGGGCATTGAGCTGCACGACCGACAGCGGCGTCTTGAGCTCGTGCGCGGCGTCCGCGAGGAACTCGTGTTCGCGCGCGAGCCGCTCGGACAGGCGCCGCATCAGGCGGTTCACCGCATCGACGACGGGTGCCAGTTCGCGGTAGGGCGACGCGGGCAGCGGCGCCAGCTCGGCCGCACCGCGTGCTTCGAGCGCCTGCGCCATCGCGCGCAGCGGGCGCAGGCCCACGCGCACGATGAACCAGGCCGGCAGCAGCACGAACGGCAGGCTGTAGACGAGCGGCGAGAACAGGTACTTGGCGGCCGACGGCGTGAACACCCAGTCGACGTTGGGCTTCTCGCGCCGCTCGACCACGATGCCGCGCGCGGCGTCGCGCTCGACCCAGCGCACCCACCCGTCGTCCGGCGGCGCGTCCGGGTCCGAGTCGTACACGAGCTGCCCGTTCAGCCACACGCGGGTCTGCGCATGCGTCTCGAAGCCCGTCTCGCGGAACATGTCCAGGCGCAGCGCCTCGATGCCGCGGCCGATGCGCGCCAGCGCTGCCGGGTCGGATGGCAGCGACTGCATGTTCAGCATGATCTGGCGCGTCCACGCGCGGTTGACGATGGACGTCTGGCGCGCCTGGTCGACCTTCACCTGCCAGGCGATGTGGGCCAGCGCCGCCAGCCAGATGGCGAGCATGACGAGCATGAAGCCGATCAGGAGGCGGCGCAGCAGCGACTTCGGTGGCGACACGCTAGCGGTCGCCGTCATGGCGCACCATGTAGCCGACGCCGCGCACGGTGCGGATGTAGCCGTCGCCGATCTTCTTGCGCAGGTTCGAGATATGCACGTCCAACGTCTGGCCCTCGCTGTAGGGCAGCACGCCCTGTTCGAGTTCCGCGCGCGTGACGATGCGGTCCGGGTTGCGCACCAGCGCGTGCAGCAGCGCGAACTCGGTCCGCGACAGGTTGACGGGCGCGCCGCGGCACGTGGCGCTCATGCTGCGCGTATCGATGGCCAGGTCGCCGACCTGCCACAGCGTGTCGGCCTGCGCACCGCCGGCGCGGCGCACGACGGCGCGCAGGCGCGCCAGCAGCTCGGGGATGTCGAAGGGTTTGATGAGGTAATCGTCGGCACCGCCGTCGAAGCCGTCGAGGCGGTCCTGCAGGCTGTCGCGCGCCGTGATCAGGACGGCGGGCAGCACGTGGCCGGCTGCGCGCAGGCGGCGCAGCAGCGCGACGCCGTCGCCGTCGGGCAGGCCCAGGTCCAGCAACAGCGCGTCGTGGCGGCGCTCGTCCAGCAGGCGCGCGCAGTCGCTGCCCAGGCGCACCCAGGTGACGTCATGGCCGTCGTTGTGCAGCACCGACTGCAGCGCGCGGCCCAGCGCCAGGTCGTCTTCCACGAGTAGGAGTCGCATGGAGCGCAAGTATAGCGACGCGTCGCCGCCGCGCCTATCGGCCGTGAAGCCTCCCTGAAGATTGCGCGCGCTTCCCGCCTCTAGAATGGCGGCATCCCAACGTCAGGAACCCCCATGCGCCGCCTTGCCCTGCTGCTTGCCTTCCTCGCCACCCCATCGTTCGCCGCCGACTGGCCCATGTTCATGGGCGACCCCGCGCACACCGGCCGTGCCGCCGGCGAGACGCGCGCCGTCAAGGGTTTCAGGCTGGCGGGGCGGTTCGACGTCCACGCGGCGATCCACGCGTCGCCCGTGGCGGCGCAGGGGCGCGTGTTCGTCGGCGCGGAGAACGGCAACCTGTACGCGCTCGATGCGAAGACGCGTACCCTGCAGTGGCTGTATCACGCGCGCGGCGGCATTGCGTCGACGCCCGCGGTGGCCGGCGGCACCGTCTACTTCCTCGACCGCGCGGGCAGCGTGCATGCGCTCAAGGCGGACGACGGCTCGCCGCGGTGGACCTTCCGCACGCAGGGCGAGGCGGTGTTCGCCGCGCACGGCATGTTCGGCATGCCGCGCGACGGCCAGCCCGTGCCCGACCCGTGGGACCTGTACCTGTCGTCGCCGCTGGTCCATGACGGCAAGGTCTACGTGGGCAGCAGCGACGGCCACGTGTATGCCCTCGACACGAAGGACGGCAAGCTGGCCTGGGCGTGGCGCACGGGCGGCATGGTGCATTCGTCGCCCGCGCTCGCCGGCGGCAACATCGTCGTCGGCAGCTGGGACGGCGCCGTGTATGCGCTCGATGCACGGACGGGCGAGCAGCGCTGGCGCCACCAGACGGGCGTCGAGCAGAAGACCAGCATCATGTTCGGCATCCAGGCATCGCCCGCCGTCGATGGCGACACGGTCTACGTCGGCTCGCGCGACGGCTTTTTCTACGCGCTCGATGCGGCCGGCGGCCAGCCGAAGTGGCGCTACGACGCGCAGGGCAGCTGGGTCGTCGGCACGCCGGCGGTGGACGGCGACAGCGTGTACGTCGGCACGTCCGACACCGGCCTGCTGCTGGCGCTGGACAAGCGCACCGGCCGCGAACGCTACCGCTTCGACACGAAGGTGTGGACGTTCGCGTCGCCGCTGCGCGTGGCCGATGTCGTCGTGGCGGCGTCGATGAAGGGAGAATTGCACGCGCTCGACGCGGCGACCGGGCGCGCGCGCTGGTCGTGGCGCGGCGATGCGCTCGCCGTGAACGATGGCCGCGTGATCGACACGGCCACGGGCAAGCTGGACACGAAGCACATGTACGAGGGCGGACCGCATGCGCTGTATGCGGCCGTCGAATACGTCAAGCGTCTCGGTGCCTTCGCCGGCTCGCCGGCCTGGTACGACGGCCAGCTGATCGCGGCCACCGCGACAGGCGAGGTATTGTTCTTCGAACCGCAGCGCTGACGGGCGGCTTTACTAAAACGCCGCGCGCCGCTGCCCGCGCGGCGGGCAGCATCGTTTGACCATCAAGCGCGGCCAGTTTAGTAATCACCGCTAAACAGCGTCGCAAAGCCTTTCCGGCGTTTGACCCTCCTTCCGGGCGGATGCAGAATCCGCCGCATAACGATGCCGGCCGTCCGCGCCGGTACTTCATGCCTACCCCGGAGACCATCATGCGCCACGCCAGTTCGGGCCTGCCCACGCCCGCCGCACGCCCGCCCCGCCTTTTGAACGCCTTGCTCGCCGCCGTGTTGCTGGCGGCATCCGCCGCCCACGCGGCCACATGGGGACCGTTCAACGCCGAATTCCCGGCCGCCGCCGATGGCCTGGTCAAGAAGGCACCCGCCGGCGTGACGCTGACGGCGCAGCGCGTCGCCATCGGCGGCTGGTTCAAGCCGTCGGAAGTCGCGCGCGGCACCGCGCTGCTGGCCGGCGCGGACGGCATCGGCTACCTGTGCAGCGTGGACGGCACGCTGGCGTTCTGCGGCGCGGGTGCGCCGGTGCGCAGCGGCGTACCGCTGCCCGCGGGCGCCTGGACCCATGTGGCGGCCAGCCGGGACGGCCGCCACGTCGTCCTGTACGCGAACGGCAGGGAAGTGGCGCGGCAGGAGGTGCAAGGCGGTGCAGCCGCCGCCGCCCAGATCGCGATCGCACCCCGCACGGGGACCGATGCCGCGTTCGCGGGCCGCGTGGCGGGGCTGACGCTGGGCGACGACGCACAGGCCGTCGCACGGCCCGCGGCGACGCCGCCAAACGAAGGCATGATCGTGTTCGAGAACGGCAGCCCGCACTGGCCGCTGCAGACCCGCCAGATGGCCGGCCAGCTCGCGCCGCAGGACGCATGGACGCTGCCGCACAGCGCGACGCCGCCGTCGCAGCCCGTCGCCGTGCCGGCCTATGCGGGGCCGGCGCTGGAACCGCGGGGCGCGAACGAATGGACGATCCGTGCGTGGACGCTGCAATCGGCGGACCAGGCACCGGGATCCGCGCAGCAGATCGCCAGCGGCGGCTATGACGCGTCGCGCTGGTACAAGGCCACGGTGCCGGGGACCGTGCTCACCACGCTCGTCGACCGCGGCGTCTATCCGAGCCCGGCGTATGGTCTCGACAACCTCGCGATCCCGGAAAGCCTCAGCCGCCAGGATTGGTGGTACCGCACGAGCTTCACGCTGCCGCGCGGCCATCGCCCCGGCCGCCATCTGTTCGTCACGTTCAAGGGCATCAATTACGCGTCCGAGATCTGGGTCAACGGCCGCCGTGCCGGCACGACGCGCGGCGCCTTCATGCGCGGCAGCGTCGACCTGGGGCCGTACCTGAACCCGACAGGCGAGAACGTCATCGCCGTCAAGGTGTCGCCGCCGCCGCATCCCGGCATCGCGCACGAGGAATCCGTCGCGGCCGGCGTCGGCGAGAACGGCGGCGTGCAGGCGCAGGACGGCCCGACCTTCATCGCCACCGAGGGCTGGGACTGGATCCCGTCCGTCCGCGACCGCAACACGGGCCTGTGGCAGGACGTCGTCCTGCGCAGCACCGGCGACGTGCGCGTGGGCGATGCGCACGTGATCACGGCGCTCGCGGACGACCATCATGAGGCCGACGTCGGCATCGAGGTCCCGGTGACGAACCTGTCGAACAAGACCGTGCGCGCGACCGTGCGCGCCACCATCCGCGACCGGGCGGGGTCGATGCGGGCTATCGTCGTGAGCCGCACGCTGGACGTGGCACCCGGCACGCATACCGTGCGCTTCGCATCGAACGACTTCGCCGCGCTGAAGGTGAAGCAGCCGCGCCTGTGGTGGCCGAACGGCTACGGCAAGCCGGAGCTGCACGACCTCGACGTCGACGTGCTGCAGGGCGCGGCGCTGTCCGACCATGCGCGCACCGCGTTCGGCATCCGCAGCGTGACCTACGAACTGTCGCTGGTCGACCGCACAGGCCACCTGCGCCGCGTGGAGGCCGATTTCACCAGGGCGCACGCGCTCGGCGTGCGTATCACCGACGCCCGCCACGAGGCGCTGCGCAAGGTCGCGGGCAACCAGTGGGCCACCGGCCTGCGTGCGGAAGCGGAGGGCACGGCCGCGATCCGCGAACTGGCCGATGCCGGCAGCCTGGCGCCGCACCTCGTCATCAAGGTCAATGGCGTGCGCATCGCGGCGCGCGGCGGCAACTGGGGCATGGACGACTTCATGAAGCGCGTCGACCGCGCGCGCCTGGAACCCTATTTCCGCCTGCACCGCGACGCCCACGTGAACATCATCCGCAACTGGGTCGGCCAGAACACGGAAGAGACGTTCTTCGAGCTCGCCGACGAATACGGCCTCATGGTGCTAAACGACTTCTGGGCCTCGACGCAGGACTACAACATCGAGCCGCAGGATGTCGACCTGTTCATGGCGAATGCCGTCGACGTCGTGCGCCGTTTCCGCAACCACCCCTCGATCGTCGCCTGGTTCGGCCGCAACGAGGGCGTCCCGCAGCCGGCGCTGAACGAGAAGCTGGAAGCGCTGATCTATGCGGAAGACGGTACGCGCTGGTACACGGGCAGTTCGAACCGCGTGAACCTGCAGAACAGCGGCCCGTACGACTACCAGCCGCCGGAAACGTATTTCACGACGCACGGCAAGGGCTTCGCCGTCGAGGTGGGCACGCCGTCGTTCCCCACGCGTGAAGCGTTCGAAGCCGCGGTGCCGGCGTCCGAGCGCTGGCCGCTGGGCGACACCGCCGCGTACCACGACTGGCACCCCAGCGGCAACGGCCGCGTGGAACCGTTCATGAAGGCGCTCGAGCGGCAGTACGGCGCGCCGGCGTCGCTGGCGGACTTCGAGCGCAAGGCGCAGCTGATGAACTACGAATCGCACCGCGCGATCTTCGAAGGCATGAACGCGGGACTGTGGCGCGAGAACAGCGGCCGCATGCTGTGGATGACGCAGCCGGCCTGGCCGAGCACGATGTGGCAGATCCTCAGCCACGACTACGACACGCACGCCGCCTACTACGGCACGAAACACGCGTCCGAACCCGTGCACGTACAAATGAACCTGCCCGATCACGCGGTCGACGTCATCAACAACCCGACCACGCCGCTGGACAAGGCGCGCGTCGCGTTCGAGGCCTGGACCGTCGACGGCCGCCTGGCGGGCCGCGGCGCCGCCACCGTCAGCGTGCCCGGCGTCGCCACGTCGGGGCCGATCGATCTCGGCATCGCGCCGCTGCTGGCGCGCGAAGGCCTGCTGGTCGTCAAGCTGACCTTGACCGACGGCGCGGGCCGCACGCTGTCGGACAACGTGTACTGGCCGTCGACGAGCCCGGAGCGCCAGCGCGGCCTCGATACGCTCGCCGGCGTGCCCGTGACCGTGCGCGCATCCGCCCGTACGGAAGGTACGGCGCGCAAGGTGGACGTCACGTTGACCAATCCGTCCAGGGTGCCCGTGCTGAACACGAAACTGACCCTGCTCGACGCGGCCGGCGCGCGCGTGCTGCCCGTGTACTGGTCGGACAACTACGTGGCGCTGATGCCGGGCGAGAGCCGGACCGTCAGCGCCGAGTTTACCGGTGCGACCGGCGCGCTGAAGGTCGCCGTACGCGCCTGGAACGGCCCGGAACAGGCGGTCGCGGTGGACGCCGCGCAGCCTTGAACCTGCGCGACAAGCTGATTGTTTAGTAAAGACGAAGAAACTGAAAGGTGTCCGGCGAAATTCTTTGATTTTACGAATTCCGATTGAAATACTCGTCGATACGTGACCGGTTCGCCGGCACGCAGAATTCAAAAAACCAAGGAGATATGATGCTGCATCCAATCAAACGGACGGCCATGAGCGTGGCCGTCGCCAGTGCCTGCACCTTCGCCGCCATGCCCGGCTGGGCGCAGACCGACGCCAAGCCTGCGCAGTCCGCCGACACGATTCCCGAAGTGACGGTGACCGCCACCCGCTTCAGCACCTCGCTGCTCAAGACGCCGGTCGCCGTGACGGCGTTCTCGCAGGACCAGCTGACCCGCAAGGGCGCCACCAACATCCGCGACCTCGCCAACGACATCCCCAACGTCACCATCGACTCGGGCCTGGACAACGGCGTGCAGATCACGATCCGCGGCATCACGTCGACCAACTTCACCGAGACGGGCGACCCGGCCGTGGGCTTCCATGTCGACGGCCTGTACTCGCCGCGGCCGCAGGGCGCGCAGGCGCTGATGTTCGACATCGACCAGCTCGAAGTGCTGCGCGGTCCGCAGGGCACGCTGTTCGGCCGCAACTCGACGGGCGGCAGCGTCAACGTCATCACCGCGAAGCCCGACTTCAACGGCAACTACGGCCGCGTGGAGACGGACCTGGGCAACTACAACAAGAAGCAGGTCAACTGGGTGCAGAACGTCGTCGTCAACGACAAGCTGGCGCTGCGCGGCTCCTTCATGCGCGTGCGCCGCGACGGCTACGCCGACCAGCACCAGGACCTGTCGGAAGCGAACGTGCCGTCGAAAGGCTGGATCCCGAATGGCGTGCCGGACGTCGACATGCGCTACAACCGCCAGGTCCGCCCGTCCGACTACTACACCAACCAGAACGAGTGGGCCGCGCGCCTGCAGGCCCTGCTGCGCGTCAACAAGGACCTCACCCTGCACGCCGCTTACGAGCACTTCCAGGATTCGGGCGCGGGCTATGCGTTCTTCCGCGACTGCGGCGCCGGCGTGGGCACGCGCTATGCCTGCACCAACGACGAGTTCTACATCAACGTCAACGTGCCGGGCCAGACCGACATGAAGATCCGCACGGTGCGCGCGGGCGCGGACTGGAACGTCAACGACCGCACGTCGGTGAGCTACAACTTCGCCGTCGCCGACCAGCGCCGCAGCCAGATCTCGGACGACGACCTGGGCCTGCAGAACGCGCCGTCGTGGGCCGACATCGCCCCGTTCCCAAATACGAAGGACGGCAACTGGGGCACCTGGCCGCTGCGCGACACGTGGCACCGCACCGCGGATTCGCGCTACCTGTCGACCGTGCACGAACTGCAGCTCAAGCAGCAGCTGGGTTCCTTGAAATACGTGTCCGGCCTGTTCTGGATGCACGAGCGTAACCGCATCGACTACGAGATGACGGAAGCGATCCAGAAGCCGTTCGGCGACCCGGGCAGCGTGGTGTACGCGCAGCCGAACCGCCAGATCGATTCGAAGGCCATCTTCGGCCAGGCCGACTGGAGCTTCGCGCCGAAGTGGACGGCCACGCTGGGTGCGCGCTACAGCCGCGATTCGAAGGAAGACAAGGGCGGCAAGGTGTACGGCGCCAACTGGATCGGCAACCCGGCCTATTACCGCGGCCTGTACGACCGCGGCATCCCGGGCACGCCGGGCTTCACGATCCACGACGGCACCGACCTGACGCAGCAGATGGGCTGGGCCGGCGGCGGTCCGATCGCCTATGCCGGCTACGCCAACGCGACCAACAACGATCACAAGGAAACCTGGGGCAAGGTGACGTGGCGCGCGGGCCTGCAATTCCAGATCACGCCGCGCCAGATGATGTACGCGTCCGTGTCGACGGGCTACAAGGCGGGCGGTTTCGCGGACAAGGTCGACAGCTGCAACTACCACCTGTGCGCCGCGACCGGCAAGCCGGGCGAGGCGACCTTCCTGCCGTACGGCCCGGAGACCGTCACCAACTATGAGCTGGGCTGGAAGGGCCGCTTCCTGGACAACCGCCTGAGCCTCTCGGCCACCGCCTTCTACATGCGCTACAAGGACATGCAGCTGACGGGGAACTACTTCGTCAACCAGATCATCCCGGACAACGGCCTGCCTTGCCCGGCCGACCAGCCCAAGTGCGACGTGTACGAATCCTGGCGCACGATCAACGTGGGCGACACCCGCATCCCGGGCCTGGAACTGGAATGGGACTACAAGCCGTGGCGCGGCGCGCGCGTGGGCGGCGGCTTCGCCTTCATCGACACCAAGGTACACGGCTTCTACAACTACAGCGACGATTACCAGTGCGGCGACGTGCGCGCGGAATTCGGCGTCCAGCCTTGCCCGGCCATCTACAACGGCCCGGACAAGTCCTTGCTGGGCCGCCGCCTGTACGACATCGACGGCAACCACCTGCCGAACACGCCGAAGTACCAGGTTTA
Organism: Massilia orientalis; assembly: GCF_030411975.2. Classification (NCBI taxonomy): domain Bacteria; kingdom Pseudomonadati; phylum Pseudomonadota; class Betaproteobacteria; order Burkholderiales; family Oxalobacteraceae; genus Massilia; species Massilia orientalis. The sequence continues at coordinate 35,178 of NZ_JASNRB020000011.1, read as the reverse complement.
CCTGAACTTCTCGCAGGAGTTCGAGCTGCCGGGCGGCTACCGCCTCACGCCGTACGTGAAGGTGAACTGGCGCGACAAGGCCTATTTCGACCTGCGCAACTCGGACTGGGCCGGCATCGGCCGCTACCAGGCCGCGTATGCGCTGGCGGATGCGTCGGCACGCCTGGACGCACCCGACGGCAACTGGTATGCGGAAGCGTACGTGCGCAACGTGACGGACAAGCGCGCCAAGACGAGCAGCGATTCGCTGTGGGGCGGCTTCATGAAAGCCACCTACGTCGAGCCGCGCATGTTCGGCATCCGCGCGGGCTTCAATTATTGAAGACTGCCTGAAGAAAGCCCGTTCCATTCATGGCTAGAATGAGCCGGTGCTCATGGGAGGCCATGGATGGAACGTCGGTGTTTTTTGCTTGCCACGGCTGCCTGCCTGGCCGGTTGCGGAGGCGGCAACGCTTCGGTTCAGCAGACCGTCGCGCCGGTCCCTGCCGCACCGGCGGGCACCGTCGACACCCTCGCCGTCGCGAGCCGCGCGCTCGGGCGCACGATGAACGTCGCGCTCTACCTGCCGCCGGGCGGCGCGCGCCATCCCATCCTCTACCTGTTCCACGGCTTCGGCGGCAACGGCGCAGCGTTCTTCGACGCCGGCCTGGCCATCAACCGCGCGGCCGACCGGCTGGGCACACCGCTCGTCATCGCCGCGCCCGACTACGACAACGGCTTCGGCGTGAACACGACGCCGGCCCAGGGCACATCGAGTGCCGGCGGCACGATCGGCCTGTACGAGGATTATCTGATGACGGAGATGCTGCCGGCCGTCGAATCGCGGCTCGGCGTGGTGGCCACGCGGGCCGACCGCCGCATCGGCGGCGTGTCGATGGGCGGATTCGCCGCGCTGCATCTCGCATTGCGCCACCCGGAGATGTTTTCACGCGTGGGCGCGCACAGCGCCGCGTTATGGGACTACAGCGGCGCGGACCAGTTCACCGGCCAGCGCGACTGGCTGTACCCGACGCCGGCCCTGCGCGCGCAACGCGATCCGCTGCTGCTGGCGCAGCACACTGACCTGCGCGGCCTGCGGTTCTACCTCGACGTCGGCGACCGCGACCCGCTGCGCAAGCAGGACGAGGCGATGCAGGCGGTGCTGGGCGCCGCCAGCGAACTGCACGTGGGCAGCGGCGGCCACGACGCCCAGTTCTGGCGCAGCCGGCTGGAAGACTGGCTGTCCTTCTACAGTGCAACCTGACGCCGCTGGCCCTGAAACAGCCCACCAGATAAATTCGGGGTCAGAGCACTTTTTGAGACACGATCTTCAAAGAAAGATCTTTCGGAGCTACAGCCAGCTCCGGCGTGTGGCTCGGCGTGAATGGCGTCCCGATTGCGCCAATCTAGGAGGAGCACTGTTCACCCGGACATTGACCCGGAATGTGCTCTGACCCCGAATTTGGTCGAAAATGTGCTCTGACCCCGAATTTTTTGACCCCGAATTTTCAGCGCTGCTGGCCGCGGCCCGTCGCCGCCCACCAGATCCCGCCCATCAGGTGCGCGAGATATTGCGGGTCGCGGTACATGTCGCCGTTGTGGCCCAGCAGCGTGACGAACACGCGGCCTTTTTCGACCGTGTGGTACCACGACACCGGGTGATCCTTGCCCATGCCCGTCGACACCTGGCCGGGCCAGATCTTCGTGACGTCGTAGCTGGATTCATCGATGTTCAGCACGGGGTGGATGGCGACCTTGTACGGGTTCGTCGTCTCGTACCACTCGTCGCTCCACATCCAGCGCGGCGGGATGCCGAACGTCGCGGGGAACGTTTTATCCACGACGTCGACGGCGCCCGTCTGCAGCATCGGGTGCGTCTTGAACGAGCGGCCGACGAGCTTCTCGTACCACACCCACCCGTTCGGCGGCGTGATCGCGGCGCGGTGCACGACGACGGCATTCCCGCCGTCACGCATGTAGGCCTCGAACTTCGCGCGCTGCGCCGGATTCAGTTCCTCGCCAGGCGTGTTGAGGAAGACGACGGCCGCGTACTGTTTCAGGTCGCCGTCGAACACCTCGGGCTTGTTCGTGTACGTGAAGTCGAACGCGTGCAGCTTCGCCAGCTTTTCCAGGCTCTCGCGCGCGATCGGGATGTATTCGTAGTGGTACTTGTTGGGGATGGCCAACACGAGCAGCTTGTACTGCACGTCCGCCGCCCAGGCCGCCGGCGTGGCCACGGCAGCGGCCACCGCCAACGTCGATACGATGCGTTTCATGATGATCCTTTCAAGGTGCAGGCACGCCTTCCGGCTTGCGCCCATTGCGCGACACGAGCCAGCCGCCGTCGGACAGCCAGTCCGCGAGGCGATCCGGCCAGTGCTGCAGCGAGATGCGTTCGCCGCGCTGGCCCACGTTGAAGGCGTGGTCCGTGTCCGCGTACAGGTGCAGCTCGGCCGACACGCCGGCCTTCACGAGCTGCTGGTACAGGGTGATGGTGGGCGGCATGCAGCACGTGTCGCGCGAGCCGGCGACGAGGAACGCGGGAGGCGCGCCGTCCACGGCTTTCGCGGGAGAGCCCAGCGGTCCGGGATACACGAGCACCTGGAAGTCCGGGCGCGCGCTCTGGCGGTCCAGCGCATCGGCTTTTCCGCGTGGCGCGGGCTCCGGATTGTCGGCGACGAGCGACACGAGTTCGCCGCCCGCCGAGAAGCCCATGATGCCCACGCGCTGCGGGTCGATGCCGTACTCGCCCGCATGCGCGCGCACCCAGCGCACGGCGCGCCGCAGGTCCGCCGCGCCATCGCCTTCGATGCTGTAGCCGGCGGAATCCGGATCGCGCGCCAGCCGGTATTTCAAGACGAAGGCCGTCACGCCCATGCGGTTCAGCAGCTTGCCCGCCACGACACCCTCGTTCTGGAACACGAGCATGCGATGCCCGCCGCCCGGCACGACGACGATCGCCGCGCCGTTCGCATGGCGCGGGTCGGCGCGCAGCACCGTCAGCGACGGGTCGTGCACGTTGCTGACGTACGCGCCGTCCGTCAGCTTCTCGGGCTCGCCGTGGCGCTTCTCGGAACCGGGCGCGCCGTCGGGCCACAGTTGCACGGCCTGCTGGGCGAGGGCGCTGCCGGCGCAGCCCAGCGCCAGCAGGGCGGAGACAACGATGCGCTTAGTCGACATGGCTTGTGTACAGGCTGTGGTGCGTCAGGATGAACAACGTGCGCTTGTCCGCACCGCCGAAGATCAGCTGCAGCGGCCGTTCCGGCACGTCGATGCGGCCGCGTTCCTTGCCGTCCGGGCCATAGATGAACACCTGGCCGTTGGCGACGTAGACGTTGCCGTCCGGGCCCAGGGTCGCGCTCTCGCCGCCGCGGTCGGCCACCTGCTTCAGGTCCGTGATGGCGCCGCCCTGGCCCACGAGGCCACTGAACGTGCGGTTCTCGGAACCGTTCGTGAAGATCACCCGCTCGCCCACGCGGGCGCTGGTAAAGCCGTGCGTGTCGAGCGTGTCGGACCAGCGGTAGCCCAGGTGGTTCGTCGCGCCCTGGCGCGTCACGCGCCATGCCGGGAGCACGAGGCTGCCGTCCGGCGACACGTATTCCTGCGCCTTCGGCTTCGCCACGTCGCGCGCGAACATCTCGCTCAAGGTGGTGAACTCGTAGGTCTTCGGATCGATCTGGTCCTGGAACTCGCCGTTCTGCCAGAAGTTGACGGGAATGGCCACACGCGCATCCGCACGCGCCGCGGCAGCCGTCGGCTTGATCATCGTGTAGCCTTCCGGCGTCGGCGGCACGTCCGGCTTGAACGCATACACGCTCGCGCTCGGGCCGTAGTGCGACACGACCATCACGTTGCCGCTGCGGTCGATGGCGAGGTTGATCGGGTCGAGCGGCGTGTCGCGCACGATCTCCAGGCCGCGGTCATGGCTCCATGCGTGGACGCGCTTGAAGTGGCGGTCGATGAAGTACAGCTTGCCGTGGGAGTCCACGGCGGCGCCTGCGATGGAGTAGAAGCCGTCCGCGACCTTCTCGACCTTGCCCAGCGGTGCCGGCGCGGCCGTCTGCTTGCCCGTGTAGTCGAGGATCGCGAATTCGCGCTCGCGCACCTGGATGTTGTGCGTGATGTCGGTGATGGCGTTCTCGTACGGGTACTTCGACGCGCGCGCGTACGTCGTGCAGCCGTTTTCGTCGCAGGTGGCGAAGCCGCTCTCGCCGTTCACGTGCACGTTGCGAAAGCGGATGTCGCTGGAATTCGCGATGCGCACAGCCGTCACCGCCGGCTTGATGGAGCGGGTGACGCGGTAGCCGTGGTAGTTCGCGATCAGGATGTTTTTCGAATTCCGGATATCGAGCGACACGGAATCCATGCCGTCGCGGACTTCTTCTTCGGTCTGCGGCGCATAGAACGACCAGTTCTCCACGCCGTCCAGCACGATCTCGTTGCGGATGTGGTGCTCGGCCGAGAGTTCGTACACGCGGCCCGGCGTCTTCGTGTTCGTCACGTAGAAGCCCGCCTGCGCATAGCCGCTCGGCGACCAGATGCCGGTGAACGTGCCGCCGCCGCCGTCCGTCACCCAGACGCTCGGATACTGGCGGTCCCACCAGGCGGTCGTATCCCACCGCTCCGTCTTCTTGTACGGATCGGCGCGCGTGCCGTCGTACAGGCGCGTGCCGTGGCCGCCCTGGATGCGCACGTCGTCGACCAGCGATTGCTCGCCCGCGCGCCACAGCAGCGCGACGGCGCGGTTGTTGACCTCACCGGTCGCGAGGCCGATGCCGGACACGATGCCGGCGCCGCCGCGCGCGCTTTCCAGCAGCGCCTTCGGCGTGTCGACGCCCTGGAACAGCGGCGAGCCGTTCGGCAGCACGAGCTGCGTCAGGCCCGGGTGCAGGCCGACGATCACGGTGTCCGGCTTCATGCGGATCGTGTCGTTGACCATGTAGAAGCCCTGCGGCAGGTACACGACGCGGTTGGTGTCGATCGCTTTCTGGATCGCGGCCGTGTCGTCCGCGCGGCCGTCGCCCTTCGCGCCGAACTTGTGCACGTTGGCCCATTCTTTCGACGGCGGCAGCGCTTTCAGCACACGCTGCGGCGTGGCCTTGGCAGGCAAAGGCGCCGTCTTGTAGTTGGTCGTGAAGCGGCCCGGCGTGCCCAATTGATCGAGCTTCATGCCGTAGTTGAGTTCCGTGACCTCGTACGCGCGGCCCGCGCCCGCGAGGGTCTTGCCGCTGTCGCGGAATTGCGCGAATGTCGGGACATTGCGAGCGGAAGCATGGTCGAACGCGATCTGCGTGTAGACGTTGTCCTCGTTGCTGATGACGACGGCGGCCTTCGCCACGTTCTCGAAGCGGACGTTCTTCGCATACAGCCAGTCGCCGTAGCCGCGGTCGATGTCGATGCCGACCGGGGTGTCGCGGATGTCGACGTTGTCCAGCGTGAGCCCGGCTTCGTGTTCGCGGATGGCGGCGTCGCGCTGGCCGTCGAACGTCGCGTCGACGAGCGTGAACTGCCACGCCGGCGACGTCTTCTCCGCGAGGATGCCGTAGCGGCCCCCGTGGAATTTCAGGTCGTACGCGATGTTGCCGACGTGGTAGACGCCGGCCAGGCCGCTGCCGATATGGAAATCGATGTGCGACAGGTTCGAGTGCTGCGCCGTGTGCATGCGCACGCCGGTGGCGGCCGGGTTGCCGTCGCCGATCTCGAAGTCGACGTTCGACAGCACGGAGTAGAAGGTGGCGGAGTTCGCGTCGCGCACGTCCTTGTCCGCGCCGACGGCGCCGGCGACGGGCATCGGCACCTTGCCCACCGTGTACTGGTCGCCGCCGGTGAAGATCACCATGTTGGCGACGCCCTGCTGGAAGCCCGGCGTCTGCGGCGCCAGCACGAACACGGGACGCGTCGCGCCCACGCCGTACACGCGCACGGCGAGCGGGATCAGGATGCTCTTCGTGATGCGGTAGCGGCCCGACGGCAGGAACACGACGCCGCCTTCGCCCTTGTTGGCGGCGGCGTCGATGGCCTGCTGGATGGCGGCCGTGTCGTCCGTCTTGCCGTCACCCTTGGCATGCACGACGACGGCGCGCGGGTCCTCGGGCATGGTCTGGAAAGCCGACACGGAAGCGGCGGATGCTGGTGCTGCTAGCACGAACGCGAGCACCAGCGCCGCCGGAAGCGGACGTAAAAGCGTTGAAAGCGTAGTCTTCATTTATAGTTATCCTTGAGTGACGAACAGCGACAACAACATCACGAACAGCAGTCCGAACACGCCGACGAGGGTCTCCATCATCGTCCACGAGCGGAACGTATCCTTCAGCGACAGGCCGAAGTATTCCTTGAACATCCAGAAGCCCGAATCGTTCACGTGACTGAACATCAGGCTCCCTGCGCCGACGGCGAGGACCATCAGGTTCGGGTCCACGCCGGAGCTTTCCACGAGCGGCCCGACGACGCCGGCCGCCGTGATGCCGGCCACCGTGGCGGAGCCCAGGCACACGCGGATCAGCGTCGCCACGGCCCAGCCGAGCAGCAGCGGATGCACGGGCATGTGCGCGAGCTGCGTGCCCAGTTCCGCGCTGACGCCGGAATCGATCAGCACCTGTTTCAACCCACCGGCGCCGGCGATGATCATCAAGATCGGCGAGATCTCGCGCAGCGCGCCCGCGGCGCTGTTTGTCACTTTCGAAAACGGCTGGCCGCGGCCGATACCCAGCGTGACGACCGCGACAAAGTACGACAACAGCATCACGATGAGCGGACTGGATAGAAATGCGAGCGGCTTGGACAGGTCGGGACGGACGATCGTGACGAGCGTGAGTGCCCCCAGCACCACGACGGGCAGCAATGCGGTGAAGAAGCTGTTGAAGGTGCCCGGCAGCTCGCTGTCGGGGATCTCCTGCTGCGCGGTGCGGAACATCGGCGCGGGCTCGCCGCGGATGTGCTTCAGCGACATGGCGAAGATCGGCCCGGCGATGATCAGCGTGGGGATCGCGACGACGAGGCCATACAGCAGCGTCTTGCCCATGTCCGCGTGCACGGCGACGACGAGCGCCGTCGCGGACGGATGCGGCGGCAGGAAGCCGTGCGCGATCGACAGGCCCGCCAGCAGCGGCATGCCGAGCGCCACGGCCGGACGGCCGGACTGGTACACGAGCGAGAAGATCAGCGGGATCATCAGCACGAAGCCGACGTTGTAGTACAGCGGCATGCCGACGACGAAGCCGGTGACGGTCATCGCCACCGGGATCCGCGCCATGCCGAGCCGGTCGACGAGGCTGATGGCGATGCGCCGGGCCGCGCCGCTGTCGGCGATCAGCTTGCCGAACACGGCGCCCAGGCAGATCACGACGACCAGGGACCCGAGCAGGTCACCGATCCCCTTTTCGATGGCGCCCGGGATCTTCGCGGCAGGCATCCCGAGCATCAAGGCGGCGACGATGGCTGCGACGACGAACGCGAGGAGCGGCTGAATCTTGCCCCACGCGATCATCACCGTCAGCAGCCCGACCGCCAGCAGTACGGACAGCAGGTTCCACACGGCCGGCCTCCGTTTAGAAGTTGTAGCGCAGGCCGGCGCGGTAGGTGCGTCCCACGACGTCGTACAGGGCGGGGTTGATCGCGAAGCTCGGGTTGGCCTGCGGTGCCGGTTCCGGATCGCGGTCCGCCAGGTTGTCGATCTTGAAGTAGACCATCAGCTGCTTCGACACGTTGTAGCTGCCGCCGAAGTCGACGTAGGTCGCGCCCTTCATCTTGTTGTCGTAGATGGTCGGGTGGATCAAGGTCGACACCGGGCAGTTCGTCTGGCACTCGATGTACTCGTTGCTGTACTTGCCGTCGCTGAACCAGCGCTCGGTGAGGGTCAGGCTCAACTTGTCGTTATCCCACGACTGCGTGGCGAGCAGCTTCCACTTCGGCGTGTTGCCCAGGTTGACGCCAGCCCCTTCCGACGGAATCGTGCCGACGACGCCCGAATCCGTGATGAAGTGCAGCGTGCGGGTGGCCAGCGCACGGACGGTGAAGCGGCCCGGCAGGTTGAATTTATCGAGGTTCGTGCGGTACGCCGACTCGATGTCGAAGCCCTTCAGATGCAGCGAAGCGAGATTGAAATTCTGCACCGTGACGTAGTTGTTGCCCGGGCTGTTCAGCACCATCGCCTGGCAGATTTCCTGGTTGCCGGCCACGCACAGGTCGACTTCCTGCTGGATCGACAAGGTCGAGATCACGTCGTTGACCTTGATGTCGTAGTAGTCGAGCGACGTCGAGAAGCCCGGCGCCCAGCTCGGCTGGCTCAGTACGATGCCGAACGAGTTGTTGCGCGCGATTTCCGGACGCAGGTTCGTGTTGCCGACGGTGCGCTGCTGCACGCTGACCGTGTTGCCCTGGTACTGCACCTGGTTGTTGACGACGACCGGTGCCGCGAACAGTTCGGAGAGGTTCGGTGCGCGCACGTCCTTCGAGCTGACGGCGCGGAAGCGCAGGCCGTCGATCGGCGTCTTCCACGTGGCGCCGATCTTCCAGCTGCTGACGCTGCCGGCGGTGCTGTACTTGGTCTGGCGGTCGGCCAGGTTCAGGTTCGCCTCGCCCCAGGTGTCGGACTTCAGCACGGGCAGGTTCAGCTCGACGTACGCCTCGCGCACGTTGTACGAGCCCGCGCCGTTGTGATAGTTACCGGCATACCAGTTGTTGCCGACCGTGCTGTTGAGGGTCGGATCGAGCGGGTAGGCGGCACCGCCGATCGAATCCGGGGAGACGCCGGCGCCGTACGGGTCGCCGTGCACGTCGTATTTCTCGCGGCGCCATTCGGCACCCGTCGCCATCGACAGCGGACCGGCCCAGCCTTCCCAGATCTCGCCGTTGAAGTTGGCGCTGGCCACGTCCTGGCTCTGCGTCGTGCGCTGGATCGGGCCGGCGCCCGGCGCGATATAGCCCCACGCGGCCGGATCGACCGGATTGTTGCCGATGATGTTCAGCGGCACGCAACCGTTGGCGGCGGCGACGGCGTTGCGGCAGACGATCTTGCCGCTGGCATCGCGCACGGCGTCGATCGCGTTGTTGTAGCGCGTGTTCAGCGTGATGTCGTGGACGTTGATGTTCGTCGTGTTCTCGCCGTGTTCCGCATAGGCGTCGTACGACCAGTCCTTGCCGAACAGCGTGAACGTGCCGTCCGCGCCGACGACGAAGCGGCGCTGCGTGCGCGTCGGGTGGACGTTGATGTTTTCCGGGAAGATCGCGTTCGCCGTGCCGTACTGGAAGCTCTTGATGTTGTTGGCCGCGCAGGCCGCCGCGATCGACGCCGGCAGGAACGGGTTGTCGCACTGGATCGTCAGGTTGGCCTGCTTGGCCGCACCCGGGTTCGGCGAGAAGTGCGATTTCACCTGCGCATAGTTCGCGGTGAAATAGATCTCGTTATCCGCGTCGAGGTCCCAAGACAAGCGCGTGTAGGCGACTTGTCGCTTGAAATTCATCGCGAGGTTCGTACCGGCGCCCACGCTGCCCGAGAGGTCGCCGCCCACGCAGAATGGATTCACGCAGTTCGTGACCTGGCCGGTGCCGGTCGGCACGCCGTTCGAGCCGTAGTTGAACTGGTACGGCACGCCGCCGTCGCCGAACGCGGTGCCCTGCAGCGGGCCGTTCGTGATCAGGCCGTATTTCGAATACTGGTATTGCTGGGCATGGTCGATGGCCATGTATTCCGGCTTGCCGTCGGTGGTCTGCGACAGCGGACGGCGCTGGAACACCGTGTTGCGGTACCACGTGCGGCCGCCCGCGCCCACTTCGCCGAAGCCCGGCGAATCGATGCCGTTTTCCTTGCTGAACTCGCCGCTGACGGTCGCGTGCAGGCGGTCGTCCATGAAGCCCTTGCCCCAGGCGGCCTGCAGCGTGCCGCTCTTGTCGTCGTGGTAGCGCGTCTGGCCGCCCTCGACGTTGGCTTTAAAACCCGTGAATTTTTTGTCGGTGATGAAGTTGACGACGCCACCCACCGCATCGGAACCGTACGACGCCGACGCACCGCCCGTGACGACGTCCACGCGTTTCACCAGCAGTTGCGGGAACTGGCTGACGTCCGTGACGCCGGTGACGTTCGCGCCGACGACGCGCTGGCCGTCGAGCAGGGTCAGGGTCCGGATGGTGCCCAGGCCGCGCAGGCTCAGCGAGCTCAAACCCTGGATGCCGCTCGAGGTGCTGTTGGTGCTCGTCGTGCGGCCCGTGCTGCCTTGCAGCGCCGGCAGTTCGGCCAGCGTGTTGAACAGGTTCGGCTTGGCGGCCTTTTCGAGGTCGGCGCTGGACAGGCTCGTCGTCGGCGTCGGCTGCGTGAAGCCGCGGGCCGCGATGCGCGAGCCGGAAATGCGCACGACGTTCGCTTCCGGGACGGCGGGCGTGGTGCCGGCGGTCTGGTCGGCCGGGGCCGCTTGTGTGTCCGTAGCGGGTTGTTGTGCCGGTTCGGCCTGCTGGGCGTGAGCGGCGCCGAGCATGCCGCAGGCGCTGGCGACGGCGAGGTTGATGAGGGTGCGTTGTAGTGGTGTACGCATGGTAGTCTCCATTATTCTGATGTGGTCGGCATGCCGCCTCGGATGGGCGGCTGGGCCGGGTGCGACGACTGACTTATTGATTGATCGATGCGATGATGCTGGCCACCAGGACGTCTGGCGGCTGGGTAATGTCCAGGGTAATGCCGGCTTCGTCCGGCTGCAGCGGCTCGAGGTCGCGCAACTGGCTGTCCAGCAGGGTGATCGGCATGTAGTGGCCGATGCGCGTCTGCATGCGTGCCGCGATCGTGCCGCGCGGACCATGTAAATGGGCGAAGCGCAGGTTCGGGTCGGCCTGGCGCAACAGGTCGCGGTAGCGGCGCTTGAGTGCCGAGCACGACACGACGACGCCCGTGCCGCGTTCGCGTGCGGCGCCGATCTCGTTGGCCAGGGCTTGCAGCCAGCCGGCGCGGTCGTCGTCCGTCAGCGGGATGCCGGCCGACATCTTGACCACGTTCGGCGCCGGGTGATACGCGTCGCCCTCGAGGAAGGCGACGTCGAACGCCGCGGCGAGGGCGGCAGCGATCGTGCTCTTGCCGCAGCCGCAGACGCCCATGACGACCCAGCGGTAGCCTTCGCCCGACTGGTTGGATACATCGCTTGGTGATGCCATTCTCTCTCTCTTTCTGTCAATTCACAGCGACCGTTAGCGCTATCATTTTTGCCAAGTCTTCAATAAGGCGGCGGGTTTGTAAAGCGTTATTCATGTTGCGGAGCAAACCGGGCGGCGGGCACATCATGCAATTTGCATGAAATGAGGGTCATATCGCTGTTGCGTCAGAGGGAAACCGCGAAAACGGGACTGATAGCGCTATCAGTTGTGCATGGCGGCATTACATTGAGAGCGTGTGGCGTTTACAACACGTTTGCATCACCAGACGTTGGTGGAGTCGTAATCTTGGTCCGATGCAGGCGCATTTGCACGACAAACATCCGCAGTGCGGCCAGGAAGGGAACGGAGAGGAAGATGCCGGCCACGCCGGCCAGTTCCTCGCCGGCGAGCAGGCCGAACACGACGAGGATCGGCGGCACGTCGACGCCCTCGCTCATCAGCCAGGGGCTCAACATATAGTCCTGGAAGACACGGTAGCCGCCGATGAAGAGAATGATCCAGCCCACGTGCTCGTAGCCGCTGAACAGGGCGACGCCCACGATGGCCGCCGCCGCGACGAGCGGCCCCAGCACGGGAATCACTTCCAGCACGGCCGCGACGCCGGCCAGCAGCAGCGCGAACGGCACCCTCATCAGCGACAGCACGAGACCGTAGGCGACGAGCGTCGCCAGCGACAGCAGGGCCAGCGCCCGCACATAGCTCGACAGCACGGTGTTCAGGCCGTGCAGCACGTCCGTCCAGAAGCCGCCGTTGCGGCGGTGGCGCATCGCCACAAGCAGCTCGTCGAACACGGGCGCCTGCAGGATCATCAGGAAGCTCAGGATCGGGACGACGACGACGTAGATCAGGTTGCCGGCCAGGTGCACCAGGCCGTAGCCGATGTTGCGCACGAACGGCATTGCCTCCGCCGAGCCGCCCTGCAACAGGTCGCGCAGGAAAGCGGCCAGGCGCGCGCGCAAGGGTTCGAGCAGGTGGGGCAGCGGCAGGCGCCGCTCCAGCGTGGCGGGATCGAGCAGGGTCGGCAACTGTTGCGCGAGCGCCGTCGCCTGCTCGGCCACCGTGTTGCCGAACAGCCCGACGGCCAGCGCGACGAGCCCGACCACGACGAGGTAGACGAGGCACAGCAGGAGCGTGCGCGGCACGCGGCCGCCGGCGACGCGCTGGGCCAGCACGAACAACGGATAGATGAGGTAGCTGAACAGCACGGCGATCAACATCACCAGCAGCGTTGTCCGCACGAGAAAGACGCCGTACAGACCTGCTATCACCAGCGCGGCCGTCCACACCACGCGGGCCGTACGCGCATCGATACCGAACACGGCGTCTCCCTGTCAGCAACCCGCCACGGCGGCGGGCCTTGTCATGATGATACGGCGACGCCTTCTTCGCTGGCGCGCAACTCCGCCTGGGGGTGCTACATTCGGTGCTACATCAAGCGTGCATGGAGCACAGGGAGGGCCACGTGAAACGCAGCTATCGCTGGGCAACGGAGCAGGGTGGCGGCCTGGAGCATGTCGAACTGGAGACCGGGGAGACCGGGGAGGCCGGCGTGACGGCGGAAGGCGTCCTCATCGGTCCCGCCGGCGGGCGGCTGTTTGCCTGCAGTTATCTGCTGTGCTGCGACGAACAATGGCGCGTGCGCAGCCTTGACGTCCATGTCGCGGGCAAGGGGCAAGTGAGCCTGCACGCCGACGGGGCCGGCAACTGGACTGACGCGGACGGTACCCCGTTGCCGGCGCTGCAGGGCTGCACGGACGTCGACCTGTCCGGCAGTCCCTTCACGAACACGTTGCCGATCCGGCGCCTCGGCGATGCGCTGCATGACCGCCAGGAAATCCGCGTCGCGTACGTCGACCTGCCCAAGCTCGACGTCCAGCCCGTCGCGCAGGCGTACACGCGCGTGGCGCCCGACCGGGTGCGGTTCGAAAGCCTGTCCCGGCCGTTCGCCGCCGACCTCGACGTCGACGGCGACGGCGTCGTGCTGCGCTACGAGGGGTTGTTTACGCGCGTGGCGGGCTGAGCGCTTTTCGTTGACGCTGCGCCGATCCACGTCAGGCGGTGCCATACGGTTTCAAGCGGGCCCTGCTTGTGGCTCTTGAGCCACCAGGCGCTGAAGGTGCCCTGCAGCACGGCCAGCACGATGCCGATGGACAATGCCATCACGGTACCCGCGACCGCGTACAGGCCGAAGCCGAAGCCATAGTACAAGGTCGTGCCGACGATCGATTGCATCATGTAGCTCGTCAGGCTCATCCGTCCCATCCAGCGCAGCTTCCCCAGCACGCTCGCGCCCGCGGCACGGCGGAACAACAGCGCGAAACCCGTCACGAGCAGCAGCATGACGTCCAGGTTGAGCAGCGGGTTGCAGATGGATGCCACCGGCCGGCGCAGGGCCTCGGCGGCAATCCATGTTTCCAGCTGGCTATGAATGAAGAACAGAGGACCGAGCAGCAATAGCGCACCGAAAAAGATGCGCCGCCAGATGCCGATGTTCCGGTCGTTGACGGCGAACAGTCCGAGGCGCCCGGCCAGCATGCCGAACATGAACAGCCCGGGAATCTGCAGGACGCGGCCCATTTCCCAGCTCCACAGCACCACGGCGTGCTTGCCGTTCGTGAGGTTGCCGATCCAGACATCGAGTACCGAACCGTGCATCAGGTATTGGTTTGCGCGGCCGAACATCGACCAGGATTCCGGATCGGGCAGCTTGCCCGGCGCGCTGTCCAGCGCCGCCAGCGCATCGATCCACGCGAACGGCTGCAGGCTCAGGAAGCAGGCCAGCAGGAAGACGGTGCGCGTACCCAGGCGCGCCACAGGGATCAGCACGAGGCCGAGCACGGCATAGATCGACAGGATGTCGCCGTGGTAGAACGCGGAATTCACCAGGCCGAACCCGAGCAGGAGCAGCATCCGCCACGCGAAGCGCGGCCGGAAATCCTCCCCGCGCCGGGCCCGGGCGTCGTACTGCAGGTGGAACGTCAGGCCGAACAGCAGGGCGAAGATGGCATATGACTTGCCGCCGAACAGGGCGAACATGGCGTCCCAGATGTGTTGTCCCAGTCCCTTCAGCCAGGCGGGCTCGCCCGGCGGCGAAAAATAGAGATCGAAGTGCTCGATGTTATGCAGCAGCATGATCGAGACGATGGCAAAGCCGCGCAGGGCGTCGACGAGGTCGAGGCGGGAGTCGGTACGGGGCATGTCGGAGGAGGGCGTCATGGTATTCCTGTCCGTTTTTTGGGCCCGGCCATTCTAGTTTGGAATCGTTTTCATCTCCACTATATTTTTTACAACGCCCGCGCTTATTTCTCGTTATAAGTTCACATCTGGTTACAAACTGCCGGTGTTTGTCGGCATCCCGCAACGCTGAAAATTTTTTCCGAGTGGCAAAGCAAAGTTCTCGCAAACCGTTTAGAATTGCCTCCCATCAGCTTTCCACGCGCCAACCGCTCGGTTGGCGTTTGCTTTTTGATTCAGACATTTTTTTAAAAAAAGTCATCTACTAAATGCAAAATCATTTGCCCGTTACTGCTGCCGCCCGCTCCCGCAGCCTCCCGCTCGCGCAATCGCAGTCGTTCGCCCTGCCGCTCCTGTTTACGGTATTCGGCGTGATCATGGGTTCCTGGGCCGGCCGTATTCCGGCCATGGCCGAACGCGTGCACGTGTCGCACTCGGCGTTGTCGATGGTGCTGCTGTGCGGCGGCCTCGGTGCCGTTCTGTCGTACCCGATTTCATCGCGCATGATGAGCTCGTTTGGCGCCCGCAAGACCATGCTGTTTTCCGGCCTGGCCCTGCTGGCCGTGCTGGTCGCCATCGGCGGCGCACCGACCGTGCCGCTGCTGATGATGGCCGTCCTGGGCCTGGGCATCACGGCCAGCACGTTCGACGTCGCCGTCAACTCGGCCGCCACCCGCCGCGAAAAGCAGTCGGGCAAGTCGGAACTGGCGAAACTGCACGGCCTCGGCTGCGCCGGCGGCCTGGCGGGTGCGACCCTGGGCAGCCTGATGGCCGGCCTGCACATCGCGCCGCTCACGCATTTCGTGATGCTGGCCGGTCCGCTGGCCCTGGCGCTCTATTACGGTCATGCGTCGCTGGATGCGGACGACGCCGGTGAAGTCGTCGAGAAAAAATCGTTCTCGCTGCCGCGCGGTCCGCTGCTGTTCCTGGGCGCACTCGGCTTTTTCGGTTCGATGGCCGAAGGCAGCATCGCCGACTGGAGCGGCGTGTTCCTGAAAGAGCACTTCGGTGCGTCGGACGGCCTGGCGCCGCTGGCCCTGTCGTCGTTCTCCGTGATGACGTTGCTGGCCCGCCTCGTCGGTGACAAGCTCAAGGTGCGCTACGGTGCCCGTTCGCTCGTCACCAGCGGCTCGATGCTGGGCGCCGCCGGCCTGTTCTTCGCCGTGCTGTCGCCGAATGCCTGGTTCGCCCTGTTCGGCTTCGCCGTCGCGGGCATGGGCCTGGCGCTGGTGTTCCCGTTCGTGTTCAGCGCGGCGGGCGCGCAGGGTCCGGCGGCATTGGCCGGCGTGGCCAGCATGGCCTACAGCGGCAGCCTGATGGGCCCGCCGGTCATCGGCGCCATCGCCCAGGGCATGGGCATGCAGATCGCCATCGCCTACATCGGCGGCCTCGCCTGCCTGATCGCCTTCGTGGCCAGCCGCTCGCGCCTGCTGAAGTAATCTGTTCTCACCTATCCTCCTGTTCCGGGGCGGTCGCCGATGGCGCCGCCCCGTTTTTTTGCGCTGTGCCAAGGCCGCGCGCATTCCGCAGAACTCCAGTACGCCTGCGTACTCCAAGCAAACGTCACTCGTCTGCC
This sequence comes from Massilia orientalis, assembly GCF_030411975.2. NCBI lineage: Bacteria > Pseudomonadati > Pseudomonadota > Betaproteobacteria > Burkholderiales > Oxalobacteraceae > Massilia > Massilia orientalis. Next base: position 19,253 of record NZ_JASNRB020000011.1, on the reverse strand, counting down.
CAGGATCGGAGTTGCCATGCAAAGCGAAATCGATGCCGTGTCCGTCGTCTGGTTCCACGACCGCCAGCTGCGCGAACGCGACTGGCCCGTGATGTCGCACGTCGCCGCCGATGCGGGCCGGTTGGGCGTATGGGAATGGATCGCCGCCAATCACCGCTACAACGGCCTGCTGTGGCGCGAGGAAGACCGGGCGCGCCGGCTGGACGTGCCCCCTTCCGAAATCGCGGCCGGCAAGCGCCTGATCGACCGCTACAACCAGAAACGCAACGACGCGGTCGAAGCCATCGACGAAGCGCTGCTGGCCACCCTGCGCCACGTCGTCTGCGTGCCCGATGCGCGGCTCTCCAGCGAAACGGCCGGCGCCATGATCGACCGCCTGTCGATCCTCGCGTTGAAGATCCACCACATGCGCGCGCAGACGCAGCGCGTCGATGCGGACGACGCCCACATCCGCGCGTGCACCGCCAGGCTCGACCGCCTGCTCGCGCAGCGCCAGGACCTGATGTCGTGCCTCGACCTGCTGCTCACGGAAGCGCGGGCCGGACGGGCCTATTTCAAGCTCTATCGCCAGTTCAAGATGTACAACGATCCCGCGCTGAACCCGTACCTCAACGGCCAGGTGCAGGGGGATGGAAGGGCGGCGCCGTGAACGAGACGATCGACGTCCTGATCCCGACCCGCAACCGCCCCGCTGCGCTCGCGGTCACGCTGACGGCGCTCGGCGCGCAGACCTGGCCGGCTTTGCGCATCGTGCTTGCCGACCAGTCGGATGGCGAAGGCGTCTGCACGCATGGCGAGGTGCAGGCGGTATTGCGCTACCTGCGCGTCACCGGCCGCGGCGTCGACACGTTCCGGCGCCCGCGCCGCCGCGGCATGGCCGAACAGCGCGCCTTCCTGCTGGCCGAGGTGCGCTCGCCGTGCTGCCTGTTCGTCGACGACGACGTGATCCTCGAACCGGACCTCGTCGCCCGTCTGCACGCCGCGCTACGGGAAGAGGGATGCGGCCTCGTCGGTAGCGCGCTGCACGGATTGAGCCACCTGGGCCAGTTGCGGCCGATGCAGGAAGCGATCGAATTCTGGGACGGTCCCGTGACGCCGGAAACCGTGCGGCCCGGCAGCCCGGCGTGGGCGCGTCATCACCTGCACAGCGCGGCGAACCTCTTTCACGTGCAGGCCCGCCTGGCGGGCGAAGCCGGAGCAACGCGGCGCTACAAGATCGCCTGGGTCGGCGGCTGCGTGATGTTCGATACGGCCAAGCTGCGCGCGGTGGGCGGCTTCGACTTCTGGCGCGATCTGCCGGCCCAGCATTGCGGAGAAGATGTGCTGGCCCAGCAGCGTGTGATGGCGCTTTACGGCGGCTGCGCGATATTTCCGTCCGGTGCGTATCACATGGAACTGCCGACGACCATCACGGCACGGGCCATCGATGCGCCGTATGTGTTGCCGCTCAGTGAGCCACACGACGAGCCGCACGATGCGACCGATCCATGACCGTCTCGATGACATGCGTGTCCACGACATGCGTGTCCACGACATGCGTGTCCACGATGTGCGCAAGATCGTCGTGCTGCGGCCCGGTGCGGTGGGCGACTTCGTGTTCGCGCTGTCGGCCCTGCACGCGTTGAAGCAGGCGTATCCCGGGGCCGAACTGGTCCTGGCGGGAAAAGCCTGGCATCGTGCGTTCCTGCAGGGGAGGCCGGGGCCGGTCGACCGGGTCGTCGAGGTGCCGCCCGTGCAAGGCGTCGGCGCACACGAGACTTCAACAGAAGAGGTCGAGCGCTTCGTCGACGCGATGCGCGCCGAGCGTTTCGACCTCGCACTGCAGATGCATGGGGGCGGGCGGCATTCGAATCCGTTGCTGTTGCGCTGCGGTGCGCGGCTGACGGCGGGGGCATGCGCGCCGGGTGTCCCCTTGCTCGATCGCTGGGTGCCGTTTCGCGCGCCCAGCCCGCGCAGGCTGGCCTTGCTCGAGATCGCGAGCCTGGTCGGTGCGGCCATGCGGTTGCCGCTTGATGCGCAACCGGAACTCGCGCTCACGGAAGCCGACCGGCACGAGGTCGTGGCGCGCATGCACGCGCCGGCCGCAGCGCTCGCAGGCCGGTTGAGCCTGGGCGGGCTGTGCGGCCTGCTGGCGCGTGCCGCGCTGCTTGTGTCGAACGACACCGGCCCACTGCACCTGGGCCTGGCGCTTGGTGTGCCGAGTGTCGGCATCTTCTGGCTGACGAATTTGATCGACGGTTTGCCGTTGCGGCCCTCGACCTTGCATGCGGCCATGTCGGTGCGGACACGCTGCCCTGTCTGCGATCAGGACAATCTGCGAGCGCGCTGTCCGCACGATGTGAGCTTTGTCGCCGATGTCGGCATCGACGAGGTGGAGGCGCTGGCCCATGCGGCATTGGCTCGTCAAGAGTCACCAGTAAGGCCACATGCCGACACTGCGCTGGCGGCTCGGCGCCGTGCCGGCCAGTAAGGCGCGTGCATGTTGCAGCACCACCTGGGCGCGCTCCGCACCGGGATCCCAGATGCAGCGGTGCGTGTGGCGGTCGAGCGGCGCCCAGCGGGCGATGTCGGCCTTGCTGAACACGACGATGCTTTTGAGCCTGAGGCCGGCCGCGATGTGGGACACGCCCGTGTCGTTGCAGAGCAAAAGCCTGGCATCACGCATCAGGACGGCCATCGCACCGATCGAGATGGGCGCGGCGGCGTCGACTGGCGGGTGGTGCATGCGGGACGCCACGTCGGCCGTCAGGTCCGCTTCCTCGGCCGATCCCGTCAACACCACCTTGAGGCCGAACTCGGCGGCGAGGCGGTCGCCGACCTTCGCGAACAAGGCCGCCGGCCAGCATTTGTCCCGCTTGCGCGCGCCCGGGTGGATGCACAGGTAGGCGCCGGGCGTGAGCGAGGCGCCGAGGCCGCTGGCGCGCCACTCGTCTTCGTCGTCGCGCGACAGCGGGAATTCCAGGTGGACGCCGGTCGACGGCGCGCCCAGTTGCTCCATCAGCGACAGGAGGCGCTCCGGTTCTGCCCCGATTTCCGGATAGGGAAACAGGACGGTGCGGTCGCGGACGACGGGCGCGCCACGGCAGAACCCGGCCATCGCCTGTGCGCCGAAGCCGCTGACGATGTCGTTGCTCACGTCGCCACTGCCGTGCAACTGGAGCGCCAGCGCGAACTGGCGGGTGCAAAGGCTGTTGTAGAAACGCGCGAGCGCAGCATGCCGGACCGGTTGCTCGGGCAGCAAAGGGTGGCCGGGAAAGGCGATGAATTCATCGACGTACGCACTGAACCGGTCTGCGAATTGCTGCGCCCACGGCAAACCCACCAGCGCGATGTGGGCACGGGGCACGGCGGCGCGCAGCGCGCGCAGGGCGGGCACCGTGCACAGCATGTCGCCCAGGTGAAGGGCGCGGAATACGATCACCGAAGGCGGATCGAGACGCTGCAGCAGTGGTCGACGGTACACTTGTTGCTCCTTTGTCGCCTGAGTTACCGCGCTACCTTCGCAACAGGCCATCGAGGACATTACGCGTGACGCGCTCCAGTTGGCGATCCCGGCCGGCGTCGAGGACTTGCGCCCAATCGGTGGTTCCGGCAGAAAACACGGTGCCGTTGCGTGTGAACAGGCCCATGGCGGCCGTGTGGATGCCTTCGCCGGCCGCGTGGCGTGCACGTGCCGGCAATTCCTGCCAGTCGGGGCCCAGGCGCGCCGCCGCCAGCAATGCATAGCCGTCCGGCGTACCGTCCTCGTCCGCCCAGACGGACAGCAATGCGTCATGGCCGGCATCGAAGACGTCGAGCGGGACGCCGTCGCATTCATAGCCCGCCAGCGGCGGCCAGCTATGCCGTCCGAGCGCGTCGCCGCGCGCCAGGCCGGTCTCGGTGAAGATCCAGTGATCGGGCTTCTGGACACGATAGCCGGCGGACCTGCGCGGACCATCCCACCAGCCGCCGCCGTGCCGGTAGCTGGCGCCGCTCAAGCTGTCTTCGGTCATCACGCTCATCGTCTCCTCCGCGTTGGGTTGCGCTGCGGTCCTGCTGAGGCTTGGAGCATGATGAGCTGGATTAGTTCATCCATTCGCGCGGTTGTTGGATGTCGATGGCGGCCTGAACGGTGCGGCGAAAGACGGTATCATCGAAGGCAATCCCTTTATGACCGGATACCTCATGCTCCAGACGCCCGCCTCGTTCACGCCCCTGATGGCTCCGCAGCAGGATGCCGCACCGCTGTCCTTCGTCTTCCACGGCGGGCGGCTGCTCGTGCGCGAGGCCGACCTCGGCCTGCCCGACGAGGCCGCGGTGCGCAGCCTCGCGCTCGACCCGCCGCGCCTGCAGCCGGTGGGCCTGCTGGACGACCGTTATTGCCAGGCCGCCTGGGTCGACGACGAGGCCCTGGCACCGCCCGGCCACGCCTGGCGCGGGCTGCGTTCGCTGTTCGGCGAGTTCGACGAAGGCCACCTTGGCGTGGCCGCGCGCGCCTGCCAGATCGCCGAATGGGCGCGCACGCACCGCTTCTGCGGCGCCTGCGGCAGCGGCACCGTGCTGGCGGCGGGCGAGCGCTGTTTCAAGTGCGTGAACTGCGGCCACATGGCTTATCCGCGCATTTCGCCGGCGATGATGGTCCTGATCCGCAATGGCGACAAGGTGCTGCTGGCGCTGCACACGCAGTCCGCCGTCAAACGCTTCGTGCCGCTGGCCGGCTTCCTGGAAGCGGGCGAGACGATCGAGGAAGCCGTGCACCGCGAAGTGTTCGAGGAAGTGGGCCTGCGCGTGCACAACCTGCGCTATTTCGGCAGCCAGTCGTGGCCGTTCCCGCACTCGCTGATGATCGCGTTCACGGCCGATTACCTGGACGGCGACATCCGTACCGATCCCAACGAGATCAGCGAGGCGCGCTGGTTCGGACCGGGCGACGAGTGGCCGGAGCGCGTGGCGCACGTGTCGATCTCGAGCATGCTGGTCGACAGCCACCGTCCGCCCGGCCGCTGACGGCCAGCCCCCTTACGGTACCGGCGTAGCTGCGATCCTGCCTTCCACGCGCAGCGCCAGCGGCGTTTCTTCCGGCCGCGTGCCCGTGCTGCGCATGCGCACGACGCGCTGCATCAGGTCGAACCAGAACGGGGCGCCGAACAGCGCGGTCGACGCCGTGACGATCCAGCCCGCGATCTGCAGCGCGAAATCGGCATTGGCTACCAGCGGGAACCGCGTCCAGCCGATCGGCAGCGCCATCAGGGCGTCGAACACGGCCGGGTCCAGGGCGCCGGGCGCGTCATGGAGATGCGCCGCGAGGGCCGGCTGCTGCCACAGCGTGCGGAACAGATGGATGCTGTCGATGTTGAACAGGATCGCCAGCAGCAGCGCCAGCAGCAGGGAAATCAGCAACTGGCGCCGTTTATAGGCGCCGGACATGCGCGCCATCGCGTTGTCGAACCAGCCGGCCAGCATGTCCTGGAATTGCTGCAGGTCGCGCGCGCGCCCGTACAGCCCGCGCATTACCTGCCGGACCTGCGGATCGGGAATCGTCTCGATGGCGTTGCCGAGCTGGGCGAAGTCGCCCGGCACTTTCCACAGGCTGTCCACCAGCGCAATCGCAAAATGCGCCGGTTCGATGTACGATGGCCGCGTACGCATGTCCCGTTCGCTCGGCTGCGTGCCGTCCGCATGCGGGTTGACGAGCGGATGCTGGTAGACGGCACGCGCCAGCCCGTCGAAGCGGGAGTCGTTGAGCATGCTCTTGACGCCCGCCAGCAGGGTGTTGGCACGCAGCCGGAACGCCGCGGCCAACGCTTCCTGCAAGGTGCTGACGATCAGGGCGACCGTGCCATAACAAAATGTCAGGCCGATCGCGACTTCCAGGACGGTGCTCCCAAGCATGGCTGTTCTCCGCGCAGTGACAAGGACGTCGACTACGCTAGCGCATCCGCCACAGTCCGGCTTTCGTTTTGCGCAAGGAAGCCGCCGTCATCGGTGGATCCGCTCCATTTTCTATATACTCTCGGCAATCGAAAATTTTAGGGTTAACCATGTCTGACAAAGAAGTCTTCACCGAGAATGACTGGCGCCGCCTGCTGGTAAGCCTTGGCGAAGATCCCAATCGCTCCGGCCTGCACGAGACGCCCGCGCGTGTCGCCAAGGCCTGGAAACACTGGACTTCCGGCTACGACCAGGATCCGGTCGAGATCCTCAAGGCGTTCGAAGACGGCGCCGAGGAATACAACGAATTGATCGTCGTGCGCGGCATTCCGGTCTACAGCCATTGCGAACACCACCTGGCGCCGTTCTTCGGCAAGGCGACGGTGGGCTATCTGCCGAACGGCAAGATCGTCGGGCTGTCGAAGCTCACGCGCCTCGTCGACGTGTTCTCCAAGCGCCTGCAGGTGCAGGAACGCTTGACGGTCCAGATCGCCAACACGCTGATGGAAGTGCTGGAACCGAAGGCCGTGGGCGTGGTCATCAAGTGCCGCCACATGTGCATGGAAAGCCGCGGCATCCGCACGCCGGGCGAGGAAACCATCACGTCGACCCTCCTGGGCGAACTGCAGCCGAACCTGGCGCTGCGCACCGAGTTCCTGGCGCTGGCCCGCGACTGACGGCCTGCCCGACCCCGCACGGATGGCGCCGCAAAAAAAAGGCGCCATGATTCCGAACACGCTGCTAGACTGTATTTACTGGGCGCCGTGTTCGAATCCGTCGCGACAATGCGCTACGCCCCGTCGATGATCGGGAACCTGTTCCGGATCATGTGTCTCCAAGTGAATTTGAGGCGATCGACATGGCCAGGCAAACCTTTCCAAGCGATGTACCGCGTGAACAGTTCGAGACCGTGCGTGAAATGCTCGAAGCGGCCCGCCGCAAGACCCGGCCGCGCAAGCACGACCTGTACGATGTGTTCTGCGCCGTCCTGTACTTCCTCCACACCGGCAGCGCCTGGCGCAGCATGCCGCCCGAGTTTCCGCCCTGGCGTACCGTGCATGAATATTTCACGCAATGGACGATGCTGCGTGACGGCGACCGCACCCTGCTCGAGCAGACGCTCGACCGGCTCGGGCGCACGGCTGAAATCGCACGGCTGCGCCAGCTGACCGGGCAGCACTGATCCGGGCTGCGTTGCCGGATGACCGGCCTGCCGCCGGCGGGTGTGAGCGCTAGCGCGTGGCCGCCACCGAGCCTTCCGCCGGCTCGAACACGAGCTTCTTTTGCGCATCCATGTGGAACACGCCGATCGGCTGGGCCTGCACATTGTCCGACGGTTCCGGCAACTGGCTGCAGGTACGGGTTTCCAGCTGCCACATCGCGTCGCCCGCGCGCAGCACGAAGGTGTCGTCGCCCGTGGAGAACAGCTCGACGTTCAGGTCGGCCAGCGGCGTCTTGCCGAGGTCGAACTGGCGCTGGCAGTCCGGCAGGCGCGACGCGATCACCCGCAGGCCCGCCTGTTTGCTCCAGAAATAATCCTGCGTGACGACCACCGTCAGGGCGTGGTCGTTGCTGTCGATCGTGTAGCTGGCCGATTCGTTGACGCAGCCGGCCAGCAGCAAGAGCGGTGTCAACAGGAGCAAGGGGGAGCGCATGGTCATGTCCGGGTTGCTGATGCTTCTGTGCATCTCTGCGCGAGTATAGAGCGCTTCAAACACTTGCCGCAACGGCACGCTTCTCGCGCGCTCCCCGATTTTTTGATTTCGGAGATGATGAATCAGGCAATCCATCTTCGAAAGCGAGCAAAGTCATGCCAGACGATGACCAGAGTCTATCGGAGCAGCGTGCGCAGGGCGCGACGTTGCTCCATGCGCCGCCGCAACCGCTCACCTTGCGGATCAATGGCGCCGAGCACAACCTGACGATCGAACCCCGCGTGACCCTGCTGGACGCGCTGCGCGAGGTGCTGGGCCTGACCGGCACCAAGAAGGGCTGCGACCGCGGCCAGTGCGGGGCCTGCACGGTCCTCGTGGACGGCCAGCGCATCAACGCCTGCCTCACGCTGGCGATGATGCACGACGGCCGCGAGATCACGACCGTGGAAGGCCTCGGCGAGCAAGGGCAGCCGCACCCGATGCAGCAGGCCTTCATGGATTGCGACGGCTTCCAGTGCGGCTATTGCACGCCGGGACAGGTGTGTTCGGCGGTGGCGCTGCTGGACGAAGTGAAGGCAAGGCAGGCCAGCATGCTGACCGAAGGCGACCAGCTGGCGCCGGGCGCGCTGTCCGAAGACGAGATCCGCGAGCGCATGAGCGGCAACCTGTGCCGCTGCGGCGCCTATCCCAACATCGTCAAGGCCATCCACAGCGTGGTCTTGCGCCAGGCATAGGGGGACGTGCATGCAATCGATCTTCTACGACCGTGCCAGGGATGTGAACCACGCGCTCGAGCTGGCGCGCCAGCCGGGTGCGAAATACATCGGCGGCGGCACCAACCTGCTCGACCTGTACAAGAGCGGCATCGAAAAGCCTGTCCGCCTGATCGATGTGAGCCGGCTCGCGCTGGCCGACATCGACGAGCTGCCGGGTGGCGGCCTGCGCATCGGCGCGATGGCCAGCAACACGGCGGCCGCGAATCATCCGCTCGTGCGCCAGCGCTATCGCCTGCTGTCGGAGGCGCTGCTGAACGGCGCGTCGGCCCAGCTGCGCAACATGGCGACCATCGGCGGCAACCTGCTGCAGCGCACGCGCTGTTATTACTTTACCGATCCCGCTTTCCCCCGCTGTAACAAGCGCGATCCCGGCTCGGGCTGCGACGCCATCGACGGCCACAACCGCATCCACGCGATTTTGGGCGCGAGCCCGCACTGCATCGCGACCAATCCTTCCGACATGAGCGTGGCCCTCGTCGCGCTCGATGCGGTCATCCACCTGCAGGGGCCGGACGGCGCGCGGCAGCTGCCCGTCGCCGAGTTCCACCGCTTGCCGGAGGACCGCCCGCAGGACGACACGGTGATCCGCCCCGGCGAACTGATCACGGCGGTGGAATTGCCGCCTACGCCGTTTTCCAGGCATGCGCACTACCTGAAGGTGCGCGACCGGGCCAGCTATGCGTTCGCGCTCGTGTCGGTGGCGGCGGCCGTCGACGTGGACGGCGACACCATCCGCGACCTGCGCATCGTGCTGGGCGGCGTGGCCCATAAACCCTGGCGGGCGCTGGGTGCGGAGCAGAGATTGCGCGGCCAGTCGCTGGGCGCGCTTACCGACGACGTGCTGGGCAAGGTCGGGGCGGATGCCGTCGCCGGTGCGCAGCCGCATGCGCACAACGCGTTCAAGGTCGAACTGGCGCAGCGCGCGGTCGCGCGGGCGCTGCGGATCGCGACGGGTGAGATGGGAGGCATGGCATGACGATCACGGGCGCTCCCATCAATCGCGTCGACGCATGGGCGAAAGTCAGCGGCGCGGCGTGCTATTCGGCCGAGCATCCGGTCGACAACGTAGCCCATGCGGTCCTGGTCACGAGCACGATCCCCAGCGGACGCGTGCTCTCCATCGACGACAGCGCGGCCCGCGAGGTGCCGGGCGTGCTGCTCGTGATGACGCCCGCGAACGCCATGCGGCTTCCTCCCAACATGAAGGACGGCAAGCTCCAGCCGCCGATCGGGCGCAGGCTGACCCTGCTGCAGGAAGACGACGTCTATTACAACAACCAGCCGATCGCCGTCGTCGTGGCCGACACGTTCGAGCGCGCGCGCGAGGCGGGCGCCCGGCTGCGCATCGAGTACGAACGCAAGCCGGCCGTGCTCGATTTCGAGGAGGCCAAGGCGTCCGTGCATCCGCCGGAAAAAGTGTTGACGGAAGAAACCGACACGAAGCGGGGCGATTTGCAGGCGGGGCTGCTGGCCGGCAGCGCGCGGATAGACGTCACCTACACGACGCCGGTCGAGAACCACAACCCTCTCGAAACGCATGCGACGATCGCCCAGTGGGACGGCGACCGCCTCACCCTGTACGACTCGACGCAATACATGAAGGGCGTGCAGCGCATCGTCGCGAGCATCTTCGGTATTCCACCCGAGAACGTCACGGCGATCTGTCCGTACGTGGGCGGCGGCTTCGGCGCTAAGGGTTCCGTGTGGTCGCACGTGGTGCTCGCCGCGATGGCAGCGAAGCAGCTGGGGCGTCCCGTGAAACTGTCGCTGGACCGCAACCAGATGTTCGGCCCGGTCGGCACCCGCCCGAACACCGAGCAACGCATGCGCATGGCGGCGCTGTCGGACGGCCGCATGACGGCATCCAGCCACGACACGATCGCCTACACGTCGATGATCGAGGACTGGATCGAGCCGTGCGGCCTCGTCACGCGCATGATGTACGAGAGCCCCAACCAGGCAACGTCGCACCGGCTGGCACGCATGAATCTCGGTACGCCCACCTTCATGCGCGCGCCCGGCGAGGCCACCGGTTCGTACGCCCAGGATTGCGCGATCGACGAGCTGGCCTACGAGCTGCACATGGATCCGCTGGATCTGCGCCTGAAAAACTACACGGAGCGCGATCCCGGCAAGGACTTGCCGTTTTCGAGTAAATCGCTACGCCAGTGCTACGAGATCGGCGCCGAGCGCTTCGGCTGGCGCGACCGCAACCCGCAGCCGCGCTCGATGCGGCAGGGGAGCAAGCTCGTCGGATGGGGCATGGCGACGGCGAGTTATCCGACGAACCGTTCGGCGGCGGAATGCTCCGCGACCTTGCTGCCGGACGGCACCGCGCTGTTCCGCTCCGGCACGCAGGACCTCGGCACCGGCACCTATACCGTGATGACCCAGGTGGCGGCGGATGCGCTCGGCGTGCCCGTCGACCGCGTGCGTTTCGAGCTGGGCAATTCGCAGATGCCGGAAGCGCCCGTCTCGGGCGGATCGACGACGGTGGCCAGCGTGGCGCCGGCCGTGCAGGCGGCGGGGAGGGCGTTGCGCCTGAAACTGCTCGGCATCGCGGCGGCCGATGAATGCTCGCCCTTGTTCGGCGCGACGGCCGACCAGGTGGGCGTGGATTCGACGTCGGATGGTGGCGAGCTCTACCTGCTGGACGATCCGGCGCGGCGTGTAGCGATGCAGGCCATCGCCGCACGCCACGGCGGTCCCGTGGAGGTGACGGCCAAGGCCGAGCCCGGCGACGCGAAGCAGAAGTACTCGATGCATGCGTTCGGCGCCGTGTTCGTCGAGGTGACGGTGGACGAAGACCTGGGCGAGATCCGTGTGCCGCGCGTCGTGGGCGTCTACGGCGTCGGCAAGCTGATGAACGAAAAGACGGGCTACAGCCAGCTGATGGGCGGCATCGTCTGGGGCATCGGCCTGGCGCTGTTGGAAGAGACGCTGATCGACAAGCGGGAAGGCCGCGCGGTGAACGGCAACCTGGCCGAGTACCACGTGCCGACGAATGCCGACATCCAGGCGATCGACGTGCAGATCGTCGACGAGGACGACCCGCATGTGAACCCGCTGGGCGCCAAGGGCATCGGCGAGATCGGCATCACGGGCGTGGGCGCCGCCATCGCGAATGCCGTGTTCCACGCGACGGGCAAGCGGGTGCGGGATTTGCCGATCACGCTCGATAAATTGTTGTGAACGCCGGGCGCGTCACTCCGCGTGATGCGCCTGCGCGACATGCTCCTCGCCATGCTTGGCATGCGTGTTCTCCCAGCCGCCACCCAGTGCGAGGAACAGCTGCACCTGATCCGCCGCCAGCTGGGCATCGGACGCCGCGAGGACGCTCTCGGCGCTGGCCAGGGTGCGGTCCGTGTCCAGCTGGGACAGGAAGTCGGTGCGGCCGAACTGGTACAGCTTGGCCGACTGGCGCGACGCCAGCGCGCTCTGGTCGCGTGCGGCGCGCAGGGCGGCGTTGCGGTCGAGCTCGCGGGCGTAGACGGTGAGCGCGCTTTCCGTCTCGCGCAGTGCGTTCAGCACGACCGAGTCGAAGCGGGCCAGCGCACCGGCCGTGCCGGCCTTCGCCTGCGCGATGTGCGAGCGGGCGGAGCTGGTCGCCGGCAGGCTCCATGAGATCAGCGGGCCCAGGCTGAACTTCCACGTGTTCGCATCGTTGAACTGGTTCATCATGCCGATCATGCCGACCGACGCACCCAGGTTGATGTTCGGGTACAGCTCGGCCGTCGCCACGCCGATGCGCGCGGTGGCGCCGGCCAGCTGGCGTTCGGCCTGGCGCACGTCGGGGCGGCGGCGCAGCAGGGCGGCGCCATCGCCGACGGGGATTGTCGCGGCCACGCGCGGCGGCGTCGAACATTGCGCGACCTCGGCCGGGAACTGGCTCGGCACTTCACCTGTCAAAACAGCCAGACGGTACAGCGCCGTGCGGCGGCGCGCTTCCAGCGGCGGCAGGTTGGCGCGCAATTGTTCGAGCTGGGCTTGTGCACGGGTGGTGTCGATGGCGATGCCGCGGCCGCGCTTGACGCGTTCGGCCGTGAGATTCACGAACTTCCGCTGCAGATCGACGGACTCCTGCGCCACTTTCAGCTGGTAGCCGGCCGAACACGCTTCCGCATAGGCGCGGGTCGTGTCGGCCGCGACGATCACGTGCGTGAGGTCGCTGGCCGCCTGCGCGGCTTCGACGTCCGCTTCCGATGCTTCGACGGCGCGGCGGATGCGGCCCCACAGGTCGAGCGTGTAGCCGATCTTGACGTCGGCGTCGTACAGGCCGTCGGTGGGGAGTTGTTCCGGGATGCCCAGCTGCGCGCCGGCGATCCGGCCGTATTGCGGGGCGGCGCTCATCTCGACTTCGGGGCGCTTCTTTTCCTCGACCTCTTCCAGCACGCCATGCGCGCGCTGCAGGTTGGCGGCGGCCACGCGCAGGTCGGCGTTGTTGGCGAAGGCCTTGGCGACCAGCTTGTCGAGCAGCGGGTCCTGGTACAGGCGCCACCAGTCGGCCGGAAGCGGTTCGGACTTGAAGGACTGCTCGGCCGCGCCCATGAACGGGGCATTGGCCGCGTCGCGCTTGATCACGGCCTCTTTCGGCACGTGGTAGTCGGGGCCCACCGTCGTGCAGGCGGCGAGCGCGGCCGCCAGCAGCGACAGCGTGAAGACTTTCTTGACGGAGGATCGGTAGCGGTTCATGACGATTTACGCGTGGTAGTCGCGGCGGGAACGGCAGCCACCGCCTGGGCCGCAGGTTTGGTCACAGCAGGCAACACCTTCACCGTCGCCGTCTGCCCGGCAACGAGTCGCACATTGGCCGGCACCTGGTCGATGGCGATGCGTACCGGCACGCGCTGCGCGAGGCGGACCCAGTTGAAGGTCGGGTTCACGTTCGGCAGCATGTTGGCGCCGGTGCTGCGGTCGCGGTCCGTGATGCCTTCGGCGAAGCTTTCCACATGGCCGCGGATCGGCTGGCGCGTGCCCATCAGGGTGACGTCGACCGCGTCGCCGAGCTGGATGCCGGGCAGCTTCGTCTCTTCGAAATAACCTTCGACGTAGAACGAGCTGCTGTCGACGACGGCCATCACCGGATGCGCCGCGGTGGCGTACGCGCCTTCGCGCAGGTCGAGGTTCGTCACGATGCCGTTGACGCTGGAGACGACGCGCGTGCGCTCGAGGTTCAGCTTCGCCGTGTCGCGGTTGACGATGGCCTGGGCAAGCGCGGCCCGCGCCTGGTCGCTGCGGGTCTGGCCCTGCTCTCGGGTTTCCTGCGACACGAGGTCGTCGAGCTGGGTGTTACGCTGGTTCTCGCGCAGCGCCTGGGCCAACGCCGCCTGGGCCGCCGTCACCTGGGCTTCGCTCTGGCGCAAGGCCAGTTCGAAGCGGGCGCGGTCGATGTCGAACAGCGCCTCGCCGGCCTTCACCTGCTGGTTGTCGTGGACGTAGACCTTGGTCACCTGGCCCGTCACGTCGGGCGCGACCTGCACGACATAGGCTTTCACGCGGCCGTCGCGCGTCCAGGGCTCGACCTCGTAATGGCGCCACAGCTGCCAGCCCGCGTAGACCGCGCCCGCGGTCACCACCGCCGTGATACTTACCCGGCCAATTGTCGACAAAATAGTTTTCATAGCCATCTCAGGACCAGTTGCGTGTGTAATACGTCAGTGCGCCGAGCACGATGACGAACAGGGAAAAATCGAACAGGGCCGGGTGCCAGACGACGCGATAAAAGCCCGTCTTCGCCAGGACCAGGTTGATGAGCCGCGAGACCACCAGCGCCGCTAGCGTGAGCAGCAGGAGCGGAGGAACGTAGAGGCCGTAGATGCTGACTTCGCCGATCATCGGATCTCCTTTCAGATTGCAGTTGCCAGCGAGGGCTGATAAGCCGCCGCCTTGGGAAACAGGTCGCGCCGCATGCCGGTGAGGGCGGCGAGCGCCTCGCGCTGGGCCGCGTCGCGTTCGCCGGCGCAGATGGCGCGCAGGGCGTTGTCGAGCGTGTCCAGCAGGCTGCGTTCGCAGCCGGCGTCGACCCTGGGGCGCAGCGCGAAATGGCGCGACAGCTGCTTCATCAGCGGGCCGACGGCCGCGTCGCCGCGGCCCAGCCGGGCGCGTACGCTTTGCAGCAGGGTCATGTTCAAGCCGATGCGCAGGTCGCGCAGCGCGTCGACGGCCTGCAGGTCCTGGTCCTTGCCGGCCAGCGCGAGGCGCGGGGTCAGCTGGCCCACGCGGTCGACCATCCTGGCCGAGAATTCCGGCAGCGACGGCACGCGCTCGCCAGTGCCCATGCGCGACAGCTCGCTCCAACCGGCCTTGAGCAGGCGGCGCGCCGTCCAGCCGGCGCCCACGCGGCGGAACACGCTCGTCGTGACGGCGGCCGCGATGTAGCCGACCACCTGCGCCAGCGTGCTGTTCACGAAGGACACCATGTCGGCGTTGTGCGTGTCGATCATGGCCAGGGTGCCGCAGATGGCGAACAGGAACGGCATGGCACGTCCGAACGTCGAGGGCCGCGCGAGGAAGACACCCAGTGCGAGGAAGGTCGGGGCGCACGCCAGGACGAACGACTCGAAGTTGTGCACGGCAGGCAGGATGCCCAGCAGGTACAGGGCCGACAGCGGGATCGCGTAGATCGAATACCACATGAAGGTCTTGATGAATGGGACCGGATCGTCCTGCGTGGAGAAGAAGCAGCACAGCACGGCCGTCATCATCGGGGCGGCCGCGCCGGACGGCCAGCCGGTCAGGATCCAGAATGCGCAGCAGGCCAGCACGGCGACGGCCGCGGCGAACGCGGACAGCAGGGCCATGCCGCGGTCCAGGTGCAGCGCGCTCACCGGCACGCCCGGCAGGTGGCGCACGGCCTCGGGCAGGCGCCCGTGCACGCCGGCGTCGATGTGCTGGCGCAGCGCGCGCGTCTCGACGCAGATCTCGATCAGGCGCCGCAGCCGGGCGGCCAGGTTCACTTCGATCATGCCGGTCCAGCCCAGCGTGTCGTCGACCTTCGGTTCGAGGGCGTCGATGCGTTGGCGCAGCGCGGCGCCCTGCGCATCGATGACCACGTCCTTTGGGCTCTCGGTGAGGGCGACGACGTCGCGCAGCAGCGCGTGCCACCGTTCCGACACCTCGGTGGCGCCCAGTTCGCGCAGCGCCGTCAGGCGGTCTTCGACGCCGGAGACGATCGGCACGAACGCGGCCAGGCGTTCCTGCAGCGCATTGACCGCCTTTTCCGTCCAGCGCAGGTGCGATGTGTCGAACGGCAGGTGCGTGGTCATCAGGCGCATCTCCGTAATGTCGCCGGCGAGCTTGCGGCGGTCGGAGGCGGAGCGCGTGTCGCCGGCCGGATTCAGCGCATCGCGGATCCAGTGCTGGGCGTCGCGCACGGCATTGTCCAGGCGCGCCACCAGCATCGGACCGAACGGCTGCGGCAGCACGAGGCTGTGCACGACGGTGGCGCACGTGATGCCGAGCAGGATTTCCTCCACGCGCGCGAGGACGATGTCGAAGATGGCGGCCGGCTCATTGACGGCGGGGAAGGCGATGAGACCGGCGGTATAGCCGCCCAGCATCAGCATGTACGAACGCGGCGTGCGGTCGAGCAGTGAAAAATACAGGCAGCCGGCAATCCACAGCGCCAGCACCAGCGACAACAGTTCAGGGGAATTGATCAGCCGCGGCACGAGGAACGTGACGGCGATGGCGCCCAGCACCGTGCCGCCCGCGCGGTACAGCCCCTTGGAGCGGACGGGGCCGGCGAACGGTGCGGCGCAGATATAGGCCGTCATCATGGCCCAAAACGGTCGCGGCAGTCCGATGCGCATCGATACATAGACCGAGAGCATCGCTGCCGCGAATGACTTGACGGAGAACAGGATCTCCGACCGGGTTGGCAAGTTCATGCGGCCTGGATGGTGGTGATGGCCGTCGGCAGGCCGGACAGGACACGCAGCGTGGCCTCGACGTCGGCCGCGTCGAACTGCCCGAACAGTTTGCGGCGGAAGGGCGTCAGCGCCTGGTCCATCTGGTGGGCGGTCTTGAGGCCCTCGTCGGTCAGGCGCAGGATCTTGGCGCGGCGGTCCTGCGGATCTTCATGGCGCTCGACGAGGCCCGATCCGATCAGGTGGTCGACGACGCGCACGAGCGACGACGCTTCCAGGCTCAGCGTCTCGGCCAGGATGCCCGGCCGCACGCCGTTCTCGCCGAAGCGGTGGATGACCAGCACCGGCAGCCCGGTCGCCTGCGACAGGCCGAAGTCGGATGCGACCTTGTCGGCGGCGGCACGGTAGGCGCGCGACGCGTGGGTCAGCGCGGCGGTGAGACTGCTCAGGGTCTGGTCGGTGAGTCGCATGTTGATCCTTGTAAATACTTCTCTTGTTCACTGTTGATATACGAAAGTTTAGCATGCGAAGTATTTTCCTTCAAGCCAGCCGCCGATATGTGCGCGGGACAGGTCAGGATGCGGGGGCGATGCGGCGCAGATCGGCCGGCGTGACGAACTCGGTGGCGCATGCCTGCGCGCGCAGCGCTTCGATCGTGGCAATGCCCCAGTGGACGGCGCCGAACGCCACGCCGGCTTTCTGGGCCGCCTCCGCATCCGTCGCCTGGTCGCCGACATACAGGGCATCCGCCGGCGCCACGCCGCAGGCCTTGAGCACGGCGCGGATGCGGCTCGCCTTGCCGAACACGGACATGCCGCATTCGAAGCGCCGGATCAGCGCCGCCAGCTCGGGTCCCAGCACCGCGCGCACATTGTGCTCGGCATTCGACGAGACGACGGTAAGCACCACGCCCCGGTCGTGCAGATGGCGCAGCGCGTCGGCGATGCCGTCGAACAGGGGAATCGCGTGGGCGCTGTCGCGCATCATCGTCATGAAGGTCTTCGACGCGAGCGGCAGCTTCCAGGCCGGCATGCCGACATGGTCCATCATCTGGCGCACGTGGAGGTGGCGCAGCTCGTCCGCGCGCGCGACGTCGATGCGGCGAAAGCCGTGCTGGTCGGCGATCGTGTTGAAGACGGTGAGGACGAACGGGAACGAGTCGGCGAGCGTGCCGTCGAAATCGAACATGGCGAGGCGGTAGGTCATGCGCACATGGTACACGCGGCGTGTTTCAGCTCTGGATGCATCGTTTTTTGCACAGCCGCCTGATCGCAAGCGCACATCGCTTTGCGCTTGCACATCGGTCTGCCTCATCTAAGCTGATCCGGGTCAAACCTATAAAACAACCGGAGACAGCATGACCATCCTGATCAGGGCAAGGCAGCTTGCCGGCATCCTCATTGGTTTTCTCGGCACGAGCGCCTTCGCGGCGGTCGTCGCTTTACCGAAGTACAACGTCAGCGTGAACGACGTGTCGGTCTCCGGTTTTTCCTCCGGCGCCCACATGGCGGCGCAGATGCATTTCGCGTATTCGAAAACGGTGAAAAAGGGCGCAGGCATCATCGCCGGCGGGCCCGTCTACTGCTCGCAGGGGAATGTCGCGATCTCGGTCGGTCCGTGCATGGCGAATACCGGCTCGCGCAATCTGCCGTACCTGATGTCGGTGGTGAATACGTGGTCGGGCAATGGCTATATCGACCCGACCAGCAATATGGCCGCATCGAAGGTCTATCTGCTGTCGGGAACGATCGATTCCACGGTCCGCCAGCCCGTGATGGACGACCTCAAGACGATGTACGGTTCGTACCTCCCGACCGCCAATATCTATTACAAGAACAATCTCGCGGCCGAGCATTCGATCCCGACGGATTTCTTCGGCAACGGCTGCGCCATCAACGGCATCCCGTACGTCAACAACTGCAACTTCGATACCGCGGGCGAGATCCTGAAATGGATTTATGGGCCATTGAATCCGAAGAACACGGGTGTGCTGTCCGGCAGCTTCATCAACTTCGACCAATCCGTTTTCTGGGGCAATTTCAATCCGAATTTTTATAGCATGGCCAACAGCGGCTACGCCTACGTGCCGGCCAGCTGTGCCGCGGGTCAATCCTGCCGGCTGCACGTGGCATTCCACGGCTGCCTGCAAAGCGCATCCGTCGTCGGCACGGCGTTTTACCAGAATGCCGGCTATAACCGTTGGGCCGATACGAACAACGTGATCGTGCTGTATCCGCAAACGATCGTCACCGCGAACAATCCCGGCGGATGCTGGGACTGGTGGGGCTACGAGGACGTGAATTTCCCGGCCAAGAGCGGCGGGCAAATGGTCGCCATCAAGACGATGATCGACAAGATCGTCAGCGGCAATGTGGCGGCGCCATTCACGTGCAGTCACTGGTATGCCAGCAATGTGTCGCACGTGTCGGCGGGCCGGGCTTACATCGGGGCGGATGGGCAGGTGTATGCGAAGAATTCGAACCAGTACCTGGGGTATTACATGGTCGCCGCTTATACGGATGTGAGGCAGACGTCGGTGGGGTATTACGCGTATGGCAGTTGTTCGTGACCAGCTCCTTGATTGACCAAGCGCATCGAGCCTGCCGAGCTTGGGTGAATACTTCAGCTTTTCATCGCAGAAGTGATTCACCCTCTAACGCGGAGATGATCCATGGCAATCGACGTATATCTGCAAATCGACGGCATCAAAGGAGAGTCGCAGGATTCCACCACCAGGGATGGATCGAACTGACGTCAGCCCAATGGGGTGTTTTGCAGCCCAAGTCAGCGACAGCATCAACTGCCGGGGGCCACACTGCCGAACGCTGCGAGCACCGCAGCATTACAGTAACGAAGCTGGCCGACCTGGCTTCGCCGCTGTTGATGCAGACTTGTTCGGTTGGGAAAACGATCCCGAAAGCCAAGCTTGAATTCATGCGTGCCGATAGCGACGGCAAGCCGGTGAAGTAAAGTGGACCCATCAGTCAAGACACTCAGCCGGCTAGTTTAAGCTGTGTCCGTTTCCGTTTCCGCTTCTGCAGCTG